>BLLT01000501.1 GCA_011958945.1 Lachnospiraceae bacterium | reverse complement strand
GAAATGCAATTGGAAGACGGACAGATAGATGATATGGAAATTACATTGATGGGGGCATATGGTAGAGAGGGATGAACACATTCCAGGGAACATTCATTCAATAGGATATCCAGTGATAATGGGATATTTAAAAAGGATGGGAAAAGTGCAAATATAAAAATATTTTCTTGTATAAAAGAAGGAATAAGGTATTATGCTAGATACAAATAAGGAAAAATACATGAAGAATAACCCTAAATGGAAAAATATCCTGCTGATATTTTTTTGTGGTCTTATTATTTTAGCCTTAAATTTTCACCGCCAAATAAAAACAAAAAACCAAGAAATTGAGAACCTAAAAAAAGAAATGGAATTTTCCAAGGAGGACAAGCTAAAAGAGCAGCCGGAAGTGGTGGAACAGGAGGAAAATCTGTTGTCAGGGCAATGGGGAGCGATGGCGGCGAATGACTGCCTGCAATTGGAAAAGAGGCAGGAAATGGTCACAAAATACATATTTGAGGAATTAATAGAGCGGCATGAGATGGGAAATGAAGATAATATCAAATTAATTGATACCTATAGCTTACAGGTGGACGGCAGTATCGGCGAACTCTACCTGGCCAGATGCAGGATAAAAACAATGGGCTCATATTGCGGTATTTTTATGGATTATGGTGAAAAAAGAAGCGAGGTTATTTTTCAGGCGGACGAAAGGATGGATGCCAAAAGCCTGGATGAATTTTATGATATGAAAATTGTGGATGTGGATGGAAATGGGGAGGAAGATATCATCCTGCTATTGGGGGAACATCGGTCGGCAGGAGCCGCATATTATTTGCCGGATATTTATTGTATGGTAGGCTTGCAGGAAGAGGGAAGTTTCCATTTTGAAAACAACCATACGGCGGAATGGATAGAAAAAATTGCGGAAAGCCTTTCTACAGAAGAAAATGATAACCGGAAAATAGATAATATTTTAAAAGAAATAGAGGATAATTTTGGCAAAGAAGGTTCAAAGGGAATCGAAGAGCCTGAAAAAGGGATAGAGGAATATATTGAGCGGAAAGAAAACCGGATGCTGGCCAAAGCGGATTCCCGTTCTTTGTTTTTCGAGAAAGAAATGCTGTGGGAGACTTTTTATGTTAACGCGGAACGGGATGTACAAAGTATAAAAGTATTTCGGGAAAGCGGTGAAAATGGATTCCCAAATAAGCAGATAGCGGTATATGTCTTGGATTATTGGACAGAAGAGATAGAAAAGCAAAAAATGCCGGAAGTGTATGTTAAGTTACAAAAGGAATATTTGGAAAGTGGCGGCCTAAAAGATGTAAATCTCCTGGAACTGGACTATGAAGACCAGGACGGAGATGGAACAAAGGATATCCGTATGCTGGTGGAATGTCAAATGAAGCCGGATGGGAAAATAAAGAAGAAATATGAGGTGATTTTTTACCAGGAAGCATCCCCTGAAAACCCTATGGAGAGGTTTGTCAGGACTTCGGAAAAGGAAATTATGTAAGGGGGTTTTATCTCGGATATAATAAAACAAAATGGGATTTGGAGGCTGGAAATTGAATAGAGAGTATATAAAAAAGATAAGTGTTTTATGTATGATGATATTCTTTGCAATGATGATGTATGGGGAGAGGTCTTATGCGATGGAACTGAATGATGAAGAAAGAAAAGAAGAGGAATTAAGTCATCAAAGAGCAAAAGAATATGAAATGAATATGATTATCTATATGCTGGATATAAAAAGATGGCGCTGTCCACCATATGGTTTTGATGAAAAGGACTTACCGACAGATGAGCCATTGGGACAGTATTCCCCTGAGTTATTGGAACGATATATCAATGCTGATGATAGAATGGAGGTAGAAGTTGATTATTATTATGGAGGATTTCGGCCGAGAGACTATTATGAAACAGTACAGATATATAAAATCTATAAAAATGGCAAGCAATATAGAATCGGGTATGTAATATGGGGATTTGGGGGATATGCAGTTGCGGAACATAGTTTTGAAAGAAGAGATGAAACAGGATGGAAGGAAGGGGATGGGCTGGAAAAGAAA
>BLLT01000500.1 GCA_011958945.1 Lachnospiraceae bacterium | reverse complement strand
ATGAAGATCAGGCGGAAGGTGTCATCCGCAAAGAATACTTTCCCACATGCTTTTTATCATCCGGGCCAAGCCCTACCGCAGATATGGCACTGCGTTCCCGACAGTTTCAGGTTACAGAAAAAAGGAAGTCCGCCGAAATTCAAAAGTTTCATAGTGAGAAGCAGATAGATTACTGCCCGAAAAAAGAACATAAAAAACCCTCCAAACTTTAAAACAGGTCTGGAGAGTATCTGTTAAGTCTTTTTGGGCAATAGAGAGGATAGTTTTTCAAAATCGTATCTTCTCTAATTTTGCCATGAGTCTTATTTCCGCAAACAGGACAACGTATCCATTCAGTCACAATCAATTACACCTTTCTTTTACTGCAATATACAACAATAGCCTGTTTGACAAAATCAGCAGTTCCATCACCGCCTGCTTTGTCAATATTGCTTCTAAAACGTTCATCACATACATACATCTCACCCAATCCACCAAGAATTTCATTGGTACATACATAGTAGTTATCAGTTATAAACTTCTGTAATGCAGCGATTTTGTTTTGTACTTCATCAGCACTAGGATTTAAATGTTTTAATTCTCCTAATTCAGAAAACATTGTCAACAACTCGTTTGCAATCTTGCTATAATTACTTCCATTTCGGGGAATGTCTTTTTGCTTGTACTCTTGATATGCTTTGGTATTACCCCATTTTGCTTTTACTTCCGCCTCATACTTTTCAATTTCACTCTTGTCGAAAACATCAAAATTCATTGCTGTTACTCCTTTTTTTTGAATTTCACGGGTAAAGGTAATAAGTTCCCCTATGTGTTTATACTGCAATTCTAACAACTCAATTTGCTGCGCAATTACTTCTGATGGGTCAAAATTAGGGCTGTTAAGAATTTCTTTGATTTCTTTTAAAGGAAACTCTAATTCACGAAACAACAAAATATTTTGCAAACGGCTAAGTGCTTTATCGTCATACATTCGATAGCCCGCTTCAGTTACTTTTGTAGGTTTCAAAAGCCCAATTTCATCATAATAGTGAAGTGTACGGGCAGTGATACCAGTCAATTCAGCAACTTCGTGGACAGACATAAGTTTTTTATTCATTCCAAAAATCCTCCGCAGCATCTAAAATTTCTTTTGCAGGTAAAAGTGTCGCTTCAATTATACTTTTACCAGTTTTTTTCAAGTAATGCTTTACTAAATGATAGCCGCAGGCATATCCAGCGCAATAAGGTAAACCTACTTGCGGAAAATTTTGTAATTTAGCCAGTTCGTCACCATAAAGATAAGCATTAAGATTTTCAAACCCTTGAACATTTAGTCCGTCTTGAATAATAGGTTTGATATATTCGTTCAAAGTTTCCATATCCGTTTTGTACACCCAAGGGCCTGCCTTATCTTCGCCATATAAAAAAGTTGCAAAATTTTCTGCCAATCCCTCGCTAATCATCATCTCTCCAAGCGTAATGTCATTCTTCCATTCAATAAACTGAAAGCGAATATTATGATTTGTTTCATGTGCCAAAGCTACCGGAAGATGTTCCAGTGTGTATTCGTTTGGAATCAGCCATGAAAAAATATATCCCGGTATACCACCGTCACCACAATATCCTTCATTCATTATGATGTAGGGGCTTTCAGCATTTGCAAGCAATATAGTAAACCGATACTCCTTAATAGGTAAATCAATTCCATGCTGGATAAAACAGTTTAAGGATCTCCTAATTGCCGTCTCACATTTTTCCCAGAGTGCATCGTCTGAAATTAGCAGAATATTTCGTTTTTGTGTTTCGTCTACTTTAGTTGGTTCAATGTGTCCAAGCCGACTACTTGCCATAATAACATCATACCCACCGGGCACTTTCGCTTTCATGGGAACATTGTAACAAGCCCATTTTCTCTCAAATGGCATCATCAGTTCATACCGATAAATGTCATCCTTCTTGTCATCGGATGCTAACATAATTTTTTCATAAATACCATCTGAACGAATTGCATTTACATTCATATTATATCTTCCTTCCTCTCTGATTTTTTACTATTATAAACTCAAACTTCCCACACCGATTGGTGT
>BLLT01000499.1 GCA_011958945.1 Lachnospiraceae bacterium | reverse complement strand
CCATCCATAAAATAATGTTCTTTTTCATATGATACCTCTTCCAAAATCTGTTTTTAATTCCCCAATCTGTCGGAACATAGGGGATACCTGCCTTGTCGGGCTGTGACCTTATTGGAAAATATATTCCAAATCTTGTTACTCTCTCAATCTTCTGGCACTGTTCCATCAGGGCACTCAATTCCTAAAATATCATAATACTCATTTGTAAATGAAATTTGCTCATAAGGGAATTTGCTTTGCAAATCTTTGATATACTCAAACGGGGTATCTATCAATGCTACATCCATCCCTTTGCGAATTGTATCCAAAACGCTTTTTACTTCGGGCCGAGCTTTATATTCCTGTTCTTCTGGACAATTAACAAAATCATCAAACATTTTCTTGTCCCACCAAATAATCTGTTGCAGAGTATTTGTACCACCAGTGGCGAGTATCAGCCCTAAGAAATCGCAAAAATTACGGGCAATGGGATAGACAAAGTAATCGCAACAAGTTTCTGGATTAACGCAGAAAACCATATCTCCAAAACCTTCAATAAAGCAGTAGTGTATGCCATTATCCCAACCAATAATTTCAGCTCCAATAGGTGTGCAAAAACACGGCATTCCTCCTCCAAGTTCTAAACCAATCCAACTACCGTCTATCTTCAAATTTTTATATTTTTCATAAAGCATATTCATTTAGGTTCCTCCAAAACAACACTTAATCTGCAAGAACGCTGGGGATAAATATACTGCCTAACTTCCCCTGCCACCCCTCCCTTCGCTGCTTTCCCATTCAGAGCCGCGCCCTCGCCTCCGGGCAGACCGTAGAGGCAAAGCATTATGCGCCTCTGCGGAATAAGGTGTATAGATTATACCTGTATATCCAACCCTTCCACCGTGCCAGATTTCCCAGATACCATTGACGTAATGCTCTCATCTGCAAAAATCTCATCCAGCACATCAGACGGAATCGGCTTGCCATGCGTCCAGCCGGGTACCTTTTCTTTCACGGCATTGGCTACCTTCCTCCCAATGCTTATTTCCAACTGCCCTAAAGTCCATGCCGCAGCTACCCGGTCTTCCTTCTTTAATGTCTTATAATAATTGTTTTTTGCCTGGGCCATTTCTTCCCACTCTGCCTCATTGTCACCGGACATTCCATTGTATTTATAATACGCATCCTTCACGCTGTTAAAAACGCGCTGCTTCATCTCATCAGATACCTTGATAATCTTCCTCGCATTGGGATTGTTGGTAACGCACATCCCTTCCACACCATAAGAATTTTTCCTATGTCCGGTAAGCTGGTCTTCCAGCGTATTCTTCCCGCCCGCACTGGAACGCCTTGCCCCGGCGAAAGGCATATTCGTGTTTGCTTTGCCGCCGTTCATCCTTGATAAAAGCTGCCAGATTCCCTGGCTGTTATTTCCTATACGCATGATAAAATCCCTCCTTCTATATGGTCAAATCCAACTGTGCGCCCTTGCCTTCTTCCTGCACTTTTACAGGCTGGCTTGTTCCCACCTTTATCTGTTCCATCAGTTTTTCCACGGATTCAGCCTTTGCCAGCTTCTTCTCCTTTAAGGCTTCTTCCTCTTTCTTCTTCGCACGTTTTTCCGCTATCTGCTTCTGTACCTTTTCCTTATAGACCGTGCCGGGGTTCTCCATCGTGTCCTTGCTCCTGCCGACCATCCAGTAAGACACTTTCCCATTCTTGTCAATAAGGGCTCCTGCACTGAGTATCTCATCATTGTTCTCTCTTGCGAACTTCTCAATCCGCTCCGAATTGCCGGACATTTCTGCAAAGACTTTCTCATACTTTGCCGCCGCTGCCGGGTCTTTCGCCATCTTCTCCACAATACTGGAGGAAACCGCTATGTTGTTATAACCCCTGCTCCCAAGCATATAGGCATCTTCCTGTTTTCCGTTTTTGAAATCCGCAACCGTTATGTTCACATCCGGGTATTTCTCTTTCAGACTATTAAGATAAGCCTGCGAATCCCCATTAAGGGAACTGCTCCCATTTGCCCTGTCTGCTGCATAAGTGTTCGTGTAATCCGTTACTCCTGAAATTGCCATAATAATCATCCTCCTTCAAAAAATCTTACC
>BLLT01000498.1 GCA_011958945.1 Lachnospiraceae bacterium | reverse complement strand
GCCTATGGATATGAATACACATATCATTTAGTATGTCTTAATAACTCATATTACCAAGAAGCAATGTGGATATATTCTGCATGGAGTTTTTGTTGTAATAGCCCCCTACTGGGAAGAAAGGGGGTGAGAGAAGATGAGATATTCTGAACAGTTCATGGAACATATCGAATATGCGTTTAATGCGTTCTGCAAGATTGTCCTGCGCCATGAAGCAATCAACGCATGGCGGGATTTGAAGCGGAAAGAGGAACGGGAAATATCCCTTGACTATCTGATGTCAGAACGATATTTTGAACCGTCTGCTATGGACAGCTATTTTGAAAAGCAGGATAAGCCGACTGTATTTCTTGTGTTTGGAAAGGAAGTTGTCGTTGATGATGAACGGTTAGCAAAGGCATTATCGAGATTGCCGCAGTTACGACAGGAAGTCCTGCTATTGTATTACTTTGTTGGTTATCGTGATGAAGCTATCGGCAGATTGTACGGGCGTTGCAGAAGTACGATAAACAGTCGGAGAAATGTTGCACTGAAACAGTTACGGAAAGAATGGGAGAGATTGGAACATGAGGAACAAGAAACTGATACCTTTTGAGGTAATCGAACGAGCCGTAGCCGGAGAACCGGAAGCGGTAGACGCGGTATTGCGGCACTACACCGCACACATCAAATACCTGTCTATGTATAAGGGGTATATCAATGACGATACACAGGACAGATTAAAAACAAAACTGGTTGAAGCCATATTGAAATTCCGCTTCGACCGATAGGAAGTAGCAAAGACAGGAAAAGCTGTCAAGGGTAAACTTTGCGCTACGCGCCCTTGACAGTTTTTCCTGTCTTTGCTGTTAGGCAGTCAAGAGGGCGAAATCAGCAGACTGCTTTCGCCCTCAATTTATTATGGGGATTGTTACGCAGTAGGGGTTATTTTGTCCTTGATTTATGCGGCTTTGCGGGCGCTGAAATGACGGAGCAAGGGTTTTATATGTCTGCTGTCAAAAATGGCGTTGTATTGCGTAACAAAAAGTCGTTATATTATGCGTAAATAGCGACGGGGATAACAATAGCGGAGGGACCCGAAATTTCAAATTTAATATTTGGTAAGTTAAATTGTTTCAACTCATCTGCATTAAATAACTGTAGGAACTCATCTAAGCTCTTTTTATCTAATAGATAAAGAGATGTCTTTCGTAATAAATTTATGCTTTCTTCGCTTGTTTTGCAAATTTTTATAACCTTGCCTAATATTTTAAATCTTCCACCAATGATTTCAGAAATATTATCATTAGCAAGATATTGTTCTTGGGTAGATAAAACCAATGTTCCTTTGGGATTTTCTAAAATAAAGTCTACTGTCCCCGAATGAGTTAATTCATCTAAAAATGATTTCATTTGCTTTACAACAGCATTATCACTACTCTTCTGATTTGACGTCGCTTTCTTATTGCCTAATGTGGGCTTCTCTGCAAAAATATCACTCATTCGAAATACATCAATAAATTTTTCCATTAAATCAATCATTGGATTTTTTTGCAGTTCTCCCTCTAATTCAATAAAGTCACCGGTTTTAATTTTTGAAATATCTAAATCACTTTCCGCAGTGCAAGATAATAATTGGTTATTTATAAGTTCTGAACGAAATTTGGAAAGTAAAGAAACATTTGTATGTACTTTCTCGGATTTTGTCTCAGCGGTAGTGTTATTGCTTTTTTCTTTCTCAAAATTTGTATCTATTTGAATTTTTAATAATTTGTCAAGAATAGCTTTTGTTGATAACCCACCACCTAATTTTAAATCAGTTGTACTGCTATTTTGATTAGATGAACTTACTTCACTTACCATAGAAAAACCATCCTCAATAATGGCTAACATATCTAATACAGTTTTTTCATTCAAATATACAGGAATAATTAGTTGGTCTTTTAGAGACATTTTTTTCATGGGCTTATTTCCTTTCTTCTGTTTTTTATTATTCTATCACTAATTAGGTAAAAAATAAACAGACATACGTTCCAAAAAGGAAAATGCCTGTCTATTCTTTGCACACTGTTTGCCGGCGTTAATGATAAGTTGTTGTGAATACTTCCTTATCACCGTAAAAT
>BLLT01000497.1 GCA_011958945.1 Lachnospiraceae bacterium | reverse complement strand
GGGGGAAATTGACAAAGAAAAGCTGGACTGGGCAAAATGCAATGCATGCCCCAGCTGCGGTGCATGCTCCTTTATAGGAACCGCTTCCACGATGCAAATCATGGCAGAGGCCCTCGGCCTTGCCCTTCCCGGAAGCGCCCTCATGCCCGCCACCAGCCCGGACTTATCAGCCTATGCCAGACAGGCCGGGGCACAGGCAGTGAGACTGGCTCAAATGCCCCATATGAAACCCAGCGACATCATCACCATGGATAGTTTCGAAAATGCCATATTGGTGCATGCCGCCATCTCCGGGAGCACCAACTGCCTGCTTCATATCCCTGCCATCGCCCATGAATTCGGCATTGAGATTACCGGAGATACTTTTGACAAGCTTCACAGAAATGCCCGCTATCTTCTGGATGTACGCCCTGCCGGGCGCTGGCCTGCGGAATGCTTCTACTACGCCGGCGGCGTTCCCGCTATTATGGAAGAAATTAAGGAACACCTTCACCTGGATGCAATGACTGTCACAGGAAAAACTTTAGGAGAAAACTTGAAAGAATTGAAAACCAATGGTTTTTATGAAAGATGTGATAAATGGCTTCAGGAATTTAACAAAAGATATCATATCCAATTGACCAAAGAAGACATTATCCGCCCTTATGACAAAGCCCTTGGAACCGATGGCAGCATCGCCATATTAAGGGGCAACCTGGCCCCGGAAGGAGCGGTCATCAAGCATACCGCATGCCCAAAAGAAATGTTCCACGCCATACTTAAGGCCAGGCCCTTTGACAGCGAAGAGGAATGCCTGGAAGCAGTGCTGAAACACCAGGTACAGAAAGGCGATGCCGTATTCATCCGCTACGAAGGCCCCAAAGGCAGCGGAATGCCGGAGATGTTTTACACCTCAGAAGCCATCAGCAGCGACAAGGAACTGGGAAAAAGCATCGCCCTCATTACCGACGGGCGCTTTTCCGGAGCGTCCACCGGCCCTGTCATCGGCCACTGCAGTCCGGAAGCCAGCGATGGCGGCCCCATTGCCCTGGTAGAAGAAGGGGATTTAATTGAAATTGACATAGCCGAAAGGAAACTGAATATCATAGGCATCCTCGGCGAAAAAAAATCCCCCGAAGAAATTGACCGCATATTAAAAGAACGGAAAAGCAACTGGAAACCAAAAGAACCCAAGTACCGCAAAGGCGTCCTACGCCTCTTCAGCCAACATGCCGCCAGCCCCATGAAAGGAGCATACCTGGAGTACTAACATCCCAATGAGAGCGGTACTGGAACAAAAACAGCCCTTGCCACGGACAGCGCCTCTGAAAATTTGCGGCTGCGCATGCAGACGGGAATTTTCTGCACTGGAAAAACGTTTTAGGTGCTGGGAGGGGCAAGGGCGGTACTGGAATAGGAGAAAAACCATGGAAAAAAGAATTGAAGAATTAGGAATCGTACCCGTAGTCGTATTGCAGGATGCTGCAAACGCCAGACCTTTAGCCCAGGCATTATGCGATGGCGGACTGCCCTGTGCCGAGGTGACCTTCCGCACAGCTGCCGCTGCAGAAAGCATCCGCATTATGAGCGAAGAATTCCCGGATATGCTGGTTGGCGCAGGCACCGTCCTCACAATATCCCAAGTGGACGATGCCGTAAAGGCCGGAGCACAGTTTATCGTCAGCCCCGGATTCGACCCGGAAATCGTAGATTATTGCCTGGAAAAACAAATTCCTGTTTTTCCAGGCTGCATCACCCCTTCCGAAATCACCCAGGCGGTCAAGAGAGGCTTGAAAGTGGTAAAATTTTTCCCCGCAGAACAATTCGGCGGTGCCGCTTCCATTAAGGCATTGTCCGCCCCCTATACCGGCCTAAAGTTTATGCCCACCGGAGGAATCAGCACCGAAAACATAAAAGACTATTTTAACTGCAAATCCGTCATTGCCTGCGGCGGCAGCTGGATGGTAAAAGGGGATCTTATCGCCGCCGGAGAATTCAAAAAAATAAAACAGCTGACACAGGCAGCCGTCAAACTGGCCGCCAGACTGCGCGGATAACAAAAATCCGCCTGACAGCCAGCTTCCGAAAACACAAAACCATTGAGCAGGGAAGAGCCATCCTCCCCTACTCGTGCGCCGGGCGTCCGTCAGCTT
>BLLT01000496.1 GCA_011958945.1 Lachnospiraceae bacterium | reverse complement strand
AATATGTAAATGCGACAAGGAATCCGGCCCTTTTGCCGTAACTATGAGGGCAAAGCCAAAGGGCAAAGCCAAAGGGCAAAGCCAAAGGGCAAAGCCAAATGGCTACGGAGATTTACATAAATTTTACATTCTTCTGCTTTTGATTTTACGTAGGTATTGTAACATGGAAAATATGGAAGAATAAAGGTAACAGCGAAGGCATCTGAATTGTTATGAACAGATATCCGAATATGAAGATATTTATCAAAAAGACAGATAATGAAGAATGGAATTGGCCGGTTTTATGCAAAGCCGGCAGAAGGTGAGGGCGTAATGGATTTTTTTGGGATTCTTACTATGATAGGCGGGCTGGCTTTTTTTCTGTATGGGATGGAAGTGATGGGGAACGGGCTGTCCAAGGCATCCGGCGGGAGGCTGGAAATGTTATTGGGAAAGCTGACAAGCAGCAGGTGGAAAGCGGTTTTGCTCGGGGCTGGGGTTACGGCCATGATACAGTCGTCTTCGGCTACTACGGTTATGGTGGTAGGATTCGTAAATTCGGGGCTTATGAAACTATCTCAGGTAGTCGGGATAATTATGGGAGCAAATGTGGGAACAACGGTCACTTCCTGGATTTTAAGCCTTGCGGGGCTTGAAAGTGATAACTTTTTTATACGCCTGTTAAAGCCCTCTTCCTTTTCGCCGGTGCTGGCGGCAGTAGGGGTTGGCTTTTTGATGTTTTCCAAGAAGGAAAAGTTAAAAAATGTAGGCATGATTTTGATTGGTTTTGCCGTGTTGATGGCCGGAATGGATGCTATGTCGGGGGCGGTGAAGCCGCTGGCGGATGTACCGGAATTTACTGGTATTTTAACGGCATTTTCCAATCCGCTGCTGGGAGTATTGGCAGGAATGGTGCTTACGGCGGTGATACAGTCTTCTTCTGCATCGGTGGGAATCCTCCAGGCATTGTGTGCTACAGGGGCGGTGTCCTATGGGGCGGCGATTCCCATCATTATGGGGCAAAATATCGGCACTTGCGTAACTGCGCTGCTTTCAGGGATTGGAGCTAACAGGAACGCAAGGCGGGCAGCGCTGGTACATCTGTACTTTAACCTGATTGGTACGGGTATTTTC
This sequence comes from Lachnospiraceae bacterium, assembly GCA_011958945.1. Lineage (GTDB taxonomy): Bacteria > Bacillota > Clostridia > Lachnospirales > Lachnospiraceae > Kineothrix. Next base: position 1,034 of record BLLT01000496.1, on the reverse strand, counting down.
ATGCTTGTATTTTATGGGATAAATGCAGCAGTTCGGTTTCAGTTTCTGGAAGAGGGGGCGAATACGGCGGGTATAGCGGTAGTGCACTCGTTCTTTAATATTTTTGCAACGGTAATCCTTCTTCCGTTTTCGGCAGGGCTGGAAAAACTGGCTTGTCTGACAATCAAAGATAAAGAGAATGGGGCGGTGGAAAAAAGGGCGGATGACAGGGCGGTACCTGCTTTGGATGCCCGTTTCCTGGCTGCGCCGGGCCTGGCCCTGGAACAGTGCCGAACAGCGGCGAAAGATATGGCGGAAAGTGCTAAAGAGGCCCTTGCCCTGGCCATCTCCCTGATTGATCATTATGAAGAAGAGAGGGCTGTGAAAGTGGCAAAATTGGAGGGCACAGTGGATAGCTACGAGGATCAGCTGGGCACTTATCTGGTAAAACTGGGCAGCAGGGATTTGTCGGGTAAAGACAGCCATACGCTGACCTTGCTGCTTCATGATATCGGGGATTTTGAGAGGATTTCAGACCATGCCTTAAACATTCAGGAAGCAGCGCGGGAATTGGAGAGAAAGGGGCTTCGCTTTTCCAAGGAAGCATTGGCGGAACTGGGGGTGTTTACGGATGCGGTGGAGGAAATCGTGGATATATCTTTTCGGGTATTCCAGGAGGGGAATATGGTTTTGGCAAAGAAGGTGGAACCTTTGGAGGAAGTCATTGATTTGCTGAACGCGGAAATGAAGAAAAGACACATTAAGCGGCTGCGGAAGGGTGAATGTACCATTGAAATGGGCTTTATCCTGGCAGATATTACTACAGATTTGGAACGGGTGGCAGATCATTGCTCCAACATCGCAGTAAGCCTGTTGGAAATAGGAGAGGATGAATTGGGAACCCATGAATATCTGGATTCTTTAAAGGGGGCGGAGCATCCGGAATTCGGGCGGGCAGTGGAAGAATTCCGGGGGAAATATCGGCTGCCCAACCCTTGACGGGCTGCATGAGGAATCTGCTTGTGGACAAGAAAGAATGCGAAGCATTCTTTGGA
>BLLT01000495.1 GCA_011958945.1 Lachnospiraceae bacterium | reverse complement strand
GCCGTTTAAGAGACATGGGGATACCCATGCCTCTTAAACGGCTTCTTTTAATCTAAGGATGGTACGCAGAGCGTGGCTGACTTAGATTTGTGGAGGGAGAAGGACATTTGAATAAAGGATACATAGCGCCGGAGTCCGCCTTAAAAAAGCTGCGTGTGGCAAAGGGGCTGGGCCAGGCAGTCTATATTTACGGGGCAACCGGCTATGGGAAAACGGAGCTGGTAAGGCAGTACCTGTCAAGGCGCAGATACCATTATATTTCCTGTGCGGAAGACGCTGCAGGGCTTATGGAGACGGCGGAAACAGCACAGGAGGCAGCGTCACATAGTTCCGGGAAGGAAAAAGAGGCGCAGCCTCGGACGGTCATGGTAGTAGATGATATGCACCTGCTGAAAAACGCAGAGGGGCGGAAGGCTGTCCTTTCCCTTGCGGGGCGTCAGGATGTATGGTTCATCCTGATCTGCCGCAGCCCTATACCGGCATGGCTGATGCCGCTTTATATCAAAGGCGGTTTCCTCGTCATCACGGAGGATGACCTGCGGCTTGGGGAGAAGGAAATCTCCGCTTACATGGATTCGCAGGGGCTTACTGCCACGGAGGAAGAAGTGGCATTCGTGGCAGTAAGGAGCCAGGGCAACGCCTATACAGTGCGGCACACCGCCCTGAAGATGCTGGAGGGCATGCGCCCCGGCCCGGAGATGGCAGAGGAAATCGTGGAGGCTTTCGCCGCATACCTGGAAAGCCATGTGATGGTGCAGTGGGATTCGGATTTACTGGAATTTTTAGTGCAGGTCAGCGTCACCGATGAGTTTACCCTGCCCCTTGCGGAGATGGTCACAGGAAACCGCCATGCGCCGGAGCTTTTGGAGCGGGCAGCAGAAACCGGGAACTTCCTTTCCTGCAAGGACGGCACCTACCGCCTGCGTCCGGAACTTATCCGGGCGCTGCGCAGAAGGGCGGCAAAGGAGTACAGCCCACAGGAGCGGGCAGACCATGCCTACAACGCGGGGCTGTATTACGAGATGCAGGGGCAGATCGTGCCCGCCCTTGCCATGTTTGAACAGTGCGGGAAGAAAGAGCGGATCAGGGAATTGTTGATACGGAACGCCCGCCTCAATCCCGGCAACGGCCATTACTTTGAGCTGCGCCGTTATTATTTACAGATGGAAGAAAGGGAACTGGAAGAAAGCCCCGTGCTGATGGCGGGGATGAGCATGCTCTATTCCCTGATGATGCAGGAGAAGGAAAGCGAATACTGGTACCGGAAGCTGGAAAAATTTGCATCCACCGCGAAGGGCGGGCAGAAGCGGGAGGCTGTAAGCCGCCTTGCCTACCTTGATATCGCCCTGCCCCACCGGGGGAGCGCAGACATGATTGATATTATGAAAAGGATGCCTGCCCTGATTTTTGACCGGGGCATGAGCCTGCCGGAGTTTTCCGTCACCAGCAATTACCCCAGCACCATGAACGGGGGCAAGGACTTCTGCCACTGGAGCAGGGAGGACAGGAAGCTGGCCGCCACCATCGGGAAGCTGGTGGAGCGGGTGCTTGGCCGTTACGGGAAAGGGCTTGTAAAGGTGGCTTTAGGCGAGAGCTTTTATGAAAAAGGGGAGGACGCTTATGAAGTCCTGACGCTCCTTGCCCGCGCGAAGATGGAGGCGGAGGGCGGCGGCATGACAGAGATCGCCTTTGCCGCCGTGGGCTTACAGGTGCGGCTTGACACCCTGCAGGGGGAGATCCAGACGGCGGCGGAAGTGCTTGCCTCTTTTGAAAAGGGTGTCAGGGGGCAGGGGGCGGTGCAGCTCCTTCCCAACATAGGGGCGTTACGATGCCGCCTTGCGCTCTACCAGGGGGATAAAGAAGCAGTGTCGGCATGGATGGCGCAGGCCCCGGACGAGGACAGGGAGTTCTGTGTCATGGAGCGTTACCGTTACCTTACGAAGGTGCGCTGCTACCTTTCCATTGGGGAATATTTAAAAGCACAGGCACTGCTGGAGAAGCTGCGCTATTACACGGAGAAATGCAGGCGCACCTATGTCCGCATGGAAGTGTGCCTCCTCAGTGCCATAGCGAAATACCGGACGGGCGGGGCGTGGAAGGAAGAATTCCTCTCCGCTTTGAAGGAAGCCTGCGGCTATCGCTTTATCCGCCTTATCAGCGAGGAAGGGC
>BLLT01000494.1 GCA_011958945.1 Lachnospiraceae bacterium | reverse complement strand
AAGACATTTGTGGAGTATCTATTATCCTTAAGCAGTGTACCTGATATAGTATAAAGTGCACTAAGTGTTGTTAAATTCTTACTCCTTAACGAAAGTGTATTACTTTTCCAATTAACAAGGTCAATTCCATTAATCGGTGCTAGCGGTTCACCTTCCGTTAAGAGTTTTCTTGATATTACAGCAAATACATCGTCATCACTTGTAATAATATTGTCACCACGACTTGTCTGTTTCGCATATTTGTTGATTTTATTAAAAATCTTACGAATCTTCTGTGTGTCGGTATGTTCTACAAATATTACACTAATTTCTTCATTTGCCAAATCAGGATGTGGTTCTAACCTGTTCATTGCAGTTGTCATTTTTTCACCTGCCGGGATTCCCATAACACCTCTAATTGCTATCTTTAAAGCAAGCAATCTATGCTGTCCATCAAGGGCAATCAGGCGTTCCTTTCCCGGTAAAGTTAAAAATCCCATATCTTTCATAGGAACTCTATATGCTGCAGGTAATGATGGTACTGCTTCTGTTACTGACTCAAAAACAATCTCTTCATATCCTGAATAGATATCTATGATTAAACTTCCAAAGAATCGATTAGGATCGTCTACAACATATGGAACCATTTCCTCTACTACACGCCTGATGTCATATTCACGTTGCATTTTTTCATCAGCACTCATATCAGGCCACTCAGGTAATTCCTTTGCAATACCAACACTGTCAATCAACTGTCCCGCAGACATCTTCGCCAAGAAATAGGGTGTGTTTCCCATCTTGGCATGTATGCATCCAATCGTTGCCATATTCTACCTCCTATCGCTTTTTATTCTATTGTATTTTGATAGTACCACAAACTTGTTTTTATTTCAAGTGCTGTACATCATTTTTTTATAAAACTTTTACAAATAAAAAAAACAAGGGTTTATAGCCCTTGTTTTAATCATCCTCTTCTTTAATTGTTGGCGTATAATCCAAATAATCTTTCAACGTCCTACTTCTCGAAGGATGCCGCAATTTACGTAATGCCTTCGCTTCAATTTGACGAATTCTTTCTCTTGTAACATTAAATAATATACCGACTTCCTCAAGAGTTTTTTCTTTCCCATCAAACAAACCATATCGTAGTGCTAATACTTCTTGTTCTCTTTCGGTAAGTGTCTTTAATACCTCAGCCAACTGCTCTTTAAGCATTGTCTTCGTTATTTCTTCATCTAAATTACCTTCAACAATCAATTCACCCGGTATAAGCAATTCATCGTCTCGTTTAAATGTATGTTTTTCAAAAACATCATTGTTTTCAAAAGACATCGAATACCACTCTTCAAATGATACAAATGGAGTAGCAGCATTCAAAACATCCTCTGTTTGTTCGTTGGTGAGGGAAAGTTTTTCCTGTAACAATTCCCGTACCGATTCATCCGTAAACAGATTTGTTTCTCCGATATATCCATATTTTTTCAAAATCGGATATGCTGAAAAGTAGGGTTCCTTCTTATGTACCGGATAATACATTAACGGCCTTTTCGTAGGTTGATGTCGAGTCAGATTCTGCAATATCCACATCGATGCATATGAACCAAACGGACCATTCATATCAGGATTATATTTGTCAACAGCAATAACTAATCCTATGCACGCTTCGCCAATTGCATCTTGAATATCCATATCGTAATTCTCAACTCGTTGTAGTGCTATCTTCACTGCAATTCTAAGATGCATGCCTATCATTCGCTCTCTTGCATATTGATTTCCTTCAAATGCTTGATATTTTAATTGTGTAAATTCCCGCCACTGAGGTGGCATTATATTCCTTATTTCCGTAATGAACGGTTCTAACGAATTATCTAATTCAATTATTCGATCATAAACTGCTTCATAATCACTCTGTGCATAATCATCATACTCCTCATCCTCATAATTTACAGAAATATGACTTGTAGGCGCTTCATCATAAATAATTATTCCACGTGTTGTTATTGCACTTGATAGCCAATCAAAATCCTGTATAGGAAGAGATTTTTCATCAGCGCAATCCATAATATCATCAAATGTGACATATCCTTGTTTCTCTGCTTTATTAAGCAGATACTCAAGCGCCTCCTGTCTTAGATCTCTTCCCATAAGTATTTCTCCTAATTATTTTTTAATACATAGTTGTAAGATATCATCATTTGATACTTC
>BLLT01000493.1 GCA_011958945.1 Lachnospiraceae bacterium | reverse complement strand
GAGGTGGGAGGGGATTGGAATGAAGAACCTACAGATGATTTCCTCAGCGGCCTGGATGCAGAACAGGTAGATGCTTTGCTTGCAGGAACACAGGAAGAGGATATTCAGGCAGGCATGGATGTTCCTGTGGAAAATGATTTCATGGGGCAATCCCAGGGTACGTCACAAAACGCCGGGGAGGCGCTGGCGTTAGTGTCAGCACAGAGTCAGGAAATTATAGCAGAAGCTAAAGAAGAAGCGGAGAAGATCAAGGAAGCTGCTTTGATGGATGCACAGGCAGAGATAGAAGTGCTGCGCCAAAGCGCCTATGAGGAAGGGAAAGGCGAAGGGTATGAGGCCGGTTATAATGAGGCTGTTAAGCAGGTAGAGCAGCAGAAGATGCAGCTTTTGGAGGAACGTAAGCAGCTGGAGGCTGAATATCAGGAATTGGCGGATAATCTGGAACCTAAATTCGTGGAGGCTTTAACGGATATTTATGAAAAGGTTTTTCAGGTGGATTTGCAGAAGGAGCATGATATTTTAATGCATCTGATTGCGTCCACAATGCATAAGATGGAAGGGAGCAGTAATTATCTGATCCATGTTTCCAAAGAGGATTATTCCTATGTGAATTCAAAGAAAGAGGAACTATTGGCAGCATCGGTGTCGGCCAATGCTTCTATAGAATTGGTAGAGGACGTTACTTTAGGGCCGAATGATTGTATTATTGAGACTGACGGGGGAATCTTTGACTGTGGATTGGGTACGCAGCTGGAGGAACTGTCACAGAAATTAAGATTATTATCCTATAGGGTGGACTAACTATTGAGAACATCGGTTAATTTCGTAAAATATGAAAAAGTGTCAGAAGGCACTTTTTACAGGATGAAAGGGAAAGTAGTTAATATTGTAGGTTTAACCATTGAATCCTTGGGGCCGGAGGCAAAAATGGGCGATATCTGCCTGATTTATCCTGATTCCAAGGAATCAGGCAAGCCGGCTATGGCTGAGGTGGTAGGCTTTAAGGATAGGAAAACATTACTGATGCCTTATGAGCCGATAGAAGGCATTGGCTTTGGCAGCATTGTGGAAAATACAGGGCTTCCCCTTACCATACAGGTGAGTGATAATTTGCTCGGACAGACGCTGGATGGCCTTGGAAGGCCAACGGGGGACAGTGTTACAGTAAACGGCAAGGTTTATTCGGTAGAAGCGCCTCCGCCGGATCCCCTTAGCAGGGATATTATTGAAGACGTACTTCCGTTAGGTGTAAAGGCGGTAGACGGCTTGATTACCATAGGAAAAGGGCAAAGAATCGGTATTTTTGCCGGTTCTGGAGTGGGGAAATCCACACTGCTTGGTATGTTTGCCAGAAATACAAAAGCGGACGTAAATGTGATTGCCCTTATTGGGGAACGAGGCAGGGAAGTCCGTGAATTTATTGAAAGGGATTTGGGTCCGGAGGGTATGAAGCGATCAGTGGTGGTGGTAGCCACTTCCGATAAGCCCGCCTTGGAGAGAAATAAGGCCGCAAAGACAGCAACAGCGATTGCGGAATATTTCAGGGATCAGGGTAAGGATGTACTGTTGATGATGGATTCCCTCACCCGTTTCTCCATGGCTCAGAGGGAAATCGGACTTGCCAGCGGCGAACCGCCGGTGTCCAGAGGATATCCGCCCAGTGTATATTCGGAGATGCCCAAATTGCTTGAACGGGCAGGCAGGTCGAAAACAGGTTCTATTACAGGATTATATACGGTGCTGGTGGATGGGGACGACTTTAACGAGCCGATTACGGATACGGCCAGAAGTATTCTGGATGGCCATGTGATGCTCAGCAGGAAGCTGGCCCATAGAAACCATTATCCGGCCATTGACATTTTGCAGAGTATTTCCCGGTGCATGAGCCAGATTGCAGACAGAGAGCATAAGCAGGCGGCAGGGAAGCTGAAAAACGTGCTGGCTACTTATAATGAAGCGGAAGACTTGATTAACATTGGAGCATATAAAGGCGGGAGCAATCCCAATATTGATTATGCGATAGCGAAGATAGATGCTGTCAACGAATTCCTTATGCAGGCCGTTGAAGATAAGTATAGTTTTGAGGAAGCCGTAAACATGATGGAAGAGCTGTTTAACGATTAGAGGGATTTATGGCGAAGTTCATATATAGGATGCAGAATATCCTGAACCTGAAACTGAAACTG
>BLLT01000492.1 GCA_011958945.1 Lachnospiraceae bacterium | reverse complement strand
GGCGGTTTATGGCATACACCCTAACGGGCGCACAATGGTTTCCTTTCCTAAAACATCTTCCAGTTCTTTGAGCGTGGTCTTTTCCTTCCCTCCGAGGAATAACGTAGTGTCACAATTCCCTTCAATGGTGTCAGCGTTGTCCTTATAAATCGCCTTTAGCTGAGATTTTGACTGTAAAATGATAGATGCCGATATTTCCCTGCTCCGGATTGTGGCAATCAGCTTCTCAAACTGCGGAATCTGACCGATGTTCGCAAACTCATCCAGCAGCATCCTCACATGAATCGGGAGCCTGCCGTTATAAACATCATCCGCCTTGTCACAGAGCAGGTTAAAGAGCTGCGAATACATGATCGACACCACGAAATTAAATGTGGCGTCCGTATCTGAAATAATGACGAACAATGCTGTTTTCTGTTCCCCAAGCGTGTCAAGTTCCAGATCGTCATACTCCATAAGGTCACGCAGCTCTTTAATGTCAAATGGTGCTAACCTTGCGCCGCAGCTAATCAGGATAGATTTAGCTGTCTTGCCCGCCGCAAGTTTGTACTTTTTATATTGGCGGACAGCGAAGTGATTCGGGTCTTTTTCCTCCAGTTCGTCAAACAGCAGGTCAACGGCGTTTTTAAAATTCTCGTCATCTTCCCTCGCTTCGCTTGCATCAATCATATCAATCAGCATGGCGAAATTCTGTTCTTCTTCCGGGGCTTCATACCAGATATAGGCGATAAGCGCCGTGTAATACAGCTTTTCCGCTTTCACCCAGAAATCCTCGCCGGATTGCTGCCCCTCCCCTTTGGTGTTGACAATGATCGTGTTTACGAGTTTCAGAATGTCCTTTTCGCTCCGTAAATAGGCGAAAGGATTGTAGTGCATGGACTTTGCGAAGTTTATGGTATTGAGGACTTTTATCTTATATTTTCCCCGTTTCAGCATCTTTCCGACCTCACACAAAACTGTGCCTTTCGGGTCAGTTACCACGAATGAGCTGTGCATCTGCATCAGGTTCGGTTTCACAAAAAATCTGGTCTTGCCGGAGCCGGAGCCGCCTATCACAAGAATATTTTTATTCCTTGCATATTTTGGCTGTTTCGGCCTGCCTGACATCATCAGCCTCTCCGTCTGCGTCAGCAGGATATTGTTCTCAAACACGGAATCCATGTAAGGCTCTATGTCCTTTGCGTTGCCCCATGAAGCGTTTTGTCAAGTGCTTTTTTTAGTTATTGACGCAAACCCTTGTTAGTGCGGCGGGAAACGGGGCGCAAAACGCGCCTGTGGACGCTTAGAAGCCGTTTTCGCGGGTGGGTAGTATAAAACCCTTACCCGGTGGGTTTTCGTGTCTGAAACGCCTTGAAAATCAAGCCTTTTCAAGCCCTATTGCGTAACATTCCATTCTGTTCTTTGGAAGAGGTCGGGGGCGCGGGGGCAGAGCCACCGCATAACCTACCGCTCGCCGCCGAAGTAGTGCAGACGGTTTTGCCGTTAGAATGAAGCGGACGAAAGCGGGGGCAGGATTTTTTTATCCTGTTCCCCGTTTTCGGCGGCGAAATGGCAACGGCAAAAATCCAGACGGTCAAGGGTTTAAGAGTGGAGATTTTTTCGCGCACTTTGCGAAAAAATACTACTCGCCCCTTGACGGTCTGGATAGTCGGAACGGAACAAAGTGCGTATTGCTTTCCGGTATTGGGTATGGTATAATTTTCTCCAGTACAAACCGATAAATTTGAATTTGTTTGATAAAATTATAATTAACAGCAGGAGGAAACAAATCATGTACACTTACAAAACAGAAATTTTGATGGTAGGAACCAAATGGTTTTCCGACAAAGCAAGTGCAAAGGATATAGAAGTATTAGACCAGTTAATCAATGAAAGGGCTACCGATGGGTGGGAACTTGTGACATACGATTACATGGCAACATCAATGCAAGTTAAAGGAGCATTTGTGATTACATTCAAAAAGCAACAGTAACACTAAATACAGTGTATAGGGCAAAATACAGTTTATTGTTCTAACAAAAGTCAAAAACAGGGCGGCGGTGACAGGCATTGACTATCCCGCCGCCCTGTCTGTTATCGCTCCATATCTTGTTTTCTTTGGGTCTGTTGCTCCCTCTGTTCCTGCCGCAAGATACCGTAAACATTCTTTCTGATTTTCTCCGCTTCTTTCACTTCCTCTTTCAATGCAAGATACCGCTG
>BLLT01000491.1 GCA_011958945.1 Lachnospiraceae bacterium | reverse complement strand
GTAATCATTGGTTTCCTTATACCGCTTATAGCCGGTCACTGTCTCCCCGACGCTTACGCCGGTCTTTACATTAACATCCGACCAGTGTTCGCCGTCAAAGCTGTACTCGCACCCTTCCGTGGCCGGTATGGTGACGGTATAGTCCGTCTCCCCGTTTGCCTCCACTTTAAGGCTGAATGCGGGCGGTGCTTCCCTGTCCTTTTTCGCAAGGTTCACCGTCACGGTCTGCACCGGTGACTGGTTATGGGTGTCCGTCTCTTTCAGCCGGATGGCAAGGGTCACGGTATCCGATGTGGTAAATCCGCCCTGTTCATTACTCTCCGTCCATGTTTTCCCGCCGTCAAAGCTGTACTCCGCCCCGCTTACCGGGGTGATGGTAACCTTTACATCCGCCGGATTGGTGCGGTCCGCCTTATAGGAAAGCGCGGGCGCCGCCGGGGTGAGTTTCGGGAAGTCCACCGTGATGCTCTTTGGCGTCCCGTCCTCATAATTCCCGGTTTCCGGCATCTTTGCATAAAAGGTCACGCTCGTTCCCGGTGTTATGCCCTCAAATACATTTTCCTCCTGCCATTTGCCGTCATTTCCCATACGGTAGACTGCTCCCTCTGTGGGCGTCACCGTGTAGGTATAGGTCTGCCCGTTATCGGTATAACTCCCGCTTACGTCAGGCACTTCACGTCCGGGCGCTTTCCCTATTGTAAATGTCCTTGTCACCGAGCCGGTATAATTCCCTTTCCCGGTGATGGTGACGGATGCTGTCCCTGCGTCCTTATGATTGCTGTAAGATACCGTGAAGTCACTTGCGGTAAGGGCGGCCCCGCTGTCGGAAATGTAAATCCCTGCCGCCGGCGTCCCGGTACCCACTGCCACAGGCGGCCTGATCTCGGAGCCGGTATAAGTATAAGTCCCTGCCACCTCCGATACCGTTACACCTTCCGCATTCAGGTTCCTTTGGCTTACCGTCAAAGATGCCTGCACAGATACGCTGTCATAATTTGCGTTATCCGGCTTAAAGATAACGGTTACTTCCGATGTCCCTGCGGATGGTTTTTCGTTTTTGTCTGCATCGCTGACAGTCCATGTACCCACAAGGACGGTGCTTCCGGCCTGCGCCGTGCCGCCTGTGACTGTCATCTCTCCCACGCTCTGCCCGTAGGTTCCGGCCACTGCCGGAGCCTTTGTGATAACAGGCAGGGTTTTCTTCGTGGTAAAATCTACATTCTGTACAGCTGCTATGTTCCCTGCCGGTGTCCCTTCTGCCGAATCTGTAATATCCACCGCCCTGTCAACCGCCGTCACATAAACCGTGTATGCCGTATTGGGCGACAGGTTTTCAGCCTCCACAGACACGCTTGCCGGGAGTGTATCCGCTGATACCGCACCGCTGCCCTTCGGGAATGTGCCGGAAATGGCGGTTCCCGTGCCCTCCGGCAGTGTTCCCCCGCAGGTCACTATGATGTCCTCTGGGTCAGGGGCAGCGCTGTCTTTTGGCAGAACCACATAATAATAGTCCGCCGCCTCGCTTACCGTGAAGGTAAAGCCTGCCGTCACATCTTTTCTCGTATCCTCAGGTACGGAAAGGCTCCCCACCGTGGGAGGCGTATTGTCTAAAAGGATGCCGTCCGTGCTGATATAGGTCACATTTCCGACGTTGTCCGTCAGTCTGGCATAGACCACATACTGGCTGTTACTTACAGGAACAGTGGGCCTGCTGACGCTATTATATTCCTTCCAGCTTAAGTTTGCCGCTTTTAGTGTGTCCGCATCGGTGTACTGGCTGCCCCCTGTTACGATTGCATACTCTATTTTGCTGATGCCGCTCCCTTTTTTATCCTCCGCTTTTATGGTCACGGTGTATTCCTTCGCCGCATAATTCCCAAAACTGATGAAATGCAGGACATTCTGCCACCATTTCGCTCCTACGGCAATCTCCCCCGTGGGCGGCGTCAGATCAAATTTTACCGTTACCTCCACACCGCCCGACATATGCCCGGCTGCATCCTTAAAGTACAGTGTCTTTGCCACCGTACCCTCCTGCGCGGATATGGTGTAGGAGTCCTTATATTCTTCGCCCAATGTATCGGAAACCGTATAACCGTCTGCGGTAATCACCACGTCTCCGTTGTACCATCCTTTCGCTGCCTCACCATTATAAAGGATGACAGCCGGGGAATCCATGTAAGAAATGGTAAAGCTGTCCATTTCGATCTGCGTGGCATTATAA
>BLLT01000490.1 GCA_011958945.1 Lachnospiraceae bacterium | reverse complement strand
CCGGCAACGGGCTTCAAAAGACCTTGCAAACAATCTCAATCTGGCGATGGTTACTATTTATACTTTTCTTTTATTTTTCTGTTGTTTTGGTTGTTATAAGGGAGAAAAGCCCGGAAATAAGGGGTTTTCCCCGGCAACCGGCTCGGCAACGGGATAGCAACAGGGGGTGCAACGGGCTGTCATTTTCAGAATGGAAGCTCCATCTGTTCTGTGACCTCCACAAAACCGTCCATCGTTTTTTCAGACGGGTTGCCGGAGTCCGTTGCCGGGTTTTCACGCTCCCAGCCCTTTTGTCTGCCGTATTCGGAAAACATTCTTGGGTTTTGGAAGTACCTCCAGCGGTCAATGCACTGGTTCATAATCTCGTTGATTTCCCGGATTTCCCATTGCTTCGGCTCGTCAAAAGCATGGTTCAAGGCTTCCTTGTAGAGCTGCTTGGAGCAGACCATGCTCCCGGTGTACTTATCAAGATACGCCTGTATCATCCCTGCTTTGGTGTCCTCCGGCATAAAATCCCGCTGGTGTTCTTTGAGATACCGCTGCATGGCAGGGCTGAAAGCCAGCTTGAACCTGCCGCTTCGGTAAATCTCCATCGCTTCTGCCCACATCTGCTCGATATAGGCTCTGGAAGCAGCTTCGTCCTCCAAAATGTGAACCTCGGCTTGCTCCGGGTACACCATGACGGGGATAAAGCGGCGGTTGCCGGAACGGTCAAGGGGCAGGAAGTCAAGGGCATTGGAAGTGCCGCCAAACACGCACTGACGGGGGCGGTCTGCCGGATGGGTTTCATAGGGTATCTTGTAAACCTCTTTCTGTCGGCTTAAAAATGACTTGATTTCCTCAATGCTCTTGGCATTGGCGGTTGCCATCATTTCCGACATTTCGATAATCCAGTGACCTTGCAGCTTGCGGTACACATTGTCATCGTCCAGCTTCCGCAAATCATCGGAGAACCACTCGTCCCGGACTGCCAGCAGACGGAAGAAAGTGGACTTGCCAGCCCCCTGACCGCCTACCAGACAGAGCATGATTTCAAATTTGCACCCCGGCTGAAAGGCTCGTGAGATTGCACCCAGCAGGAACAGCTTCAACGCTTCATAGGTGTAATCGTCTGCGTCAGCCCCCAGAAAGTGTCGTAGGCAGAAACGGATTCGTTCTGTCCCGTCCCACACAAGGGTATTGAGATAGTCCCGGATGGGATGGTACTTGTTTTCATTCGCCACAATCCCGATGGCATTATCAATCTTTTTCTCATTGGTAAGCCCATAGGTTTCTTCCAGATAAAGAAGCAGATACTTCATGTCCGTATCGTTCAGGGCGGTGCTTTCTCTGTGAAAACCGATGGGCTTTATGATGTCCTTGCGGTCGGTCAGGATGTTGTATGCGATAGCCCCGGAAAGCAGAGGGTCACGCTGGAATACGGTCAGGCAGTTCCGTATGCTCTGACGGACACCGCCTTTCTCGGTGGTTTCCAGCCCCGCCTTGATTTCCTCAATGCTCTGGGACGGCTGCATGGCGTTCATGGTGTTTTTTAGTTCTTGCTGCGTCTGCGGCTGCAAGCTCTGCCATTCGCTGTTCAAGCTGTATCACATCCTTTCCGTAGTCCGTAATCAAAGCCGCTTTTTCCTCTGTCTCCCCGAACAGCAATATATCCAGCAGATATTCCACTTGGTCTTGCTTCTGTAAGGCTTCCACAAACCGGGGATGAAAGGCTTCCTCCGGGGAGTGCGGGGCGTAGTCCGTTCTCCATGCCATAAGCAAGTGAAGATAATCGGCAAGGATACGGAAACATCGGTTCTTTGCCTCCTGAAACTGTTCCTCCGGGGATTTCTGCCGGGGCTTGGACTTTTTTGCCTTTCCCGGCGGCTTCCAGTCCTCATAGGAAAGCCCAAAGTCCTGTGCCAGTTGTACGGCGGCTTCTTTCTTTCCCAGCCCATACAGGGCGGCGGTAAAATCAATCACATCCCCATCTGCACCGCAGCCGAAGCAGTGGTAACGCTGATCCAGCTTCATACTTGGGGTTTTATCGTGATGGAACGGGCAGCAAGCCATCCCGTTCCGACCTACATGGATTCCATAATGCTCCGCAGCCTGTCTTGTTGTGACGGACTGCTTCACAGCTTCAAATACATTCAAATCTATCCCTCCTTGAAAATAAGAAAAGCACCTGACATTCTCTGATTGAAAATGGCAAGTGCCTGTTAAAGTTCCATATCCTGTTGTTTGTG
>BLLT01000489.1 GCA_011958945.1 Lachnospiraceae bacterium | reverse complement strand
GCATCCTTCCCTTTGCCGCCACATACGCGAGCATTTACATTGTTTCCTGCATCTTCAATGTATTCAATGTCACCATGAATAACATTGTGACAAGCGAGGGGGCAGCTAAAACAACTATGTGTGCTTTACTGACGGGTGCGGTACTCAATATCGCCCTAGACCCGCTGTTTATCTATGTGTTTGATTTAGGCGTGGCGGGAGCGGCGATAGCGACCGCAATCTCACAAGTCGTTTCAACCTGTGTATATCTGACCTATATTTTTCGGACAAAAAGCGTATTCCATTTTCGGGTTAAGGACTGCACAAGCGACCGCAAAATCAAATCCACTCGGTTTTCCTGAAAAAACCTGTGGCAAGCAGCCCAATCACGCATACCACAATCCCCGAAGGGATCAATACAAGATACACGGCCTCCTGGAACTTGTCAAACAAAAATCCATATACCATCTGTCCAACCGGCTGGGCGCACAACGTAACAGCGGATGTATAAGCCATGATCTTCCCAATCAGCTCATCCGGTGTACTCTGCTGGATCATGGATACCGCAAAAATAGAAAAAACGCTGATTGCAGCCTGCATACCACAAAAGGCAGCAACAACCACAACATATCTGATTATTATACCGAATGGAAAAAGAAATATAATCCCTGCCGGAATGATACAGATGCCGATTGCCGCAAGTACATACGATAATCTGCCCGATTTTAACTTTCCCGTAAGAAGCCCCGCGGCAATACTTCCCAGGATAGTGGCAACCGCCATCGCGCTCTCCGCCCCGCCATAAAATCTTGCGTCCAGGCCAAGCACGGCCCGCACAAGAAAGGGCAGCCCCACCAGCGTGACCCCCATGACAAAAAAGCGTGAGAATGCCGCCAGGAGCAGCATCTTCATGAAAAATCCCATGAAAAAAGAACCGAAAAATGCCTCCACAGCATTTTCAGCCCTTTTCCCAGTTTTTTTCGTCTATCACCCGATAAGTATTTATTTTCAGATTCCCCCTTTTCGTTTTCACTCATTTCACTTTCTTTTGGCAAATTTTTCTTTTGCGTATTCATATGCTTCCCAGATATACGGCCTCAAAGCCTCAAAAGTCTCTTCCGACGGATTCAGCACACACATCCACCCCATCCACGCATAGACCGGATGGGGTAAAAAACAGTCAGCCGCAGAAAAATCATGATCCATTTCCACAACCCCGCCTGCCCCCGGACGTTTTGGCACAGCCCCGAACAGCTTCACAAACGTATCCTTACGGACACCCAGGTTCACCCGGTAAACTCCCGGCCTGTCCAGCTTAGAGCCTTTATCGTTATCCCCGTCCTTCTCCTTGACCGTCAATATGTACACGCCCCTTTTCAGCACACGTCCGGGATTATAAAAAATCCCCTTTTCTCCCCAGCTCTCCACAAGGACGCTACCCTCCAGATTCTCCAGGCAATACTTCAATATCTCATCCGGCTTCATATCCCACCCCTACACTTTCCAGATTCTTTTTATAAATCTCCAATTCATAAGTTTTCCCACTGCGCTGGTCTGTCCTCCACTCCGAATGCTGATAAGTCAATCCACAGGATAAGGCCAGTGCCCTTGAAGCAAGATTCCCTGCCCGTGTAGAATAATAAAATTCCTGCCCGTCTAAAGATATACAGTATTCCAGCAATAAACGCAGTATCTGTTTCCCATATCCCCTTCCCACATACTCCGGCCCCAGGGCAATACCAGTCTCATGATAAATACGCGGCTCTGTTTCCTGCACTCCGGCAAAACCAATGGCCTGCCCGCTGCCCCTCTCATAGACCAGCCACGCATCATGGGTTTCCTGCCATGCAATCGTCCTCTGTATCCTCTCCCTGGCCTCACCCTCATCAGTCGTCACTTTCCATACCATATATTCTGCGGTTTCCGGCCTTGACCAGACATTCCGGTATATCGATCTCCAATCCTCATATTTTGCCTTTCCAAGAATAATATCTTCTGTCTCCATCCTTCCTTCATCCCTCATAAACACCCCCATCACAGCCAGACCGCCCAGTCTCCGTAATCAAAAGTTCCGCTCCCATGACGCAGTTTCCCGCTTTCCTTCAATCCCTGGAAAGCATCTCTCATACGGCCGGTAATCTCCGGCTGGATATCCAGGGAATGGTGCGCCGGAAACACCCTTTCCACAGGAAGCAGCGCCATATTTTCCAGTGAGGAAAGATAAGCTTCTGGATCTGTAGATGGATAATATGCAAAC
>BLLT01000488.1 GCA_011958945.1 Lachnospiraceae bacterium | reverse complement strand
GCACCCATGCGGGGATAGCGTCCTTTCAGATATGAGATTTTTTCTTTTAAGTCGCTGTCCAGCTTTCTGGGTTTGCCTGAAACATGAGATTGGAGAAATAGAAAAAGCAGCCGGAACTGTCCGTTGCTTTTATACTTTTTGTCATAATCAGAAAAGGTTATTGTCTTCAATGTAATTATTTACTTCATAATTTTTTTCGCGGTATTTTTTTGGAGTTATACCTGTAAATTTTCTAAAAGCATATGTAAAAGCACTTTGTGAAGAATATCCAAGTGATGCAGAAATTTCAAAATAACTTAAATTACTATATTTTAACAAATTTTGCGCTGTATCCATTTTAGCGGCAGTAACATAGGATTTAATAGTTCGCCCAGTTTCCTGCTTAAATAATTTCGATAGATAGGATACATTTAGCTTTGTAAAATCAGCTAATCCTTTCGTAGATAAATCTGCATTTAGATCTTCATAAATATGATCTATACATTTTCTGATATGAATTGATATTATGTCGTCCTTTTTTATTTCGCATATTCGTTTAGCAAAATCCAAACACATATCCTCAAGCAAAACCTGCAGATCCTCACATGTTGCAGCTTTGTCCGATTTTTGACTGTAAATATCTGCTATCATATAAGCTTCATCATGGCCTAATCCGCTGCCCAGACTTGATTCTGCAAGGAGTGTTGCAATAATCACAAAATGATACTTCATATTATTTAATTGATTTTCTGATAAAACTCTCATTTCAGTAGAAAGCTTTATCATTCCCGAGGAAATAAGAATTTTCAATTTTTCTATATCTCCACTTGTTATTGCTTCAAATACAGAATCTCTTAAATAGTATGATTCTTTTTTATATCCATGTACCTTTTGCAAATATAATTGTCTATTAAGTTCTATTCTTATTTTCATAAAATATTCCTTTATATAATAACAAATTCTAAATTCATAAGGTTGCATAATTTTAAGTTATTTTTGATTACACCATAATTTTGACAAAAAAGCAAGCTTTTTGATATAAGTTCTATATCGTTAATGATAAAACTAAATAAGATTAGTTTGAGGACGGTGTAATCATGAATAAAATAGATTTTACCAAAGGTTCAGTAACAAAGTCATTCTTAATTTTTTTCTTTCCGATGTTATTTTCCAATATATTACAACAGGTATATTCATTGGCAGACATGGTTATTATCGGGAAGGGATTGGGGGACAATTCCCTTGCCGCCGTCGGTAATTTCGCAACATTTTCTTTTTTCTTAACAGGGTTTATTATGGGCATAACAAATGGTTTTTCTGTTAATATATCTCAAGCCTGTGGAGAACAGGATTTAAGTAAGCTGAAAGAAATAATTGCTTCATCTATAAAAATATCTTCTGTATTTGGGGTTCTTTTTTCAGCGGTAGGTTTATTGCTTTTAAAACCAATTTTACAGATCATACAAACGGATGATGAACTTTTAAACGATTGTTTAACTTATGGCTACATTATATTCAGCGGTTTGCTCATTACGGTAGCATACAATTTACTATCATCAATTTTAAGAGGGATGGGCGACAGCAGAACTCCCTTATTAGCAATAGGTGTTTCATCTGCATTAAACATAATATTGGATTTATTATTGATTTTTTTATTCAAATTTGGTGTTTCCGGACCAGCATATGCAACAATCGTTTCACAATTAATTTCTGTTGTTATTTGTTATTTTAGATTACATAGAATGAATGAACTAAAAATTAACAAACGTGATTTCATTTTCAACTTCAGATTAGTAATGGAATTGTTGAAAAACGGCTTGCCAATGGCATTTATGAATTCAATTACTTCTGTCGGATGCATATTTGTTCAAAGTTGTATAAATAGTTATGGCGTTGTTTATACATCAGCGTATTCTGTCTGTAATAAATATCTAAATTTTTTTATGTTGCCGGGAATAACTATTGGTTTTGCAATATCTTCATTTTCGGGTCAGAATTTTGGTGGTAAGAAGTTTGAAAGAATTCGTAGTGGCACAAGAACTGCAGGCATAATGGCGCTTCTTTCAGCACTATTGCTTGGAATAGTACTATTTTTCTTTTCCGATTTGCTGGCAAAATTAATGCTTAGTGGACAGGAAGCTGTTGATTATGCTTCAATCTTTCTAAAATTATTAGCAGTATTTATTGTTCTTTTGAATTTATTGTTTGTTTTTCGCAGTTGCGTTCAAGGATTAGGTAAACCTGCTATACCTATGTGTTCTGGAAT
>BLLT01000487.1 GCA_011958945.1 Lachnospiraceae bacterium | reverse complement strand
TAACCATGCTCCTTTCCAAAACAGATTGAAAATTTTCAATCTTTTCATCCTTCCTTCAAAGCAAATTTCCTTACCTGCGCCTGAAGTTCTTCGGCTTCTTGCGCTAACCGTACGCTGGACTGATTCGTTCCCCCTGCATTTTGCAGATTCCTGTCTGCAATGGCTGAAATGGTCTCAATCCGCTCCTCTATACTGTTAAGCGCATCCTCCTGCCCATGCACTGCTGCTACCAGTTGATCCGACATTTCCCTGATTTCAGTGGAAACGCCGAAAATAGCCTGCAAAGATTCTGCTGTACTGGCATTCAGTTCCACACCTGTCTGGATAACCGCCCTGGTATTCGACACGATTTCTACTGCACTCTGCGCTGCCTGGGCGCTTTTGCCCGCCAGTTCCTTAACCTCTTCCGCAACAACGGCAAACCCCGCCCCTGCGCTCCCGGCGCGTGCGGCTTCCACAGAAGCGTTCAGCGCCAGAATGTTGGTCTGGAAAGCAATATTGTCAATGGCCTTGGCAATACTTGTAATTTCCTGGGCATTGGAACTGATATCGTCCATAGCATTGGAAAGGGCGGCCATCTGGCTGTTCGCTTCCTGTACCTTTCTGGTGATTTCGCCAGTCATAGCATGCGTCTGATCGCTGCTCTTAATAACGCATACCAGCTGCTCCTTAACATGGCCGACTTCATCAACCAATGCCTCGGTTGCCTGATTTTGCTCCAAAGATGCCTGGTGCAGCTGCCCCGACTGCCCGCTCAATTCTTCTGCCATACTGGAAAGGCGGGTTGCTGCTGCCCGGAATCCCGTTATAGTCTCATTCATAGACCGGAGAATAGTGCCCAGGCTATTTCGAATCAGTGTAAAGTCGCCTTTGTACTCCACCTGAGGCCCAATCTGCAGATTTCCGTCAGCAACCCCGCTTAATACTTGATGAATATCCGATATGTACCGGTTAACACTCCCTACCGTATCTGCCAGCGTTCTGGTCATTATCTCCAGTTCATCCCCTGACCTGATATTTATCACCTCCGTATGAAGATCCCCATCGGAAAGGGAAATCATCCGGCTTGTCACATTCTTTACCGGCTTGGAAATGGACCGGGCCATCCGCAAAATCACCAAGATAGAAAGCAGCAATACCACCAGCGTACATACTCCTGCCACTATCATTGCTCCATTTATCAGATTATTGTAGTCCGACTTTGGCACCTGAATAACCAAAGCCCACTGCGTGCCACGGATGGGTGAAAAAGCTACCAGCATCTGCTGCCCGTCAATAGCATATTCTGTGGCCCCCGTCTCCCCTGTAGTCACGCTTTTAATGGCTTCCTCGTTTCCATCGCTAAGCTGCAGCAGCGTACTATCCGATTTAATCTTTGACTGATCCGGATGCCCCGTAACAATACCATCCCTGTTAACCATATAAGCCATACCGTTTTTACCTATGTTTATACTGCTTAACACATCATTCAATGCATCATATTTATAGACACCCACTAAATAATAAGCCGTCTCCCCATCTTCTTTGACCGGCATACCCATAGTGATGCCCAGCTTATCTTCAAAAATAGTACTTGCATGGGTGGTCAGATTGTCCGTTTCCTGCAGCAGCGCCAAAAAACTATCCTCCAGCCTTTCCGGAGCACCATCTATCCCCTGAACCAGACTGCCGTTTAAGTCATACAGGGCAATTGTATGAAATTCATAAATCTCTGCCGCTTCTGTCAACACAGCCGCCCAATTGTTCTCTGCCGTTTCGCCATCGGAAGCAGATGCCTTTTCTCCTATTGCAACTATATTCATCCTGGAATCACCTGCGAGCATCATCATACGATCTGCCAGCATATGAATATTGGCTTCCACTGTCTTAGCCGACTGCCTTGCCATCGGCTGAAGGCTATCCAGTAAAATACTGTTCGCCAGAGATTGCATCGAAAGTGCCATAATTACACAACATACTGCCACCAATATCAAAATATTGAGTGTGGTATTCCTCAATATCCTTCCATTGAGACTCCTCCTCACTTTTCGGCCAGAGAGGAAGCCCGACTGTTTCGTTCCCATTTTCCTATCTCTCCTTTTTTCCAACATTTTCTCTTAGACATAATAAAAGCCCACTTAATCTTGTGGCTGGAATCTAAAAAGACTCTGCATACCATAGATAATAGACTTCTTAAAATATCATATCACGAACTTTCCTTATAGAAAAGCCTTTCTTGTATTTTATGTAACATAAAAGGTTACAATTCACGGCCTAGCCGATTAG
>BLLT01000486.1 GCA_011958945.1 Lachnospiraceae bacterium | reverse complement strand
TAAAAGTACTACTTTGCAGCAAGTGCAAAGTCCTGGGCTGAACTGTGACTCCAGAGCAGCTTTATCCTTGCTACTTAGCACTTTTCCTAAACACCTTCCTGTTGGCCGGGTTCTCAAAGTCCTTCCCATATCCGTCATCGGTGTAATATTCATAGGTGCTCTCTTCTATTGTAAAATCCAGCAGGAGAAGATTTTCAAAATCCACTTCTTCCACGCTCTGTCCGCCTTTTTCCGCCAAGGGGAGGATATGTTCCGGGCGTATGAAAAGCGCCACCTCTTCCAACGGAATCCCTATATAATGGTCGCCTTGCTCCAAGACAGTTTCTTCCCTGTCCGTCAGCGACCGGAATCGCACCATTTTCATCCTCTCAGGCAGATAGACATACCGCCCTACGGCATTCTGCTCATAAACCGGGGCTATCATGATGCTTTCCCCGATGAGCAGCTGATCCTCCACTCTTTTCGCCCGTTCATCCTCCGGATAGGCAAAGGCTAATGGCCTTGCATACATGCCGTCCGAAAGGGCCGCTTTCATATACTCACTGTAAATATAAGGCAAAAGGCCATACCGCAATTCTATAATATGGCGGAATGCATCCTGATTTTCAAAACGGTAAACCTCCTGCCGTCTCGTTCCCAATGCCGAATGATTCCGCATCAGCGGCGTAAAAATGCCAAATTCCAGCCAGCGCATCAGCAAATCTTCCGTGGTGTCCGCACCAAATCCGCCCAAATCCGCCCCCGTATATAAGAAACCGCACATATTTAGAGACGGGAGCATACGGATATTCAGCAGAATATGACTCCACCAGGACAGATTATCCCCCATCCAAATACCGCCATAGCGGTGCATACCGATATAAGAGGAACGGGAATACATCAGCACACGTTTTTGGGGGCAAAGTTCTTCGAAGGCCTGGGAAGCCGCCTTTGTCATATAAAATCCAAATAAATTATGCACCTTGTCATGACGTATTTTTTCCCCATGAAATACATGGTAAAAGCTTTCGTAATCCTTTTCATTATTGCTGATATCGGATACCATGCTTTTGAACTGGAAAAAAGAACGCAAATCCAAATTTTTATCTTTATAATCCGCCAGCTTTTCAAACACTTCTTTTAAATGGCTTTCGGAATAAAAGATAGCCGGCTCGTTCATATCATTCCAAAACCCGTCAATCCCCTTATTCAGAAGCACCTTATACTTGCCGCCAAACCACCGGTTGGCTTCCTCATTGAGCATATCCGGAAAATGCACTTTGCCCGGCCAGACCCCCGCCGCGAAAAACTCCCCGTCCTCCGTCCGGCAGAAATATCCTTTTTCCACCCCTTCCTCGTAAACGCTATAGCCCTCTTCCACCTTAACGCCTGCGTCTATAATGGGAACGAGATGAATGCCCATTTCTTTCATGTCTTCTACCAGCTTCCCAAAATCAGGAAAGTTTTCTTTATCAATGGTAAAATCCTTATACCTCTCCATATAATCAATATCAAGATAGATACTGTCCAAGGGAATTCCGTTTTCCCGGTGCAGCTTCGCCACTTCCCGCACCTCATCCGCTGTCATATAACTCCAGCGGCTCTGTCCGTAGCCAAAGGCCCACTTTGGAGGAATATAGCTTCTCCCCGTCAACCGGCGGAGTTCCTTCACCAGTTCTTCCGGCGTCTCCCCTTCCATCAGGTAAAAGTCCAGGTTTTTGTCCGGCACCGTTATCGCCAGTTCCTGCATTTTGCTGTATCCGACATCAAAAATCACTTTTCCCGGATGATCCACAAATATACCAAAATTCTTACTTTCCCCCTTAACGATGAGGAAATTGTGTGCCCCGTATAAGGAGTGGGTATCCTCTCTGTGATTGGGGTTGTCGCTGCAAAGGCTTTCATAAATCCATCCCCGCTTATTGATTCCACGCACATTTTCCCCAAGGCCATATACCATATCCGCCTGCCCCATCCGGTGGATGAAGCGCAGGCCCTCTCCCCCTTCTCCTGCAGGCATCAGGGAAAAATATTTTTCAATCCCCACAGCTTGCACCGCATCTGCCAAACCGGCCTGTCCATCCGCTCCGGATTCTGCAAAATCAGGAAAATACGCAAATCCATTTTCCCCCTCTAATTCGTTGAAAACTACTGCCCCCGTCTCTAACGGCATACCAAATACATACTTCTTTATCATCTTTATGCCTCCTATTCCAGTTCCGCAAATGCCCTTCCAGCACCCTTTCTTCTCGCAGAGCAATTTCCGGCCGCTTTGCGTCCGTAAATTCTC
>BLLT01000485.1 GCA_011958945.1 Lachnospiraceae bacterium | reverse complement strand
GTTCGCCCGGTATGTAGGGAAGCACTTGGCGGATATTCTTTTCCCACGTTTTCATAAGCAGCCCCTTTCTAAGTCCGGTACCGGGACAGGAACCGGAAAATCCGGTTGACGGCTTCTTTCAGGTTTTGCAGGGAAGCCGCATAGGAAATCCGTACAAAGCCCTCCCCACACTCACCAAAGGAATCGCCGGGGACAACCGCCACCTTTTCCTCTTTCAGCAGCTTCAACGCAAATTCGCCGCTGGATAAACCAAACTCCCGGATATTGGGGAACATATAAAATGCTCCCTGCGGTTCAAAACAGGGCAGGCCCAGCCTTTGCAGCTCATGGTAGAGGAATTTTCTTCTCTGGTTGTAGGATTCACGCATGGCTTCTATATCCCCGTCCCCCTGTTCCATCGCTTCGATGGCCGCATACTGGCTGATGGTAGGTGCACACATTACCGCAAACTGATGGATTTTTACCATCTGTTCGATAATCTCATGGTTTCCCAGCGCGTACCCCAGCCGCCAGCCGGTCATGGCAAAGCTCTTGGAAAAACCGTTGATAATTATGGTTCGTTGTTCCATGCCGGGCAATCCGGCGATACTACAATGCTTCACGCCATAGGTAAGCTCCCCGTATATTTCATCGGATATAACAATCAAATCGTGTTTCTGAATGACAGGTAACAGGGCTTCCAAATCCTCCTTTTCCATCACGGCCCCGGTCGGATTGTTGGGGTATGACAGGATCAGCACCTTGCTTTTGGGTGTAACCGCCGCCTCCAACTGCTCCGGCTTCAGACGGAACCGGTTTTCCTCTGTCAAGCGGATTGGGACGGGAACGCCGTCAGCCAGCTTAATACAGGGGTAATAGGAAACAAAGCCCGGTTCCAGATAGATCACTTCGTCCCCTGCATTAAGCAGCGCCCGCAGCGCAAGGTCAATGGCCTCGCTGCCGCCAACCGTGACAATGATCTGGTTTTCAGGATTGTAAGTAAGCCCGGTTTTCCGTTTGGTGTAGCTGCTGATTGCAGCCCGAAGTTCTTGCAGCCCCGCATTGGACGTATAAAAGGTTTTGCCGGACTGCAACGCCTGTATGCCTGCCTCCCGGATATGCCACGGGGTATCAAAATCCGGTTCCCCGACGCCGAGGGAAATCACGTCGGGAATTTCGTTCGCCATATCAAAAAAGGCCCGTATGCCGGAAGATTTTAGGTTCAATACTTTTTGTGACAGCTTTCCCCTCATGGCGTCACCACCATTCTTTCGTCCGCCTGCTTTGCCTCAAAGCTCACGCCCAGCTCCTTATATTTTGTCAGCGTGAAATGGGTAGTGGTACTCTGGACTTCCTCAATGGAGGCCAGCTTTCCCGACACGAAAAGGGATATTTCTTTCAGTGTTTTCCCCTTTACCATGACAAGAAAATCGTAAGCCCCGGACATTAAGTACAGCGTCACTACCTGCGGATAGGCATTGATTTTCTCTGCCAGCTTTTGATAGCCCTCGCCGCCCTGCGGCGTAACACGCAGCTCTACCAAAGCGGTCACATCATCATCATTGACTTTGTTCCAGTCAATCAATGTATGGTAGCCACAGATCACATGCGCTTTTTCCAGACCGGCTATTTCCCTTTGGACTTCTTCTTCCAAAATCCCCAGCATAATTGCAATTTCATGTTCTGTCAGTTTACTATTGTTCTCCAACATGTGAAGAAGCTGCTCCCTGATTACTTGTTCCATGTTCTTACCTCCTTGCGCTGCATATAATCATAACAATTATAACAGTAGCATTGACTTTGTACGGTTTCAATAGTAGAATTGTATGCAAGACAATGTTTTTAAGGAGGTGCGCTATGCCTGTAAACTCGTTTGAAGATTATCCGCTTACATGGAAGCCGAGCAAGGCCCTGTTAAAATTCCCGATGTATATATCCCTTTCAGAGCTTTTGGAACAGGACATTTTAAGCGGGAGGCTTCCGCCCAAAACAAAGCTGCCGCCGCAGCGGGAATTAGCGGACTTTCTGGACGTGAATTTAAGTACCATCACCCGCGCCTTTAAGCTGTGCGAAACAAAAGGCTTAATCTATGCGGCGGTGGGAAGCGGAACGTATGTTTCCCCCAATGCGGCCCTGCCGAATCCAGACACGCAGGAGGAAGCGGAGTACATAGACCTTGGCCCCATCAAGCCCTACTATCAGTTCAATTCCATTGTGGCCGATACCGCACGGGCAATCCTGCAAGGCCCGAAGTCGGAAAAGCTATTTGAGTTCAGCTTTACCTTGGGGAC
>BLLT01000484.1 GCA_011958945.1 Lachnospiraceae bacterium | reverse complement strand
ACAGGGAAGCCGAAGGCTGAACTGTTACATTTTGCGTAACAGTTCAGTTACTATTTCGCATCTTCCTGCTGGATCGGCTTCTCAAGAATCCTCCCAAAATGCTTATAGCTACGCAAAAATTCCGGTAAGGCCCGCATTTCCATATCGGTAAAGGTTTCTATCAGCCCAGCCACTTCATTTATATATATTACCTTGGATTTGACCATGCTGTCACAAAGCAGCTCATCTACCGAACAGCCTAAAACATTTGCTATATCTACAATCCGTTCCAGACTAACCTTTGTCTTCGCATTTTCTATATTGCTGACGTGCTGAATAGATATGCCCGCGGCAGAAGCCACCTCCGCCTGCGACATCCTTAGATTTTCCCTACGTATCCGAACCCTTATACCTAATTTCACGTAATCCACCGACATTCAAACCACCATTATCCTTTGTTCCATAATTCCAATCATTGCTAATAGCTATAAATATTATATTAATTGTATAAAATTTGGAACAAAAATGAAATCATTTAAATGAATAGAATATTTATATAGTTGATATTATCATTGCTCTTTGAATCCCCTTTCAAAATCCTATGGAAAAATGCAATTACACAAAACCCCCGCTTCAGGCAGCGGGGGCAGCAAGCGGATATATATCCAACGCTTCTATTTTTTTATAATTATGCCACTCATCCTATTATTTCAACTAGTATACTGTTGCACTTATTCATCCACGCTATAATTAGGCGCTTCCTTAGTTATATGAATATCATGAGGATGGCTTTCCTTCAGCGAAGCCGCTGAAATCTTCATAAACCTCCCGTTCTGTTTCAGTTCTTCAATGCTCTGAGTACCACAATAGCCCATACCGGAACGAAGCCCGCCCATTAACTGGAAGATGGTATCCTCCACCGTTCCTTTATAGGCCACGCGCCCTTCCACGCCTTCCGGAACAAGTTTTTTTGCATCCGACTGGAAATATCTGTCTTTGCTGCCGTTTTCCATGGCAGCGATGGAACCCATGCCTCGATATACCTTATATTTTCTTCCCTGGTATAACTCAAAAGTTCCAGGGCTTTCATCACAGCCTGCAAACATGCTGCCCATCATGCAAACATTTCCGCCTGCTGCAATGGCTTTCGTCATATCGCCGGAATATTTGATACCGCCATCTGCAATAATCGGTATTCCATACTCTTTCGCCACAGCATAGGCATCCATAATCGCTGTAATCTGCGGCACACCTATTCCCGCTACCACACGGGTCGTGCAAATAGAGCCAGGCCCAATCCCTACTTTTACAGCATCCGCTCCTGCTTCAATCAAATCCCGCGTTCCTTCCCCTGTTGCCACATTGCCGGCAATCACCTGGATATCCGGGTATTTCTCTTTAATCATCCGCAGGCAGTGAAGCACGTTCTCGGAATGTCCATGGGCTGAATCCAGCACCACCACATCCACCTTTGCATCCGCCAGGGCACCCACACGGTCGAGTACATTTGCAGTAATCCCAACCCCTGCCCCGCAAAGCAGCCTGCCCTGCTCGTCCTTGGCAGACAGCGGATATTTGATTGTCTTTTCAATATCTTTAATCGTAATCAGCCCTGTTAAATTATAATTTTCATCTACAATGGGAAGCTTTTCCTTCCTTGCTTTTGCCAGAATCATCTTGGCCTCTTCCAGGGTAATCCCTTCCCTGGCTGTAATCAGCCCCTCGGAAGTCATGGATTCTTTTATTTTCTTTGTGAAATCCGTCTCAAACTTTAAATCTCTGTTAGTTATAATACCAACCAATTTCCGGCCTTCCGTAATCGGAACGCCTGAAATACGGAACTTCGCCATCAGCGCATCCGCATCTTTTAAGGTATGTTCCGGGGTCAAAGAAAACGGATCCGTAATAACGCCATTTTCCGAACGCTTTACTTTATCCACCTCTTCTGCCTGCGCTTCAATCGACATATTTTTATGTATAATGCCGATTCCCCCCTGACGCGCCATTGCAATCGCCATCCGATGCTCCGTTACCGTATCCATCCCTGCACTCATCATCGGAATGTTCAGTTTGATTCTTTTCGTCAGCCACGTTGTCAAATCCACCTGATTGGGAATCACTTTCGAATAGCTCGGTACGAGCAGCACGTCATCAAAAGTAATCCCTTCGCCAATAATCTGCCCCATAGTTTGTCCTCCTGTTTATTCTTTGAGCGGTTAGTATAAGTTCTCTTTGCGAACTCATGAATGCATGCATCTTGCGATGCAGTTCCTATATGGATTCGGGTGTCAAAAGCCCTGGC
>BLLT01000483.1 GCA_011958945.1 Lachnospiraceae bacterium | reverse complement strand
GGCGTCCAAATGAAATGTGTCAGCAAGCTGACAGACGCCCGGCGCACAGGTAGGGAGAAAATCTTCCCTACTCGATTTTTTAAAAGAAAATAAAAAAAGTTCTTGTGCTATTAGAAGGCATGTAGTAGAATATACGAAGTGTATGATTGTATACGATTATCCACAACATATTTGTCAAAAGGAGCATGATGTAAATGAAAGCATATGGAACGTTAAGTAAGGATGAGTTGCTGCAGTTGCATACTCAATTGGTGAAGGAATATGAAGAGGCAAAAGGAAAGGGGCTGAAGCTGGATATGTCCAGGGGGAAACCGTCCATATCCCAGATGGATATGGAAATGGGAATCATGGATGTGCTTGGATCCATAGCGGAGTACCAGACGGAAGCAGGTATTGACTGCAGGAATTACGGCCTTTTGGATGGTATTCCCGAAGCGAAGCAGTTGATGGCAGCGATGATGGGAGTCGCCAGTGCGGACAGCGTTATTGTATGCGGGAATTCCAGCCTGGCAATTATGTATGATGCAGTTTCGCGCTGCATGTCGCATGGTGTTTTAGGGAGCACCCCTTGGTGTAAGTTGGATAAAGTGAAATTTTTGTGTCCGGCACCTGGTTATGACAGGCACTTTAAGATTACGGAACACTTTGGAATAGAGATGATAACGGTTCCTATGACAGAACAGGGGCCGGATATGGATTTAGTAGAGGAATTGGTTGGCAAAGATGATACAATTAAGGGGATTTGGTGTGTGCCTAAATATTCCAACCCGCAGGGTTTTTCTTATTCGGATGAAACAGTTAGAAGATTTGCGGCCCTAAAGCCTGCAGCAAAGGATTTCAGGATATTTTGGGATAATGCCTATGCCATCCATCATTTATATGAAGAAGAACAGGATGAGATTCTGGATATTCTATCGGAGTGCGAAAAAGCAGGCAATCCGGATATAGTATATGAGTTTGTTTCCACATCGAAGGTAAGTTTTCCGGGAGGCGGGGTAGCGGCAGTTGCGGCTTCCAAAGCAAATGTGGATGAGATTTTAAAATCCATGACTATTCAGACCATTGGCTATGACAAACTCAACATGCTGCGCCATGTAAGGTTTTTCAAGGATTTGGATGGATTGAAAGAGCATATGAGAAGGCATGCCCAAATTTTACGCCCTAAGTTTGAAGCGGTATTAAAAGTGCTGAACGAGGAACTGGGTGGGCTTGGCATTGCGAAATGGACAGAGCCGAAAGGCGGATATTTCATCTCTTTTGAAGCGATGGAAGGTTGTGCAAAAGAGATTGTGGCAAAATGTAAAGAGGCAGGTGTTGTTTTGACCGGTGCGGGGGCAACATTCCCCTATGGAATAGACCCGAAGGACAGCAATATCCGTTTAGCCCCCACATTCCCTACTCCTGAGGAATTGGCGGCAGCAGCAGACTTATTCGTATTGTGTGTGAAGCTAGTAAGTGTGGAGAAGCTGTTAAGCGCCTGCTGATGATTTGTACGGACTTTTTTGAAAGTCCTGGGCTGGATTGTTGCAATAATACAATGAAAACCGGAACAGATTGTCTGTGTCTGTGCAGCATCTGCAAATTTGGTGTTCGTAAGGGATGCAGTACAGAAATAGGGAGGGAATATGGCAGAAGAATTCAGACGGCTGAATAGAGAATTGATGTATCATGGAACGATTGTGGATTTTTATAAAGATACCATTGAAGTTCCTAATGGGAACGTGGTGGAGTGGGATTTTATCGGCCATAAGGGGGCTGCCGCAGTTCTTCCTGTACGCGAAGACGGGAAACTGCTGATGGTACGGCAGTACCGTAATGCGCTGGACAGATATACTCTGGAGATACCTGCAGGCGGGCTGAACGGTGCCGATGAACCTACAAGGGATGCGGCGGGTAGGGAATTGGAAGAAGAGACCGGATACCGTTCCGATGATCTGGAATGGCTGATAACTATTCGGACTACCGTAGCATTCTGCAATGAAAAAATTGATATTTATGTGGCAAAGAATTTGATAAAGTCCCATCAGCATTTGGATGAGGATGAGTTTATCAATGTAGAAGCTTATTCGGTGGAGGAACTAAGCCGGATGATATTGGAAGGGAAGATAGAAGATTCCAAGACGATATCCGCTATTATGTCCTATAAGGATAAGTATTGCAGAAAGTAAATAGGGGCAAAAGTTTAGCCCATGGCTTTTCCGTTATGGAATCCGGGCAAATGGTGGTTTGGCTTCTTGCACGAAAAAAGGATACTATTATAGCGTATTCAAAGTTTATGTGGAAAATCATA
>BLLT01000482.1 GCA_011958945.1 Lachnospiraceae bacterium | reverse complement strand
GGTTTTCGCAGGCAATGAGCTTTAGTTGGCGATTGCCGTGAGGAACACATGCCCGGCTGCTTGCAGCGGGGATGTGGGCTAAGAAAGATAAGGGGCGGAAGGCAGGGAAAACGGCCTGACGCAAAATGACTTGCAAAATGAGCAAGATTGGAGGACTAGTATGAGTATAGAGATGAGTAATGTGGGAAAGATTACTCAGATTATCGGTGCCGTGCTGGATATAAAGTTTACCGGGGGAAGCCTTCCGGAAATTAACGAAGCGATTAAAATTGCCACCAAAGACGGAGGGGAGTTAATCGTGGAGGTTTCACAGCACTTGGGTGATGATACGGTACGGTGTATCGCCATGGGCTCTACTGACGGCCTTGTAAGGGGCATGGATGCGGCAGCCACAGGCGCACCCATTACGGTTCCGGTAGGAGAGAATACATTGGGGCGTATTTTCAATGTATTAGGGCAGCCCATAGATAACAAACCGGCACCGGAAGAGGTAGGGCATGAGCCGATTCATAGGCCGGCACCGGCATTTGAAGAGCAGTCTACGGAGACGGAACTGTTAGAAACAGGTATCAAGGTAGTTGACTTGCTTTGCCCGTATCAGAAGGGCGGTAAAATCGGCCTGTTCGGCGGCGCCGGTGTAGGCAAGACGGTTCTGATTCAGGAACTTATCCGTAATATTGCTACGGAGCACGGCGGATATTCCGTATTTACCGGCGTTGGTGAGAGAACCAGGGAAGGTAATGACTTATATCACGAGATGATGGAATCCGGCGTTATTGATAAGACAACGATGGTGTTCGGACAGATGAATGAGCCCCCCGGAGCGAGGATGAGGGTTGGTTTGACCGGGCTTACCATGGCCGAATATTTCCGTGATAAAGGCGGTAAGGATGTACTTTTGTTTATTGATAATATTTTCCGTTTCACACAGGCGGGTTCCGAAGTGTCGGCGCTTCTTGGGCGTATGCCTTCGGCGGTTGGTTATCAGCCTACGCTGCAGACGGAGATGGGGGCTTTGCAGGAGCGTATTACTTCTACCAAGAACGGCTCTATTACATCCGTTCAGGCGGTATATGTGCCTGCCGATGACTTGACGGACCCGGCTCCGGCAACGACCTTCGCCCATCTGGATGCCACAACGGTATTGTCCCGTTCTATTGTGGAGCTGGGTATTTATCCGGCTGTTGATCCGTTGGAGTCCACCTCCAGGATTCTGGACCCCCGTATTCTGGGCGAGGAGCATTATCAGGTAGCCCGTGGGGTACAGGAAGTATTGCAGAAGTATAAAGAACTTCAGGATATTATCGCAATTCTCGGTATGGATGAACTTTCCGAAGACGATAAGCTGGTAGTATCCCGTGCGAGGAAAGTGCAGAGATTCTTATCCCAGCCGTTCTTCGTGGCAGGGCAGTTTACCGGTATGGAAGGTAAATACGTACCGATTAACGAAACCATCCGCGGCTTTAAGGAGATTCTGGAAGGTAAGCATGACAGCATACCGGAGAGCTATTTCCTGAACGCAGGAAGCATTGACGATGTACTTGCCCGTGTAAAATAATAAAGAAAGGGGCAGGATTGGCATATGGCAGATGAAAGAAATTTCCGGTTAGAGATTATTACACCAGAACGTGTCTTTTATGAAGGCGATGTGAATATGGTGGAATTCAATACAACGGAAGGCGAAATCGGTGTTTATAAGGGGCATGTTCCCATGACAGTGATTATTAATCCGGGCGTGCTTACGATTTCAGAAGCCGATAGGGCGAAGAATGCGGCTCTCCATGCAGGGTTTGTGGAGATTTTGCAGGATAAGGTGACTGTTTTGGCGGAAAGTGTAGAGTGGCCGGAAGAAATTGACAAGGCACGGGCGGAGGCAGCCAAAGCCCGGGCGGAAGAAAGGCTTCGCACCAAAACTCCGGAAACGGATATTATGCGTGCGGAAACAGCGCTGCAAAGGGCGATTGCCCGTATTAATGTAATCTCTTGATGACACTGAATGTCTGATTTTGCATATGATAACATAACAATCAATTTTTTTGAGGATGTTAGCTATGTATAATCAGAAAATCTTACCTTTTTATATGACCTATCCCCTCCCGCTTTATTATCAGGAGGAGGATACGGCCACCAGAGATTTGGAGTACTTACAGCAAATGTATCCGGCGGAAGCGAAGAAATATCAAAAAATTATCGCAGGGATACTGGATAAGCTGGATTATGAAGGCAGCATGATATATGACGAATATCCGGACAGATGGCAGATGTATAAGCTGGCACAGGATATTTTGGAACGTATCAAGCGTC
>BLLT01000481.1 GCA_011958945.1 Lachnospiraceae bacterium | reverse complement strand
TTGCTTGCTTGCTTGCTTGCTTGCTTGCTTGCTTGCTTGCTTGCTTGCTTGCTTGAGAATGGCACAAAATATCATGTTTGTCAAGCCCTCTTTCTATAAATTTTGCAAAAATACAACAGGTCAATTATAGCAGAAATTTGTCTGTCATACAAGAGGCGTTTTGTGTCGGTTTGTAAAATATAGTACAAATATTAGTCTATCTCTGTAAATAAAACTTCCAGATTATTACAAATCACTTCATGTCAGCTAGACTTTCCAAATTTACATTTTCCGGAAAATAAACAAAAAACAGGCTTTTCCTCCCCACATTTTTGTGGGAAGAAAGCCTGTTTCTATTATATTCTATTCCGCTTCTGTCAACTCAAGCTGTTCAAATTCTTCATCGGTCATATCCCGCAGCTTTCCGATCACCCTGCCGGACAGCTCCAGCATATCCGTATCCTCCAGATACGGCAAAGCCCTCTCAATATCCTCTATGACCTCGCTCCTGCTCTCCCTTGCAAAAATGCAGATTAAATTGCTTTCTTCCACGGTAAACCTTGTATCCATATCCTTACATCTCCCTCTGCTTATTTTTTATGTTTTCTTCCTGCTCCCTGCCCTGTCCTGCCACCTGCGCCTTTTTCTCCGCAAGGCGGGCTTTTAAGGACGGTTTTGCGGCTGGTCTGTCCTGTGCCTTTTTATTTTCCTCTTTCTGCGCTTTCTCCCCTGCGCCGTTATTCAGCACATTATCCACCATGTTGTAATTCTGTTCTTCCATTTCCTCGATCTTGGCAAGGGGCTTATACTCCACCAGCTTTCCAAGAAACTCCATAGCCCGCTTTCGCTCCTCCGGCTCCGTTCCGTCCGAAGCTATATCAGCAAACCACATTGCCATATCACGGGTATCTCTCTGTTTTAAGGCTTCCGCAATCTCGGATACGTTCTCCGTCATGCTCTGGTTATTGTCACGGTAAAGGGCCGTGTCATAACCGTAGATAAAACGGTCAATCTCCACCGCAAGCTGTTCTGCAGGTGTCAGATCGGGCATACGCTTCTCCCATACCCTTGCCTCCATTTCCTCACTCATGTTGCCGTCTATCTCCATTTCCGGCAGCTTGGCCACAAGCTCCGCAATCATTTCCATCGCCTTCGGATTCCCCTTTATGTCAGGGATATACTCTAAAATGTCAAGGTCAATCCTGTTCCCGGTTAAAATATCCATCCCCACATCCTCGAATGCTTCCGTTCCCGGCGTATGGATATTGATGCCGATTGCGGGGATTCCGTTCATGCGCTCCGGCGGTATCTGTTTCCAGATAGCCACTGCTTCCTCCACGGTAGGGATATTCTCATAGAACTCGCCCAGGTTATGAAACTCCCCACATTCCGCAACCGTCAGCGTCACTTCTGTTTCCGCCTGCTCCTGGGATAAGGACACCGGCTCTTTTTCCCTGGCCTCACGCACTCCCTCCAGATAGTCCTCCACCTGCGGGAGATAAGTTTCAAGCGTTCCCGTCCGCTGTGCGGTGATCGGGTTTATATCCACTTTCACGTCGCCGATATGGAGCGCATCCCCGTTAAATGTATCAAACAGGACATCTTCACGCTCACTTGTGGAAAGCTCCACTGCTACGTCAAGGTCTGAGCCTTCCTGCTCCAATCCCCGGCAGCGGCTCCCCACTACTGCCACGTCCACAATCTCCGCATCAATGCCGGATTCGTCTAACTGCGCCTGCACATGGCATTTTACGGTTTCTTCAATCTCTGCCGGGTTCATTTCACTAATTTCATGGAACAGCTCATTGGTCTTTGCCTTAAAGTTTTCCACCACGTTTCCCTGTGCCTGCGGTTCGATTGCGTTTGCCGCTTCCGCTTTTTCCATCAATCCACCATAATCAATCGGTATCAGCTCATCATTGTCACGGATATTTCCCCTTGCGCCATTGTCAAAGGGATTGTCTTTCAAATCCGTCAGAATATCGTCAAGGGCTTCTCTGATACTGACATCGGGATTGTCATACACGCCCCCGTCTATCTCCTTATAATCTGCTCCCATAATGGAATAGTCATAGCCCCCGTCAACCTCCTGAATACTGATGAAGCGGTCTGCCATCTGGAAAGCAAGCTCTGTTTCCTGCTCCCCTTTTAAGGATTTCTTCATCTGCGCAAGCACCTGGTCTTTTTCATCTCCGAGGTCAATGATCTCGTCCTCATCCTCCATATCCTCAAATAACTGTATTTTATCCGTTTTCTCCGGCTTATTCTGTTCGGATTGTGGCTCTGCCTGCTTTGCATCCGGCGTTTCTTCCTGCTCTGGCTCTGGCCGTTCT
>BLLT01000480.1 GCA_011958945.1 Lachnospiraceae bacterium | reverse complement strand
CGCTTTTCGCATCGGCATCAGGGTTAATCCCTTTCTGCAGTTCAGGGTATTCTATACGGTCTATTTCTTTCATCTTTCGTGTCCCCATTTTTTATTATTATACCATATATCATTGATTTTCACCAGAAAATTAATCCGTCAATTCCCGCCGTATCCAGGCATCGCTGTTTATATCCGGCCTGTATGTTTGCTTATATTCATCGCCTTTTGCCGCTTAAATAGTCCTATTATTCATATCCCCTGTTCCATTCCTCTGCGGATTCATATAAATAGCCATGCTCCTTTCTCAGCCTGCGAATTTGTGCCCTTCACTCCACATAAATCACCTTTTCGCTTCGTTTCCTGCTTCCCCCTACATTCCCCTTCCTGAGCACCTCCTCCATGCAGCAGAAGACCTCTTCCTTCCCCATCCTGTCCGTTCCCCATGAAATGCCTTTCCCTTCCAGCCATGCGCGAAGAAGCGCCATCTGTATTTCCCCATCCCTGTTCCATATTTCATAGCATAAGGCAATGTCCGCTCCTTCCTTCTCCTTCTGCGCCCACAGTTCCTTGGCAAACTGCTTTAGTATCTCCGGATGGAATCTCCCCTCCCCTATCCCGGCTACAGCAGCATTGCATAGATGCAGCGTATCATATTCCGTTGCCATATCTGCAAAGTCCTTATAGCTGTCGCGCAAAACGGAGCCCTCCCGCAGATAAAAACGGCACATCTCCATCTGGTTTTCTTTTAGCCCTGTTTCATTGTCCAGAAAAAAACGGCCCTGATACACCTTATCATCCAGACTGCTTTCATCCTCCGTAAACTCCGCTTTCAAGGACTGCCATCCGTCTGCCGGACTGTAAGGCACCTTTTCATCCTCCTGCATCAAGTATATGAAACCATGGAATTTCAGCATGCCTTTCCCGATGGTTAGCACGCCGCTTTGCGCCTTTATGGCACAGCCTTTCAACAGCCCATCCGTATAATCCATATAATATAGCTGCCATCCCCCATAGGCATAATCCCGTATATCCCAAAGGCTTTCCTTCCTCAAAATGCGTCTGCCTGCAAGCAGCGGGTATCTGTTCTCCATATGTCCTCTCCCCTTCGTACTTTAATATTCCTCCAACACATTCTTTCACTTAACAGACATATCCAAAGCAAAAATATTGCCTTCTTTGTCCAATAAAGAAAAGTGAAATTTCCCGTCCGTATTAATGTGTACAATATTTTCATAGTCCAGTTTTTGAAAAGGCAGGGATAGTTGTTACATATTTACTTATAAATACCTGCCCACTGTCTGTCAAAAATAATACGTTTTCTTTACCGGCACATAAGTCTGTAATTTTCTGGTCATCTGCTCTGTTTTCCTCTCCATTAAGCAGTCTTGTATAGTCAACAGCTATAAATTTACCCCCATAATTAATTTTGGAATTAACATCTGCCATGGCTGCTTTATTATCATGGTATTTTATTCTTTCGCTATTCCAGTACCACAATGTGCCGTCCGCTTTTACTATAAACATTGTATATCCATCTGCCGCCATTTGGTTTATATCTGCGGCGCTGCCCATTTCATAAAGTATTGTCTTCCCACATTTTGAGCCCTCATCTATCCGTATCGCTGCTATCAAAATAATTAATGTTCCAGCGGCCTTTATAGTATTCTTCATATTTTCCTTACTTTTCTTGCTTTCAAATGATACATAAAATCATTTGTGATTCAATATCATTTAATGGTAAATTCAATATAACACCCTTTATCCACATATGTCCTGCCAATGTTTTCATATATCCCATACAAACGGAAACACCTGTTTTTCTCCACTTCTTCCATCTTCCCCAAACGGTATGTAATCCTGGTTCCAATCAAATCATTCTGCACACTTGGGCGGTATGCGATTCCATCCCTATACACGGTCGCCGGAAATAACTCATCCCTGTCTAAATCCGGATAGAAATCGCCTGTATTATGTGCATGCGAGGTATCAATGTCTAATTCCATCGGGGCAAGAACCCAGTAAGTTCCCCAGAAGGACCAGAAGCTAAGTTCTTCCTCCCCCATTTCAATTGTCCGGTTATCATAAAACATATCCGCTAAGGGATACAGCGCTTCCACGATATTGCCCTCTATCAAAAAATAGTCTTCTATTCCCTCTTTTAGATTAATGTCCGGATATCTAATCGTCATAGTTCTGCCACGGACAAACCCGTCATAATATGTCTTATGATATATGGTGTCCTCATGGTCATAGGTTATATCGTCTTTTATCCACTCCATTTCCTTGGGAATTCTTTGCCTGCTATTCCCCGGTGAATAGCCGGTAAGCATCATGCAAAAAA
>BLLT01000479.1 GCA_011958945.1 Lachnospiraceae bacterium | reverse complement strand
CATATATTGAATGTTCTGGATGCCATGGGCGGTTTGCTGGGAGACCGGATTTCGGAATTGACTGCCGGGGAGATGGAACTATTGATTCTGGCAGCTTCCCTGCATGATTTAGGCATGGTATATACAGAAGAGGAAAGGGCGCAGTGCTATAAAGACGAAGCGGCTTGCAGAAAATTTTTAAGGGAATATTGCCCGGAAATGATGGGCTGCCCGGCAGAGGACTGGGCGGAGGATACCCGTAAATGGTATCTTCGGACATTGCATCCTTTTCGCCTGTCAAAGGTATTGCAGAATGCGGGATGGAAAGAATTGTTCGACAAGTGTCCTTTGGAGGTGGTGCCAAAGCGCTGTATCATAGCCGTTTGTCAGGCACATGGGGAGAATCCGTCTGAACTTTATAGCAATAAAGATTTAAAACATTTAGCGGCGAACGATGCGAATCCTTTATTTTGTGCGCTTTTGCTGCGGCTGGGAGATTTGCTGGACTTTGATGATACCCGTGCTCCTAGAATTTTGTATGGTTATGTAGCTTGCAATAAGAGAAGCCGTGAGGAGTGGGATAAACATCAGGCTTCCGGGGGATTCCGATACCCGGATTCTCCTTCCGGGAAGGATTTGCCCTATAAAGCGAGATGTACCAACCCGGGCGTGGAGCATGCTATCAGGGACTTTCTGGATTGGGTGGAGGAGGAACTGGTGAATTGTTCGAAGCTGCAAAAATATTGTCGTGCAGGGTGGCAGCAGGATTTCCCCTTTCCAAGGGCTGTGTTAAAGGATGAAATAGAATCGGATGGATATATGAGCGGTGATTTTTGCCTGACAATGGATCAGGAACAGATTTTAAATCTTTTGGCAGGGGAAAATTTATATAACAATACGGATGTTTTTATTAGGGAATTGCTGCAGAATGCGATCGATGCAGTTCTGCTCCGGGAAAAGATGGAGAAGGATTTCGTGCCGGAGAGGTCTCGGATTGACTTGTGGGAATGGAATGACAAGGAGGGAAATATCTGGTTCCGCATAGATGACCAGGGAACGGGGATGACGCTTGGCATGCTAAAGCGGTATTTCCTGAAGGTGGGCAATTCCTATTATAATTCGCGGGAACTGGAACGGGATTTGAAGGACCATGGCCGAATGGAAAAGTATAATGGAATCAGCCGTTTTGGTATTGGCTTCTTATCCAGTTTTCTTTGCGGAGACTATGCAGAAGTATCTACGCTCTATTTTGACCCTGATAAAAACTGTAGGGAAGAGGCGGCAATTGAGTCTTACAGGACAAAGCATTATGGCCTGCGTTTGCAGATAACGGGATTGAGCGGGTACTTTACCTTGAAAAATCAGGCCAGTGACCACGAGACAGACGGCCAGCTGCCGGCGGCAGACGGTTACGGAGGAAGCGCTTCGCTTGATTTGGAACAGGACGGTTACCGCGTGAAACCGGGAACTTCGATTGCCATTCGCCTGGACCCGGGAAAATTGGGCGCATTAAATCTGCGTGAAGCAACGGAAAAGTATTTGTGCGGCGTCAGAGTTCCCGTGTATTACAATAATAAGCGGATTGGACGGACCTATGAGGAAATCATGAGGGCGGCACATGAAGTGGAAGGGGAAAGATTCTATGAAATGACTCCTGAAATGAAGGAACGATTCGACCGTAGTTTTCCGGCCATTCGGGGGCAGTATCCGAAACTCATTGCGACTGTGATTCCGCTGGACACGGAAGAAAATCACATTTTGCCGGAATTTTCAGGTGTAATTATGAAGTATGATGTATACTTTGATAAGATACTGGAGTGGCGGGTGAAAGATCAGGTTTATGAAATAGGTTGGCGCTTTGAGAGAAGAGGGAAATCTGTAGAAATAACATTTAGGGGTAATAATAAGAGTCGAATTAGTGTGTATGGTGTAGGGTGGGGAGTGCTGACTTCACGTTATAATATAGACGATGTGATGGCTTTGGAGGAGGAGTTTGAAAAGCGGGCTGTTTGCCCTAAAGAAGAAGACATCAAGGAAATATGGCAACCATTTTCGGAGGAGATGGACTTGTATGAGGCGTGGAGAGAGTACCATGATTATCAACAATACGTGGCAGAACAGTATTCTTTGGCTGAATTTGGATGCCCGGATATGGGACAATTGTGCTCTGTGAATCAATACATGGAAACTTTATGCGTATATCAAGGGGTGGTAGCCGGCGATTTAAAAGAATATCATACTCTGAATGAAAACAGATTTTCCGTGTTTTTCTTAGGGAGTATATGGAAGCCAAAAGTGGATATTGGCCGCTCAAAAATATCTGGTTTACCGCTAAAATCGCTGATTGCAATCAATGGTATTTTCG
>BLLT01000478.1 GCA_011958945.1 Lachnospiraceae bacterium | reverse complement strand
CAGAACAGATGCTGAACGTATATGCGGACTTCTGTGAGCAGGTTCTGGCGATTCCGGTGGTGAAAGGGCGTAAGACAGATAAGGAGAAATTTGCAGGGGCGGAGGCAACCTATACGATTGAAGCACTGATGCATGACGGCAAGGCGCTGCAGTCGGGGACCAGCCATAATTTCGGCGATGGATTTGCCAAGGCATTTGGCATTCAATTTACGGACAGGGATAATAAACTCAAATATGTACATCAGACTTCCTGGGGGATGTCCACACGTATCATCGGGGCTATTATTATGGTGCATGGGGATAATTCCGGGCTGGTACTGCCGCCTAA
This sequence comes from Lachnospiraceae bacterium, assembly GCA_011958945.1. Classification (GTDB taxonomy): domain Bacteria; phylum Bacillota; class Clostridia; order Lachnospirales; family Lachnospiraceae; genus Kineothrix. Next base: position 2,031 of record BLLT01000478.1, on the reverse strand, counting down.
AGTTGCTCCTACCCAGGTGATGATTATTCCGATTCAGCAGAAGAAGGAAGGGGTGTTGGATAAAGCCTTTGAATTGAAAGATAGATTGGGAGGATTCCGGGTGAAGGTGGACGATTCGGATAAGAGCCCCGGATGGAAATTCTCCGAGCAGGAGATGCGGGGGATTCCTATCCGTGTGGAAATCGGACCGAAGGATATTGAGGCCAATAAATGCGTGATTTGCCGCAGGGATAACGGGCAGAAAGTGGAAGTCATGCTGGATGAACTGGAGAAGGCCGTGGGAGAGATCCTGGAAGATATCCAGATAAGCATGTACCGCAAGGCAAAAGCCCATCTGGAATCCCATACCTATGAGGCGAGAACGAAAGATGAATTTGTGAATACTTTTGCGGAGAAAGCGGGCTTCGTGAAAGCGATGTGGTGCGGTGAACAGGAATGTGAGGAGAAGATAAAAGAGGATATGAGCGTGACCAGCCGCTGCATGCCTTATGATCAGGAGTGTTTGTCGGATACATGTGTTTATTGTGGGAAACCCGCTAAGAAAATGGTGTATTGGGGCAAGGCTTATTAATAGTGACAATATTTTTTAAGGAGGATCAGTTATGAATCGTTTTAAAAAAGTCTACCAACAGGGAACTATTGACGTGATTCAAATTTTGGTTGACACTGAGACCGGAGTGAATTATGTGTTTCAAAAGGCCGGTTATGCAGGGGGGTTGACTCCGTTGCTTGATAAGGATGGAAAGCCGATAGTGACACCGCAGCAGGAGTAATCCGGTTGGTGGATCAAGGTTTTTGGCTTTATAGAAATAAGGGGCTGTCGGTCTATGCCGATTTTGGCACCTGATTCCTGAGAAAGAGAGAATCCCATGAAATTCAGGCTTTTCCCAATCCTGATATTCCATGGGATTTCTCCTTCAGTTCTTCCCGCCGTTCATTTGTTGCCCTATCTATAAAAATTCTCTGGGCATGACTAGACCTTCCTTTTCCGTACGGCGCAGGAACAGTCGAGTCCATCCAGCGCTTATGCAGTCAGCTTTTGCCTTTAAAATCATAAAAAGTTTTTAAAGATGCAGTACTAGTCAACCGTGATAACCTCTACTCCGTTTTGCCTTATATTATCAAGCTCTTCGGCATCGCTTTCAGAATCTGTTATCAGGCAGGAAATTTTGGACAAGCTGCAGAAAAAGAAACTGTGCTGGATTTTGACCTTTCTGTGATCCGCAACGACAATGACAGGCCCTTGGCATTGTTGGATCATTGCCTGATTGACAGCCGGATCCTGAATGGCCATAGAGGTAAGGCCGCCTTTCACGCTGATTCCGCTAACGCCCAGAATGCATTTGGTTGCGGAAATTTTCTGTATTGCTTCGAGGGCGAGAACGCCGGCAGTGTACATTTTGGCATTCGCTATTTTTGTGTTCCCGATCACTTCTCCGCCAATGAGCACAAGGTCGATGTTGGAATCCCTGTCTATGAATAAACTTCTGCCATTATTGGTAACAATCGTAACAGACTTGTTTTTGATATAGGGGATGATTCTAAGGACGGTGGAACTGCTGTTAAAAAAGACAGTATCGCCGTCCTCAATTAAAGCAGCAGCGCGTTGGGCAATTTTCTCTTTTTCGTTAGAGCATGCAAAACTTCCTCTTTCGTCATCAAATGTCGGATGGCTTTTGCCTACATCCAGCATGCAAATATTATTTTTGCAGCGGATGGCTTCCCCGTGTTTTGACAGAAGATGGATGTCTCTGCGCATAGTGGTATCGGAAACATGGAACATATCCGCAAGGACAGATATTTCCACGCAATTATTTTTGCGTAAATAATTAATAATTTCATTATGGCGTGAAATAATTTCATTTTTGCTTGTTTTCATATGTTTATCCCCTCGTTTGTACAAAAACAGAGTTATTTATGATTATATTAACATAAGAAGTGTGGATTGTAAATAAATCAAGGACACGTATCGTTAAACAAAGGTAACGGTTGTTGCTGTTCACAGGCAATGTCATTTAGTTAACGATGGCG
>BLLT01000477.1 GCA_011958945.1 Lachnospiraceae bacterium | reverse complement strand
GTACAGGGATATTTAAAGAAAATAAGAGATGCAATCCATGCTGCGCTGCCGGAGGCGGAAGAGAAAATCTCATGGAGTATGCCGACGTATTGGAAAAAGTATAATATTATTCAATTTGCCGCCCATAAGAATCATATCGGATTATATGCGGGAACGGAAGCCGTGGTGGAGTTTGAAGAACGGTTAGAAGAGTATAAAACAAGCAAAGGGAGTATCCGCCTGCCCTATGACAAACCGCTTCCGCTGGAACTGATTGGGGAGATTGCAAAATGGTGTTATGAGACGGGGAATCATCCGTAAGATGGGGGAATGATGGTAAGATACCGGGAAAGAATGCAGGGTATTTTTTCAAATGGCGTTTGGTCCGGTTTTGGGGCATTTTATATGCGGGAGATTGAGATGAATCAGGATATATTTAACTTTTTTGAAGGAAAGCAGGAAGCGCTGGCCTTATATGAAGTATTTGAGCAGAAGCTGTTTGAGGAAATAGGAGATGTGAAGGTAAAAGTACAGAAAACCCAGATTTCCTTTTCTAATAAATATAATTTTGCCTTTGTCTCTTTTCTTCCAACCAGGAAGGCGAAGGATAGGCCAAAAGTATATATTGTTATAACGTTTGGCTTAAGATATCATCTGGAGTCACCTCGTATTGACGTGGCGTCCGAGCCCTATCCAAACCGGTGGACACATCATGTCCTCGTGTCATCGGAAGCGGAAATTGATGAGGAACTGATGGGATGGGTAAAAGAGGCCAGCGTTTTTTCAGCAGGCAAACGATAAATGGTAATTAGGAGGGAACGGCTGTTTTATGGATAATGAAAAAGTATATCAGATGGAGTTTGGGAAAATATATCAGCTTCTTGTCAATAAGGCTGTGAAAAAAGGGAGAACGAAGGAAGAGGTGGACGAAGTCATCCGGTGGCTGACCGGATATAGCCAGGAGGCTCTGGACAGCCTGGCAGGTAAAACTGATTCCTGCACCTACGGGGATTTTTTCCGGAATGCCCCGCAGATGAATGAGAAAAGAACTTTGGTAAAAGGGGTAGTGTGCGGTGTCCGGGTGGAGGATATTGAGGAGCCGCTGATGCAGGAAATACGCCGTCTGGATAAGATGGTGGATGAACTGGCAAAGGGTAAGTCCATGGAGAAGATTCTGCGTGTCGATAAGGGGTGAAGATAGAAATTGAAATTACTAAAGCAATTTGGAATTATATTATTGATATCGTTTATTGGGGAACTGCTCCATGAATTTCTGCCATTGCCTGTTCCCGCCAGCATATACGGGATTGTGATTTTGTTCGCATGTCTGGAGTGTAAAATCATTAAGGTGGCGGATATCAGGGAAACCAGCATTTTTTTGATAGAAATTATGCCAATTATGTTCATCCCGGCCGCAGTGGGGCTGATGGATTCATGGGAGATAATCAAGCCGTCGCTGCTTTCGTATGGGGTGATTACGGTGGTAACTACGGTGGCTGTGATGGCAGTATCGGGGAAAGCAGTTCAGTTTATAATGCATCGCAGAGAGAAGAAGTGATAGGGGGATATTATTTGGGATTAAGAGTTTTCCCCAGAAATTCTGCACGGGAATTTACGGTGCATAGTGTTAGAAAAGGATAATCTATGAATGAATTTTTTGAAACATCCGTATTTTTTGGCGTATTTATCAGCTTGCTGGCCTATGGGCTTGGCGTGGTATTAAAGAAAAAATGGAAACTGGCTATTTTTAATCCCCTGCTGATTGCGGTGGCTGTCACTATATTGTGTCTGTGCCTGTTTCGTATCGACTACGCCGTCTATAAAGAGGGGGCAGAGTGTATCAGCTTTTTACTGACGCCGGCGACAATTTGCCTTGCTGTGCCCCTGTATGAGCAGATAGAATTGCTGAAGAAAAATTATAAAGCGATTATTATAGGAATCGTTGCCGGGGTAGTGACCAGTATGACCAGCGTCTTGCTGCTTGTTCTTTTGTTCCGCCTGGATTACGCTTCTTATGTAACATTATTGCCAAAGTCTATTACTACGGCAATCGGGATGGGGGTTTCCGAGGAACTGGGCGGCTATGTGCCGATTACGGTGGCGGTCATCATTGTGACGGGGGTAATCGGAAATATGCTGGCTGAGACAGTCTGCAGGGTTTTTAAAATTTATGACCCTGTGGCAAAAGGGATTGCCATCGGCTCTTCCTCCCATGCAATCGGAACGGCAAAGGCCATGGAGATGGGGGAAGTGGAAGGCGCCATGAGCAGCCTGTCTATCGTTGTCTCCGGGATATTGACGGTGATTGGGGCAAATATTTTTGCCAATTTTCTGTAAATGAATCACAAGCTGCATTCACCGTTATTTCCGCAATGCAGTACT
>BLLT01000476.1 GCA_011958945.1 Lachnospiraceae bacterium | reverse complement strand
GGGGTGGCGGGCGGGTTCAGACCAGTATGGGGTGTGAGGCGATGCGGCCAGCGTTATGTATTGCGTCTTAGGTAGTCCTCCAGCTCAGTAGGTTATGATGGGTTGCTCTGGGGTACTGGGTTTTACCGGCGCGTGAGGGAATATGAGGGGAATACCCCACGAACCATGTGGCAGTTCTATAAGGGATGGGAAGGCAGAAAGCGTAAGGAAGCCGCCCTATTTGAGACTTGTAAAGAATAACCTTGTATGCTAAAATGTGAGTTGAGAAATTCAAGGACGATAAGGTGTACCACCCCAGAGAGTTGGCGCTCTCTGGGGTAAGGGATGGTAATCTCACTACCACACGATACAGACAAAGTCTGCGATACACGCAAGAATTATTATAAGGTAATCGGGCATAAAAAACAATGCCTTTTGCGTGCTGTCAGGCTCTGTCTGTGCCTCATGATATAGAAACGGGGTGTAGAGTGTGGACGCATACTTGCACCCCGTTCTTGATTTCTCACTGGAGTGCGTTGGCGGCGGGCAGTTTGCCGCCGGGGTACTCCCCAGTGAGGAATCGGAGTCTGGAAGGACTGCGATTAGTTGTCGTGCAATCGCGGTTCCTTTTTTTTTGCTTCGGGAAAATACAGAAGGAAAGGAGAACCAGTATGAACAGTAATGATATTTTTAAACTTTTGGACTGTGTTGGGAGGGCTACCGCAAGAAAACTGCCTGAGATAGTGGAGCCGCTGCCTGTATGTGGGAAAACCCTGAGCAACGCCCTGTCCGCAGTAAGGCAGGGGATTGATGATTACTGCAACCAGCGGATATCCCCCGAAGAGTATGGCAGGATCCAGGCGGCATTCCATGAGACAGCTCGGGAAGAGGCGGCACAGGCAGTTCCCCCGGCCTTTATGGACTGCGTCATATTCCAATGCAAGCCGGGGTGTACCCTGACAGATGCCCAGCAGGGCATGCTGGCAGATGTCTTGGAAGGCGGGGCGGAAGAAGAAAACGATATCATCAGCGGCTTTATTTCAAGGTATCTGGGCGGCAGTGTCTGGAGGGATGATGACTATTACATAGGCGATGACTATGTCAGTCTCAATTTTATGGAGTATGACGAATACCCATATGACGGGGAGGCATTAAGCCGGCTCCAGGAAGCCCTCAATGAGGTTGTGGGATGTAAGGCATTCCAGTATTTTGTAGCATCGGGGCATGAAGAAAGCCATGATGGATGGTGAGAAAGGAAGGAGATTATCTGATGAAGAGGAAAATGTTAATGAGGATGCTTGCGGCGGCTTTATCTGCCTCCCTGCTTGCGGGATGCGGCAATACCGCAAAGCCGGCTGACAGCGGCAGTGTTGTTACAGCAGGAGAAGAAGAGGGGACAGATGCGGCTGAGGAGGCGGATGTGGAAGAAGAACCCGATTCAGAAGAATCAGAGGAAGCTGATGTAGAAGAACCCGGTGCTGGGAATGAGCCGGAGGAAGCAGATGCAGGGCAGAAATCGGAAGAGAGCGAAGTGCCGGAAGATGAGACGGAGCTGGAACCTGTCAACTGGCTGGAGGAACACGGGATAGCCATTACACCGCAGGGAGATTGGCCTGTGAATTTATACGGTTATGACAGTTATGTGGAAGATTATGTGTGCGATTTTGAGGCGGGTGTGAATGTTGCCATCTCAGAGACAATAGAAGGGGCAGACGAAGGCCTCAAGAAAGTGACCGCAGTGTATACAGTTGATATGAGCAATATGCCGGAAGAAGTAACTGGCTGTAGGTGGAATACCAGCTCATTTGACAGGTATACCGGCACATACTTTAGGGGGAATGCTAAGACCAAGGATGCAGTCAGGATTGGCGATGAATACTATGATATACGGACCGAGTATGAGCAGGAGAATAATTGGCCGCTGTCCATCGTAACGTATACTGTGACTTGCCCGGCTGATTATGACGGCACAGTGTTCCAGTTTGGCTATACTTCACCAGAAAAAGGGGAGGAGTATGATAAAAATGACTATACAGCCAGACTGTATACGATGGATGAACTGCCATATTATGGGGAAGGATATCTACGCTTCACCCTGACAGATGAATAAGATGGTACATATGTTTTGATTCTGCAAGAAACAGCCAAGAAAGACCTGCCCGGACGGACAGGTCTTTCTTGGGTTATAGATATAAAAAAACATGTTTCATATACATTGTTTATTCAGATATATGTAGAGTTCTTTTATTGACAGTATAATAAGTACCCCCGGGCTTAAGGAACATTGGGGAAAAGAAAGAAGGTTACAGATATTCCCCGGATAGCTGAATAAAGACGGCTGGTATCTCTCAGGGGTGGCGGGCGGGTTCAGACCAGTATGGGGTGTGAGG
>BLLT01000475.1 GCA_011958945.1 Lachnospiraceae bacterium | reverse complement strand
CGGCATGGTAACCATAGGGGAGAAGAGCATCATTCCGAATGGGGTACAGGTAGGCAAGAATTCCGTAATTTTCGGCGTTACCAAACCAGAAGATTATCCGGACGGTTATCTTGCAAGCGGAAAAACATTAATTAAGGCAGGTGATGAAAAGTGAGAGCAATAGGTATTATTTTAGCAGGGGGCAACAACCGTAGGATGAAGGAACTTTCACAGAAGCGTGCAGTATGTGCGATGCCCATCGCCGGAAGTTACCGCAGCATAGATTTTGCGCTGAGCAATATGTCCAATTCACGTATTCAGAAAGTGGCAGTATTTACGCAGTACAATGCGAGAAGCCTGAATGAACATTTAAGTTCTTCCAAATGGTGGGATTTCGGGCGCAAGCAGGGCGGGCTGTTTGTATTTACTCCGGAAGTGACGGCGGAGAGCAACGCATGGTACCGGGGAACGGCAGATGCCATTGCCCAGAACCTCCAGTTTTTGAAGGACAGCCATGAGCCCTATGTGGTAATCGCATCCGGTGACGGCGTATACAAGATGGACTTCAACAAGCTGCTGGAGTATCATATTGATAAGAAAGCGGATATCACAGTAGTATGTAAGGACATGCCGCCGGAAATGGACGCGGGGAGATTCGGAATCATTAAAATGAACGAGGAGAGCCGCATCGAAGAATTCGAGGAAAAGCCGATTGTGGCCAGGTCCAATGTGGTCTCCTGCGGTATCTATGTAGTCAGAAGACGCCAGCTCATCGAAATGATTGAAAAAGGAATGGAAGAAGACCGCGTGGACTTCGTAAAGGATATTTTAATCCGCTACAAAGGGGTAAAACGTATCTTTGGCTATAAGATGAAGGAATATTGGAGCAATATTGCTACGGTGCAGGATTACTACAATACAAATATGGATTTCCTGAAACCCGAAATCAGGGATTATTTCTTCAAGCAATATCCGGACATCTATTCCAAGGTGGACGATTTGCCGCCGGCCAAGTATAATATGGGGGCAAATGTAAGGAACAGCCTGATTTCCAGCGGATGTATTGTCAACGGAACTGTGGAAGGTTCAGTGATATTTAAGAAAACATATATTGGCAACAATTGTTATATTAAGAATTCCATCATTTTGAATGATGTATACATTGGTGACAATACGCACATTGAAAACTGCATTGTTGAAAGCAGGGATACGATCAGGGCAAACTCCTATCATAAAGGGGAAAATGGAGTGAAAATTGTGATAGAGCACAATGACAGATATGTCATGTGATGGATTGTTTTAGGATTCCTGAATGGGAACTTATGGAGGAATACAGAATGGAGATTACCGATGTAAGGGTACGTAAAATTGCGAAAGAGGGTAAAATGAAAGCAATTGTTTCTATTACGTTTGATGATGAATTTGTAGTCCATGATATCAAAGTGATAGAAGGGGAGAAAGGGCTTTTTATCGCAATGCCGAGTAAGAAAGCCTCAGACGGGGAATATAGGGATATCGCGCACCCTATTAATTCTAATACAAGGGACAGAATACAGTCCACGATCTTGGAAAGCTATGAAAAAGCTTTGCTGGAACCGGAAACAGAGGGGGCAGACAGGAATGCCGTTTGAACTCTAAGGTTAGATTAAGGCACCGCCGAATTCGGCGGTGCCTTTTTTGTTCCAACAATTTTGCCCATATTGCCAAATTAAGGATGGTTAATGGGCATGGATAGGGTATAATGTGATACAAAGCAACAACCAAGGACAACAACAAAAGATAAAAACAAAAGCATTCGAAAAATACGAAATAGATGGGATGAATGAAGGCGCATGGGGTACGGTGAGATGTTACAGCAACCCATGCGCCAGTAGTGGAAGGACCTTTACTGCTTATGAAAGCCGTTCCATAGCTTTATCAATGATTTTTTCTTTCCGCTGCCTTATCATAGTTTTCAGGAATTCTTTATGAAGCTGGGAAATATAAGGCATTTCATCTATTATCCCGTTTATTTTAACTAAGTCAATCCGAGCCCCGATTCTCTTTAGCGCATGCAGGCATTCGGTATGCTTTGTGGTCAAAAGAAACTGAGCATAGTTTATTTTTTTATCATTTTCCTTTAACGCCGAGTTAGGAAATACATAGATACGTTCGTTGATTTCTTCCGGATTGGAAAGCACATAGGCCATTTTTTTTTCATCCAGTTGGGGATACAGACAAGAACCGCAATCATAAACAGGGGCAAGTTTTATAAGCCCTTTTTTTTCATTGACCAGAAAACCCCAGTTTCCGTTATGCCTATCAAAATTCCCCAGCAAACTATCTCCAATGAACATATCCCAGAAAAAGGAATTTCCTTTAAAATGGCACCTTCAGAAGTAAAGTCTTTGCAG
>BLLT01000474.1 GCA_011958945.1 Lachnospiraceae bacterium | reverse complement strand
GGTCTCTTGCTTCTTTACCGTACATGAGCATTGGGAACAGGTATATATTTCTTTCTGCATATCCATGAATTTTTCCAAACCAAATTGACGGACAAATTCGCTGTTTTCCATAAGGCTTTCCTGATATCTTTTGTTATAACTTTTTTCCAGGTTTTTAATCCGTTTACAGGGATAATCGGAACATTCAAAACAATATGGTAATTTTTGGACCTTGATACAATCTTTTATTTTACACTTACGGCAATGCTCTGGTTTTCCCTTATCACTATTTAAGCAACCTGCACATGGTTTTTTGTGGCAGCAATGTTTATAACAAACAAGACAATTCATTCCTCATGGAGCAAACATACTTGTGTCAATATTTTCTTTAGGCATTTTCATAAGTTCTTATCCTTCTAAAAACTGGAATTTAGCGTTTCCCTGTCTTAATAAATTCAATCAGCTTTTCCACATCGTCAAAATCATCATAATCGCCAATAATTCCTTTACGATGATACAGGATTCCTCTCTTTTCATTTTCTTCAAGACAGTCAAGAAGACTTTCTATCCCATATCTTTTTATAAATAATGTAAATCCATATGGCTTGATTTTATTCAGCAACCCTCTTTTACAATCCATTTCACAGGCATAACAGCCTGGAAGTTCTTTCTCCATGGCGCATTTTCTGTTTTCACATTGGATGTAGTCAGGACAGGTATCCGAATAGCAGCCATTGCATTTTTTATTTTCTGAACACAGGCAACAGGCAAGCCCACACCTTGCGATTCCTAATTCTCGTTTCATTCTTTCCCTTCCTCAACTCTCGATTTGCTTGTTAGTCCACCATTCTACAATTCTACTATTCAACCTCCACCTTATTTACAAGATCCAACTTATAACGCACAGCACCATGGTCTCTAAATATCGTTGCACTTGTAATACGGATTGCCAAAATAACGCAGTTTTCATCCTGCTCATTATTTGCATCATCGTACCAGTCTGCAAATGCTTCACGGAGTTTCGTTCTTAGGGCAGCGTTTTTGGGTTCCAAAACCCATCCGAGGTTTTCTCCAATTCCATGACCGTATATTCCCTCAAAGCAAACGGAAAACGCAACCTCTTTGTTTTGAGCGATCTGCTGCATTTTATTTGATTTTGCCGATGTTGTGACATAAAACACGCCATCTTCATAATAAGCACTCACATCACGGACACCAGGGCGAGGAAATCCATCAGCGCCCGGTTCCGTAGTAATCGTTGAGAGCGCAATGGTGTTATCTTTCTTGTTGCCACAACTTTCTTCAATTAATTTCATTCCTTCTTCATATCTGTTCATTGTTAATTCCTCCATCCATTTCAATTTGCTTATTCGTCCACCATGCATTCACTATCCAGAAGTTTCGTCAAGTCCTCCACGGAAGCGTCCATTTTTACAGAAATCTCCTCCATCGTCATACCCGAAGCAAGAAAACGCTTTATCACCATTTTCATATCCTCACCGACCTCTATGATATGCCCGTCCAGATCATAAAAACGGATCACCCGCTGGCCCCAGCTATGTTCGATCACTTCTCCCAGGTATTCCATGTCCGGGTATTCTTCCAGCCTGTGCAGAAATCCGTCAAAGTCCCTTTCTTCAAAGACGATTTCCGCATTGTTGGATTTTTTTAATACCTTTTCTTTTGGCAGGTTCACAAGCCAGTCAAAATCCTGCTGTAATGCCAGGCCGCAGGTAAAAGCGATATTCCTTCCGTAGTCCTGAAATACTTCCAGTCCAAACAGATCCTCATAAAATTTCCTCGCAGCCTTAATGTCGGCCACTGCTATCACCGTACATGTGTACCTCATAGAATGATTCCTTTCCGCTTTACTTTTTCTAATTCTCTTTTACTGTTAGCTGTTTCTGATACAAATAGCGCTGTATCCAGATCATTACTTTTTCCTGTGCAGCTTCAGGTCAACCTTTCTACGGGATGCAATCTCCGAAAGCACCCCTGTTGCAAAAGCACTTTTCTCTTTGAGCGTAAGGGTTTCCATATCTAGTCTGCTCTCGATCTCCCTGAGCGCCTCCCTAAGTTCCTGCAGATTCAAAAGGTTTACCGCAACGCAAAAAAAGGTCTTTTTACGGCCGTCATTATAGCCGGACAATAAAATATCCAGTATTTTCATCTTTTCCATCTGCTCTGTATTGTAGGCTTCGGCCCCAAACTGCCGGACCTTTTCCAGATCAGCCCTTCGGTTGCGATGTGTAATAAAGGAATCGAAATCGTCAATATGTTCATATTTTTCACATGGGTACTCCCTACATTGACAGCAGTATTCTACTCCGTTGTGCTCCATGCTGCACCTTGCGATCCTGCACGACTGATTTCCTTCCCCTCCACCGCAGCCGGGGCAGT
>BLLT01000473.1 GCA_011958945.1 Lachnospiraceae bacterium | reverse complement strand
TCCCATTCCTGCACTGCTTTTGCATCTTAACTTCTTTTGTCTATAAACACTGCATAGCCCCCCGGCTTATCTTTCACTTATCTATTACGAAAAACCGAATTTTACATATTATAACATAAATTTTTTTTCCTGTCTAAAAATACATAAAATTTGTTGATTATTATTCTTTCAGCTAGTACAATGGAGAAAGAAGGTTGAATTTTTGCAATTTTCTTACATCTTATACCAACAGAAAGGAGTTTTTCATGCGCAATTTAAATCCATCTCCGTCAAACGGTGCTGAAGACGAGGAAATGACAGTAGAACTGGATCTGGAGGACGGTTCCCATGTAGTCTGCGCTATCATCACTATTTTAGAATGTCAGGGCAAGGATTATATCGTCCTTCTCCCATTGGACGAAAACGGGGAGAATGATGACGGCGAAGTATGGTTTTACCGTTATCATGAAGATGAAAACGATGCGAACGCAGAGCCTGAACTGGAATTTATCGAAGATGACGAGGAATACGAAATAGTTGCCGATGCCTTTGACGAATACCTGGATAATGCCGAGTTCGATGAACTTGTGGATGACTAAGAGCATATGGAAGAAACGTTCCATATCCTGCCTATAAAATATCAGGCGACAGCTTTAATCGTTCCAAAAAGCAGGATGATTGGCCAAAGGTAAGGATTTCCAGCCTTTCTTTGGCCCTTGTCATGGCTACATACAACAGCCGTCTCTCTTCTTCTATCTGTTCGGGCGATGATGCCTTGCTATGGGGAATCACTTTTTCATTGACGTTGGGAATAAATACCGTGTCATATTCCAAACCTTTTGCACTATGCATAGTGATGAGCGTGACCCCCTGTTCTTTTTTGCCCTTCTCCGATTTTTCCTGCTCCCCATGCGTTTCTATAAATGTATCCCATTCATCCAAAGATTGAAATCCCCGAATCATTTCTTGTATCCGCGCAGCAGTCTCTATCCAGGTTTCTGCCCCATCTTTTTTCCCGCTCAGACAGGAGTCGTATCCTATGGACTTTCTAATGAAATCCACTGCCAGGTAAGGCCTTAACGATGCTATCCGCTTCAGTTCCCCAAACAATTTCTTTATCTTCTTTTGCATATATGGAATATTCTTATAATATTCCAAAAGTTTCTCTTCATTGACCATCTCATCTTCCGCCGCCTGCCTATGAATATAGCGGCAAGGCTTATTCATAATCCGGAACAAATCCGATCTACGCCCATTTCCCGTCTTGGATATGTCCCTGGCCAGATGCAGATAAGCAAGAAAGTCTTTACAGATTGGGTGCCCCCACAAATTTTCTATTTTTCCATGCACATGAAAAGGAATTCCCGATTGATGAAAAAGCCTTGTCAAACCGCCAGACTGATCGTTCGTCCGATAAATAATAGCTGTTTTCCCCTGCTCCTCCAATGACATTTCCTTTACAGCCCTGGCCAGATAATGCGCTTCCTCTTCCCATGAAGAAAAACTGCATATCTTTACTGCCGTTCCTCCAGGCCTGGCTGCTTTCAGTTTTTTGGGAAATCGTTCTTTGTTTTCTTCAATCACCAAAGAGGAAGCCTGAACGACTTTTTCCCGGCAGCGGTAATTCATATCCAGGAAAACCTGAGACGCATCGGGATAATCCTGTATAAACTGCTGCATCACTCCCGGGCCGGCCCCGCGGAAGCCGTAAATCGACTGGTCATCATCCCCCACCGTAAAAAGGTGGTTCTCCGGCGCCGCCAATTTTTTCAAGATCCGGTATTGAAGCGGGCTGATATCCTGAAATTCATCCACCAAAATGTGGGAATATCTCTTTTGCCAATAGGATAAAACAGTTCGATTTTCGGACAGTATTTTATGGCAAAGGATAATCATATCATCAAAATCCACCTGATTTTTTTCTTCCATCATTCGGCAGTACTCCTCAAATATAGCGGGAAACTTATTCATAATATCATCATCCGGCAGCGCCAACGTCTGATTCCTGGCAGTTTCACATACACCCTCATTTTTTCCGGCGCTTATTTCTTTAAATAGCTGCTCCATCGTATCTCCATCCACATCCCGGATACCGCATACCGCCAGACAATGCCGCAGCAATTCTACTTTTTCCTTCCCCGATATGGGGTGGTATTTTTTCCCGCCTTTTCCTGAACCATTCAAAATATGATAGTACACCGCATGAAAGGTGCCGAAACTCACGGCCGGGTAGTCCCCATTGGTCAACTGGATAAACCGGTGCTGCATTTCCAGAGCCGCAGCTTTTGTAAAAGTAATAACGAGGATTTTATCGGGAGAAATCCCATGATGGCAGATTAGATGACGAATCCGCCGAATCATCAGATAGGTTTTGCCTGCCCCCGGCCCTGCCAGTACCTGT
>BLLT01000472.1 GCA_011958945.1 Lachnospiraceae bacterium | reverse complement strand
CTGTTCAAAAGCGTCTGCCCATGCCTGACTATGTAAAAACAAACCATGCTTGTCACCTCCACTGACAGTATAAGGAATCGTCGCCAAAATAGCAAGCAGTTACTTTTGAGGTAGTGCCTATCACATTGGGGAGTATCATTCCATCTCTCTGAACGCGCCGGTCATTCCCCCAACAAGACTCCACTGGCGCTGCATATAGGGTTTCAAATTTTCCGCGCTTTGCCGATATGCCTCCATGACTTTTCATACTGCTTCGGTAGAATATCGTTCCCACTAAAGCCAAGAGCAGGATTGTTAATTCTTCTGCTCATATAGATCATGTCGACTGTTAGTATTTTCAGGAACATACTCTATTTCCATAACCCCGCCTATAGTATCCAAATCACGCAGCCTCTGCAAATCCTCTTCTGCATTTGATGTCACTACAATATGGAGCCTGTATGGATTCTCATAGACCGAGGATGATATGACAAATGGCATTTCATGGTTCATCATGGCACTGCTCACTTTTGCCTGCAGCTCCGTCACATATTCCAAACTTACATCTGTATTTGTATTTTCCAAAAGGGCCGTACCTTCTCCGTCATCTGAATTCTCTATCTCCTGACGATCATCCTCCGTCTTCACGTCATAGCTTTGCCTGTCTTCTTCCCCGTACTCCATGATCCCGATAATTTCACATATGCCTGCAGCCTGTTCTTCTGTCAGTGGGCTGTAGGCAATGCCTGAAAACTCGTAAAACACATCCGACACTGCTGTATATTTCAAGCCATCTATTACGTTTCCATACTCTGTAGTTATTGACAAATACCGCCCAAGCCTCACCGCTTCATGGGATGGTGTCTGCCCATCACCTGCCGCTTCCACATCCCCGTAATCAATCCTCTCCCACTGGCCGCTCCCATAGCAGGTCATGCCGGACAGCACTTCATATATTGTTTCTACTGCGGCCCTGTCGGTTATTTTTTTTATCCCAACTTCTTCCTGTATTTTCTTTCCTGCATCCGTATTATCCATTTTTGCAGGCGCCACTTCTATTTCTGTGATCGCATCCGCGGAATCTATCCGATATACCAGCTTAAGGACATCATTGTATGGGTATTCACTGCTGTCAAAGCATTGGAATTTCCATAGCGAACACTCCTGCCCATCGTTCCGGATCAGATATTGCAGGTCTGAATGTCCCGAAACATAGTGCCATTCCCCTGTATTGTCAATACTTTTACCCATACTTTCTGCTAACACGGAACTGCCAGCCGAGGGAACCTCCGTATAAAACCCGCTGTATTGTTCTATGGGGACGGCTGCATATTTCTCTGTTTGCTGTGCCATAAAGTTTCCGCTATTTGATGCAAGCAGGGAAGATATTGGGGCAAACTGCTCCGTCATTTCGGGCTCTGGGCTTTCCTGTATAGGCTGTTCCTGTACCTTATACCCATTCTGCGGAAGGTCACTTTCCGGTTCATGCCGTAATACAGACCAAATGACTGCAACCCCTGCACAGACCAAACAAAGACCTGCTGCCGCAGCATATCGCATTATCCACATTTTATTTCTTTTTGACCGCAATTTCTTCTTTTTTCTTCTTACCATAAGAGCATGGCTTATCACACTTTCATCCACTAACCCTAATGCATCACTGATGTCTTCACGTTTCATCAAAGAATCCCTCCTGCTCCAAATATTTTTTTAACCCGATACGGGTGCGGTACAACATACTCTTTGCCTTGGACTCACTCATGCCATAATACCCTGCTACCTCACGGATGGAATCCGAAAAGAAATATCTTCCAATAAATACATCCCTTGCTTCCCCCGGTAATTCTGCAAGATAATCCTGAATAGCCTTTGCCAGAAGGTGCAGGTCAACATCCTGTTCTGTTGTGTTTCCGGCAGAAACGCAGTCCTCCAATTCACATAGAGACAGGGCATATTCTGACGCCTGTCTTTTCGCACTGTTCCTTTTTCGGAAAACATCTATTGATATCTGCCTTGTAATCTTACAAAGGTATGTTAAAAGAACAGTCGGCCTATGCGGAGGCATAGATTTCCATGCACTTAAATAAGTGTCATTTACGCTCTCTTTGCTGTCCTCCCAATCAGCGAGAATGTTATACGATAATTTCATTAAGTAACGTCCATATTTCTGGTCTGTGTGCCGGATTGCCGCCTCACTGCGTTCCCAGTATAATTCAACAATTCTGTCATCCTGCATGGTCTCACTCACCTCCCTGGCTGTCATGCCCTTCATTGTATATCCCGTAAAAATTCAGATTTGGTTGCAGAGAAAAATACTTTTTTTATTTTAGTTCAAAAAAATATAAAAAGCACCGTCATTTTTCAATTTTTCTGTATACTATCACGGAAACTCCCGACTTTTG
>BLLT01000471.1 GCA_011958945.1 Lachnospiraceae bacterium | reverse complement strand
GCCAGTTATACACATTCCCACAATGCCGACTACTACGGAAGCCCTTGTCAATTCTTAATATCTTGACATAACTAATTGAATTTGTTAAAATACAAACTGGATTAAAAAAAGGAGGAGCTTTATTTTGCCGAAAATAAAAATTGATAAAGAATCGGTTATCAAAGAAGCTGCATATATAGCAAATACGATAGGCATAGAAAACCTATCTTTAAAAACGCTTGCATCGCAATTAGGCGTTAAGTCGCCATCGCTTTATAACCATATAGATGGGCTTGACGACCTAAAACAGCAGCTTATGCTATATGGTTGGAAAGAATTAGAAGACAAAATTATTCAATCTGTAATAGGATTTTCTGGATATGATGCGATTAGAGCTATGTGCTACGCTTTTCATGAATATGCAATAGAGAATCAAGGAGTTTTTAGCACAATGCTTTGGTACAATCAATTTGAGAATGAACAGATGAATGAAGTGACTTCAAAAATGTTTTCAATTTTTTTCAAAATAACTAAGTCACTAAATATTTCACAAGATAATTGCATTCATTTAGTCAGAATGTTTAGAAGTTTTTTAGAGGGCTTTGCATTACTTGAAAATCATAACGCCTTTGGTAATACACAGTTGATAAAAGATAGTTTTGAATTATCAATAGACATTTTAATTGAGGGAGCAAAAAAATTAGAGGGGAAATGATAGCGCATGGTATATCAGAAAAAAACAAGGGAAAAGGTTTTATGAATCGAAAAATCAGGCAAATCATTTGTGTAATACTGTCACTAATTTGTGTTATTGCTATATGGGATAAGCCTGTTTTGGCATATGAAAAAAGTAGCAATTATAGCGATATTGACAGCCAGATAAAAAAAGAAATAAAGGAATTACATATTCCCGGAATGGCGATAGCCATTGTAGACTCTAAAGAGGTTCTGTTTTCTGAAGCTTATGGAAATTGCGATAATTTAGACACGCCTTTTATTATAGGTTCATTGAGCAAATCATTTACATCATTAGCTGTTATGCAGCTTGTGGAAGAAGAAAAAGTAGATTTAGACACGACAATATCTGATTATATTGATACATCTGATTATTTTATAAATGTGTCCGACGGAGATAAAATTACTGTAAGACAGCTTTTGAATCAGACAAGCGGTTTAGGGACATATCAGCGTTTTGGAAATGCAAAAATAACAGAAAGTTACGGACAACATCAATATGCAAATATCAATTATGGATTGTTAGGAGAAATCATAGAAACAGTCAGCGGAATTAGCTATTCAGAGTATATGGATAAAAACATTTTTTCTCCACTAAGTATGAATCATACGGCAGCAACACTTGTACAAAGCAAAGAAAACGGATTGATAACAGGATATCGAAATTATTTTGGACTTCCGATTGCGGGAGAGCCGGACTATCCCGATAAACATTCATGGTCTACCGTTCCGGCAGGTTATTTAAGTTCCAGTGTATCAGATATGGCAAAATATCTGCAAATGTATCTAAATGGAGGAATGGGAATAGTCAATCAGAATAGTTTAAATACTATGCTTTATGACAATGTATATGTAGATGATAACACTCCCTATTATTACGGAATGGGGTGGACTTTGACAGAAGAATATACAGAGCCTGTATTGGGGCATTCAGGGCTGGTTGAGAATTATATGTCTAATATGTATCTATTGCCGGAAAGCGGATTAGGAATCACTTTCCTTATCAATATGAACGATTATCTTGTCACGAATCAACTGGCAGATATTATCTCCCAAAATGTGATATTTGCTCTTTTGGGCAGAGAACAATATGATATATCTGGCAGCCCGTATATTGTAAGACACCTGTTGCTGAATGGAGCATATTTAGCGTTGGTTGCAGTGGCAGTATATCCGATAGCAACAATAAGAAAATGGAAGAAAAAGAAACAGACAACAAGGCTGATACTCTTTGACATTACAAGGCATGGCATATTGCCACTACTGTTACTCTGTTTGCCCTATATGGTAGGTATTCCATTATGGGTAGTATGGTATTTTGTAAAAGACTTGTTCATTGTATTGCTGTTAAATGCAAGTTTGCTTTTGGTTATAGGCTTATACAAAATATTTTTTGCAATATTCAAGATATGACAGACTACGTGCTGTTATTTCTCTGAATTATTAAATGTAACTGTCAACCATAAAACGCCCATGTGGGAGAAAGGGGGAAATCACCTATGCCTTGCACAGAAGCATACAAGGAACACATCATGTATACCTTCAACGGCTTTTGCAAGACCGTCATACGCTATGCAGCACTCAACGCATGGCGTGACAGGAGCAGACGGCGGCAGAAAGAAATATCCCTTGAATACCTCACAGAAGAAAAGTTTTACCCTTTAGGCACAA
>BLLT01000470.1 GCA_011958945.1 Lachnospiraceae bacterium | reverse complement strand
AATAGTTCAGGACACATAATTTTAAAATAAGGCTTGAAAAGGGGTTCATGCCATGGAGTTATCTTCCAGCCTTGAAAAAAATATAGAACAGATACAGTCCGTTTTCCCCATCCCACAGAGTTTTGATATCGTTACCCGTCGTTTATTTTTGGGCGAAACAAAAGCATATTGGATTGGAATCAACGGTTTTTGCCGGGTAGAACTGCTGCAGCAGATTTTTTCGGATTTGCAGAACCCCATTTATATGAAGGATAATAGAATAGAAGATATTGAAAGATATATGAACGCCAAAATAGGCTATGCACAGGCTTCACTAAGCGGCAGCTGGGAGGACATAATCAGTAATATTTTGAGCGGCCCCTCCGCGTTATTTATTGATGGATTTGCCCAGGCAATTATGATAGATGTACGTACTTATCCGGCCAGAAGCGTGAGCGAACCGGATACGGAACGGGTGACCTTGGGTGCCAGGGATGGATTCGTGGAAACCATGCTTTTTAATACGAATCTCATCCGCCGCCGTATCCGTTCTCCGAGGCTGACTTTTGAAATGCAGTCCATAGGGGCAGAAAGCAAAACGGATGTAGCCATTGCTTATTTGGATAATAATGTGAACCATGAATTTCTAGCCCGGTTAAAACAGTCCCTTACCGGTTTGTCCGTTACTTCTTTAACTATGGGAGCCAAAAGCCTGGAAGAACTGCTTGTGAAAAAACGTTGGTTTCATCCCCTTCCATGTATGCATTATACGGAACGGCCTGACGTGGCGTGCAGCTTTCTTATGGAAGGCCATATTGTGGTGATTGTGGACAATTCCCCTTCCGTCCTCATCTTGCCTTGTACGGTTTTTCAATTTATGCAGAGCCCGGAAGACTATTATAAGAGCCCTGTGGTAGGCACCTATTTCCGACTCATACGTTTCCTGTGCATTCCGGTGAGCCTTATCCTCATGCCACTGTTTCTCCTGCTTACCGTATATTTCCCGGAATTTTCGGAAAAGTGGGAAATATTGTCCACAGAATCCCTCCCTGGGCCTACCATAATTTTTTATATTTTTGCGGTGGAATTTCTGCTGGATTTGTTTAAATATTCTGCCTCCGTAAGTTCCAGCAGATTTTCCGGTTCCCTATCCATCATAGGGGGATTGATTATTGGCGACATCGCTGTGGAGTTAAATTGGGCTTCCGTTGAAATATTATTTTATGCCGCTGTTACCCTGCTGACCAGCTTGTCCCTGGCCAGCATAGAATTTAGCGATGCCCTTCGGGTTTATCGGTTGTTTTTAGTGATAACGACAGCTCTTTTCGGGCTGTGGGGATTCTTAGGAGGGCTCGCCCTTGTACTGCTCTCCGTCATAACCACTCCTACCTTTGGAGGCATGAGCTACTTCTGGCCCCTGTACCCATTTCAATGGAAAGCGCTTTGCACTTTGCTGCTCCGCTATCCTACGGCCAGCGCCCAGCCGAGTAAGGTGTGGAAACATCGTTAATGATTAGGCAGTATGCCGTGCACAAAGCGTGCAGTCACCGCCGCATTGAATGGATTTTCCGTTCTTTTTATCCCTGATTAAACTTTTCACCGCACAAAACACGCCGCATAGAACATGTCATCAGTAAAGAAAGTTTTGAAGCCGTCAAAAAATATATTTCGCGTTAAAACATGCGAAGAAGGAAGAGCATCCCCGCCTTACATAGCGTTCAGGATGCCCTGGATTCCGTCTTGCTCAAAGACTTCCTTGTAATACCCGATTTCCCTCTGGATTAGCCCGTCTATAACGCTCATCCCAAGAAGTTCCACCGGTGCTTTATCGTCAGTAAGCAAAAGGTTCCCTTTTTCATATTTTACCAATTCCCCGGAAACCCGATGCATCATATCTGCCAGTTCCCCGTTCTCCAAACGGTTGATGCCTTCTGTCAGCTTTTGCAATATTTCCGCGCTTTCGGCGGCAAAAAGTTCCCGGTTGGTGGAACCCCTTACGTCTGCTATATATATTTCATCGAAAACATTTGCGATGGTGTCGGAAAGATATTCGTTAATATTCCCCTCTTCTTCGGAATGCATATTCATATTGACCACCATTACGCCGTCTTCTTTCAGATGCTCTTTAACCATGGAAAAAAATTCCAGGGAAGACATCTGGAAGGGAATGGTTATATCCTGATAGGCATCCACCATGATTACATCATATTTTTTGTCTATGGCTTGGAGATAAGCACGCCCATCGTAAGTGGTCACCTCCACAGTATCAGGAAGGGCAAAATATTTGCCTGCTAAATCGGTAATCTTCTGATCAATTTCCACGCCTTCGATGGAAACATTTTCAAAATAATTCATGCACTGTTTCGCATAAGTACCTGTTCCCATCCCAAGAATCAGAATTTCCCCGGCCTCTTTCC
>BLLT01000469.1 GCA_011958945.1 Lachnospiraceae bacterium | reverse complement strand
TATTTTTTCCGCAAAAAATGGTACGGTGTTCGCAGTGTATTATGGAGAGGAAGGCATGGAGGCCCATCCGGTGGATATCAAAGCCAAAAAGATGGGTGATGCGGAGAAAAATTTGATGGTAGGAAGGGGCGGGAATTATACTTTTGCACCTGGCCTGGATACGGATATTGCTTTTTGCGCGGATAGTGATTTGTATACATATTCTATAGGGGATGAAGCGCCGAAAAAGATTTTAAACTGGATTGAATGCGATATTGACAGGGATGATGTGCGTTCGTTTACATTGCTGGAAGACGGGAGAATATTGGTTTTCATGTCAGGCTGGGATGAAGAAAGCGGCATGAGTACTACGGAACTGGTATATCTGACTAAGAAAAAGGGATCGGAAGTACCGGAGCAGAAGATTCTTACTTACGGAACGCTCTATCTGGATTATTATGTAAGAAAGCAGATTATTGAATTCAACAGGACAAATCAGGAATACCGGATTGAGGTGAAAGAGTATGTGACCGAGGATGGTATGGAGGGCTATGGTTCCGGACAGGAAAAGATGAATTCGGATATTGTCAGCGGAAAAGGCCCGGATATTATAGAACTGAGCGGCGCAAATCTGAGAATGTATGCGGCAAAGGGAATCCTGGAAGATTTGTATCCTTATATAGATGGGGATGAAGAGATAAACAGGGAAGATTATCTGCCCAATGTGTTAAAGGCTTTTGAAGTGGATGGGAAGCTTTATACATTGCCGTCCAGATTCTATATAAATACAGTATTGGCGAAAGAATCCAAGGTAGGGGATAGAAGGAGCATTACTTTGAGTGAGGTGATGGAACTTGCAAAAGAACTTCCGGAGGGTGCACAGATTTATGAATATGCCACGAAGAGTTCCATTCTGATGAACAATATTATGATGAATATGGATGAATATGTAAACTGGAGCACAGGGGAATGCAAGTTTGGCAGCGATGAATTTATAAAGGCGCTGGAGTTTGCGAATCAGTTCGATACGGAATACGACTATAACCCGGAAGAGATAAGCAGGCCGGAGAAAATCAAACAGGATCTCCTGCTCATGGCCCAGACGTCCATCAGTTCCATGCAGGAATATATTCTTTATGAAGCGATGTTTGGGGAGCCAATGGCTTTTATCGGTTACCCTACTACAAAGGAGAATGGTTCTTTCATATCCCATGATGGTTCCATTATGGCTATAAATGCCAAATCCCAGTATAAAGATGGGGCATGGAAATTTATACGGCAGCAGCTGACAAAGGAGGCGCAGGAAAGCAATACCGACAGGGGGGGATTTGGCTTCCCAGTGATGAAATCGGCGTTGGATAAGCAGTTTGAAGAGGACATGACGGAAGACTACTACGAAGATGAGAACGGCAATAAGGTGCGTTCGGAAAAGACGACATGGGGATATGACAATTTTTCGGTAAAAATCTTCGCTGCGAAAGATTATGAAGTGGAGGCGGTGAGAAGCCTTATCGAAAGCACGGATACGATGTACCAATACGATGAAAAAATGATGGGGATCATTACGGAAGAAGCCAATGCCTTTTTCGAAGGTCAGAAGTCGGCAAAGGAAGTGGCGGATATTATCCAGAACCGGATACAGGTTTATGTGAATGAAAACAGGTAGGCTTGAAGGAAAATGAGAATGAATGGCTGGTTTTAGCGGCTATCGGCAAGCATATGAAGCAGAAATGGAGATATAATATGAAGAGAAAAAGTATTATGATATGGGGTATGGCATGTACTTTTGCCTCTGCCCTGATGGGATGCGGGGGAAATGCCGATACGGCGACGGAATCTTCGGGAGAAGGCGAAGCGGAGGATTTTGTCTATGTGGCTGAGTATGAGGAATTAGGGGAAGAAGGCTATGGAGTGGGCAGCGTAATCATCGGGGAAGACGGTACGGTATTTTACACGATAGCTAATGAGGATGAGACCAGGCTGGCCGTCCGGAAAACAGACGGGGGGGAGGAGCAAATCCCGGTAGATCTGGAGGAAAATACTGCTATTAATGCAATCGGCAAGGATGCGGAAGGCAATTTGCTGCTGGGGCTTATACAAAGCAGCGGCAATGGGACCGAAAGTACGGTGGAAAATGTGAGCATACGGAAGATAAAGCCGGATGGAACGGTAATACAGGAAATCGATACAGGAAAGGCTTTGTTAAAGGAACCGGATTTTTATATTCAAAGCCTGTTAGAGGATAAGGAAGGGAATTACTATATTTGCTACGGCAAGGGAATATATGTGTTAAAGCCGGACGGAGAGCCTTATTTCAAAGCGGATGCAGGGACTTATATCAGTAATATGTTCAGCATCAAAGGGGAAAAGGTAGTGGCGGCTTATTATGGTGATATAGGCTGGGAACTGCAGGAAGT
>BLLT01000468.1 GCA_011958945.1 Lachnospiraceae bacterium | reverse complement strand
AATTTCCGGGAAGCCGTGCCCTGGAAAATGAAAAGAAAACGGAATATGTGGAAGAAGCGCTGAAATATATTGAAAGTTCCTATTGCGATCCTATTACCGTACAGGATATTGCGGACTATTTAAGCA
Source organism: Lachnospiraceae bacterium (assembly GCA_011958945.1). Classification (GTDB taxonomy): domain Bacteria; phylum Bacillota; class Clostridia; order Lachnospirales; family Lachnospiraceae; genus Kineothrix. The sequence continues at coordinate 2,290 of BLLT01000468.1, read as the reverse complement.
TCAACCGTTCATACCTTTCCCGACTGTTCAAGGCCCTGACCGGCATTTCCATACAAGACTATCTGTTGGATTACCGGATACGCCAGGCATGCATTTTGTTAAAAAGTACTGACTTATCCATCCGTACGATTGCCCATTCTGTCAGCTATGTGGATGCCCTGTATTTTTCCAGGCTTTTCCGCCAGAAAAAAGGGATGACACCCAGCGAGTACAGGGGTATGGAAATCCATTGACTTATCTACTTGAACTGATATAATGTATTTTAGATTAGTTTAAATATTTCTAAAATATTTTGCAATTTAAAGATGAATTGGTAGATTTGGCAAAACTTATATTTGTACAATGCATGCGGGTATGCACGATTAGGGAAGGGGTATGGTTATTGATATGTTGCATATAAAATCGTTAGAAGAGGGACTGGATATATTCAAAGCGCTGGGCTCCGAAGTCCGGATTGGTATTATCAAAAACCTTTCAGAAAACCGGGGGATGAACATGAATGAATTGGCCGCCAAGCTGAATATTACCAATGGGGCGCTTACTGGCCATATTAAAAAACTGGAAGACTGCGGTCTGGTTACGGTATCCAACGAATCCGGGGGGCATGGTAATGAGAAAAAATGTTCCGTCTGTCTGGATAAGATATTGATTGAAATGGATACGCAGGAAGATTATAAAAATATTTATCAAACGGATTTGAAGGTGGGCCACTTTTCGGATTATAAAGTTTACCCAACCTGCGGACTTGCTTCCGGTACCGCGATTATCGGCGAGGTGGATGATACCCGTTATTTTTCCCATCCGGACAGATACAGTGCGGATATACTTTGGTTTACAAGAGGATATGTGGAATATGTCATCCCTAACTTTATACCGTTTGCGCAAAAAATTGACCAGCTAACCATATCGTTGGAAATCGGCTCCGAGGCACCTGGTGTTAACGATATTTGGCCTTCCGATATTTCATTTATACTCAATGATAAAAAGGTGGCTACATGGACAAGCCCCGGGGATTTCGGCAATGTTACGGGAATCTTTACACCGGACTGGTGGTATCCTAACTGGAATCAATACGGCCTGCTGAAAATCTTGGTCATAAATAAAAAAGGAACTTTCATCGATGGCCTTCAGGTATCGGATGTATCCATCCAGGATTTCTCCCTTGACTATAGAAGCACGATTAAACTAAAGCTGGCGGTAGAAGATAACGCAGAACATGTGGGAGGCCTTACCATATTCGGCAAAAACTTTGGAAATTATAATCAGGATATTTCCATACGTATGAATTACAGTCCTATTGCAGAGCAGGAAAATGAAGCAAATAAGGGTTAAATTGAAAAAATAATTATTTTTTTATAATATAAGCTTTGTTTTGATAATTATTTACTATTTTCAAATGATGTTTTATCTGGTATAATAGATGTAAAGCAGGAGTAAGAGCAAGGAAAGAAAGGGCAAATCCCCTGCCGGACGGCAGGGCATTTGACTCTGGTGGGAAAGAACTTCCCCACTTGAATTTGATATGTTAAGGGCGGTTGGACTGTTTTTTGCTCCTTAACATATCTGCCAGTTGGGCGATTAGTGCAATTTCGTCCTCGGCCAGCCCGGTTACGTCTATGCTCCGCATAGTTGTCATTCCAATTAAATAGTCGGTAGACACGTGATACATTTGAGCAAATTTAACTAAAATATCATAAGAGGGATAGCGTATGCCGGATTCGTAAGATGATATAGCGCTGATTGCCAAGCCTATTCGGTCTGCAACCTGTTTTTGGGTTAGTTTTTTGTCTGTTCTAAGGGATTTTAATCGGTTTCCCATATTGACCAAATGTGTCACCTCCTGTCCTATAGATAGTGTATTAAATAGTATTTCCTATTTGGTGAAACTAATTTCACCGATTCGGAAAATGTGTTGAAAATATAATAATTATCTGCTATTATATAATAAAATACAACCGTTATTTGTTAAAAATACGAAAAAATACAAAATGAAAAGGGGGAATATCAATGGAATGGATTGTAAAAAAATTAAAAGCATTTATCGGAAGATTAAAAGGGTTAATAGTAGCATGTTATAAGGGGCTGTTAAAGAGATGTTCCGGTTTATTCTATGAGGATTGGGAAACTACCGAGGAAGAACTGGCTAAGTGCCAAAAGATGGTTGATGAAGCGAGGCAGAGGATTTTAAGCCAGGAAAAAGAGAATAACCAATCAGTTTAGCCGTTGTACGGCATATGCTGCACACATTGAGTGGGGGTAGATGGTAACAGTTCAGCCCAGGACTTTGCAC
>BLLT01000467.1 GCA_011958945.1 Lachnospiraceae bacterium | reverse complement strand
AGAAAAGAGGGATGAAGAGACAGGGGAAGGGTTAAATGGTGTCAAGTTTACAGTTTACCGCCATGATGATACAGAGTATGCAGACTTGGTTACGGATACTGTGGACGGGCAAGATGGTGTGGCCACACTGGAAGGCATACCTTACGGCATCTATTATGTAAAGGAGACCGGTGTTCCAGAGGGCTATGTGAACCAGGACTTCTACGAGGTATTCTGGATAGGCGATGGGAATGGCAGCGGCGGCGCCCAGGAGCAGGAGAGTGTGGTGCTCCAGGTTTCCAATACCCGTGGAAAAGGACATATCAGCCTGGTAAAGGTGGATGAGGATGACGGGAACACAGGAGTAGGAGGGGCTGTCTATGGCATCTATACGGCCATGGAAGACGGGGATGTGAAGGCGGATTCTTTGCTGGAAGACAATAGGCTGGTAACTAACCCGGACAAAACCCCTGCCGTATCGAAGGAACTTCCCTGGGGGACCTACTATGTGAAAGAGGTATCATCCCCGGCCGGGTATGAGAAAAATGATGAAATTTATATTGCGGAACTGGGTGAAATGCAGACGATGGTGGAAATCCAGGCCCAGGATAAAAAAGAAACAGGCATAGCAAGGATACGTAAAGAGGACGGGAACGGACAGCCTGTGGAGGGCGCAGTGTTTGCGCTCTACACGAAAGACCAGTATGACAGGCTGCAGCAGGGCGGCGATGTCCTGGGGATTTACCCTGTAACGGATGCGGCAGGGTACGCCTCCTGCGAGAACCTGCGGCTGGGTGAAACCTATGTAGTAGTAGAGCATGTGGCGCCGGCAGGGTACGCTTTGGATGAAGATTTCATAGAAGAATTTACCCCTACGGCAGAGGAGAGGGAGTTTGCCTTTACCTGCGTCAACCACCGGATTGACGAAATAATAATCCGGAAGGTGGACGAGGACCTGGAACCGCTGACAGTGGCCATCTTCCATCTGTACAGCTGCGGGCCGGACGAGGAGCCGGGAACGGAGGACGACTCCTATATCGGGGAATTCGGCAACAGCGACAACGATGACGGGATAGCGCGTTACCCTACGGCTGGCCTGCCTAACGGCTGGTATTATGTAAAGGAGACCCGTGCCCCCCTGGGAGGGTATCAGCTATCCCACGAAATCCGGGTATTTGAACTGACGGACGGGCAGAGGGGCTATGATGAACCGGAGAAGCCCTTCATTAACAAAGGCTATGAGGCGGAATTGGAAATCTGGAAACAGGACGAGAAGAAGAAGCCCATGTCGGGTGCAGTCTTTACGCTGTATGAGCAGGAAGCGGTCTGGGATGATGAAACCGATGGATGGGCCATGAACCTGATAAACCCACGGAAAGTGGAACTGGATGGAGAAGGCCATGCCCATGTCACAGGGCTGAAGGCAAATAAAACCTATACCTTGGTGGAGACTACAGTCCCGGAAGGGTATAAGAAAGCGGAGGATATCCATATTGATTTTGTCGGCATGGGGCAATTAAAGACAGAAGACGGCAGGAACTGGTACTACTATGGGGAGACCATTGTAAACTACCCGGTGAAAGGCAAGATCAAAGTCCGGAAAGAAGTGGAGAACCCCACAGGCATTGAAACGGAGGTGAACCTGGAAGGTGCCGTATTCGAGATACGGGATGAAAATAATAAGGTACTGGATACCCTGACGACAGATAAAGACGGCATTGCCCTGAGCAATGTGGAACTGCCCTATGGCAGATACCAGGTAGTGGAGACAAAAGCGCCGGCGGGAACGGAGCTGAACAGCACGCCGGGTGAAGTGGAAATCGACGGGGGCATGGAGGACGACATTTACCAGTATACCCATGTAAACCAGGCCGCCACAGGAAAAATCAAGATAATCAAGACCGATGACGGAGAGCCGGCAAAGCGCCTTGCAGGTGCGGAGTTTGACCTTATCCGCAAGGAAGGGAACGTGACGGCAGCCCACCTGGAAACAGATGAAAACGGCGAGGCACAGAGCGGGGAACTGCCCTTGGGCGAGTACCTGGTGAGGGAGACGAAAGCCCCGCTGGGGCATACCTTCGGGGAGGTAACGGAACTGGAAGCCGTAATCAGCGAAGGGGAGCAGACGGTGGAACTGACTTTCACCAACCCGGAGGGAGATGGAACGGGCCTGCTGGTACAGAAATACGACAGGGATGACCCGACAAAAGCTTTGGCTGGTGCCAAATTCGACCTTTACCGTAAGGCAGACAGCGCAGAGGCCAATGACGCAAGTGCCATAGATGAACCGGAAGGGGAAAATGCAGATGGTGCAAGTGCCACAGGTGTATCAGAAAGAGAAGATGCAGACGCCAATACTGCAAACGCAGCGGACGAAACAGAAGGCACGAATGCAGGCGCGGCAAACGGCACAGCCACAATAAGAAATGCAAATACACCAGAA
>BLLT01000466.1 GCA_011958945.1 Lachnospiraceae bacterium | reverse complement strand
GGAAAGGAGCATGGATATAAGATTGAAAATTGAAATTTTTCAATCCCAAGTTTGTGTCTGCGCGGCATTCACAAACTTGACATGTGTAAAGCCCCGGAAATGCCGGGTCACAAAGGCCGCGCAGAAATGGAGTTAAGTATGGGAGAATTGAAAGTAGGCAGGATGATTTTGGGGATCTGCCAGACAAACTGTTATTTTGTATATCGTGAGGGGAGCAAAGAGGTGATTTGCCTGGACCCGGCGGACAGGGGGGACTATATTTATGAAACGCTGAAAGAAAAGGGATTTGAAGTGGCGGGGATTCTTTTGACCCACGGGCATTTTGACCATATATGGGGAAGCCGGAAGCTGAGGGAACTGAGCGGGGCTAAGATATATGCTTATGAAGGGGAAAAGGATGTTTGCGAGAACGCGGTGAACAATGTATCGGAGCAGGCCGGACGGGCTTATACGGTAAAGCCCAACGGATATTTAGAGGATGGGGAAGAAATTACAATTGCGGGCATGACCTGCAGGGTGATTGCGACACCGGGCCATACGGCAGGGAGCTGCTGTTACTATTTTGCATCCGATGGCATTTTGTTCAGCGGGGATACTTTATTCCAGGAATCGGTGGGAAGGACGGATTTTCCCACAGGGAGCATGAGCACCCTGGTGCGCTCTGTAAAAGAGAAATTGTTTGTTCTGCCGGATGAGACAAAAGTATATCCGGGTCATGGAGATTCTACGGAAATCGGAACGGAGAAAAAATATAATCCGTTTTTGGTATAAAAAATAAAAGATAAAGGAGAGGAAGAGTATCATGAGAAAAGTAAGAAAGGCATTAGTATGGCTTGTGGCTGTTTTGGTTGTGGCTGCGTTTGCAGGCTGTGGGGCAAGCGAGGCCGATAAGCCGATGAAAGAGTTTGCATCCGAGGACGGTACGGTTAGCATTATGCTGGCGGAAGACTGGGTGACGGAAGATGCCGGGGTGGACGGATGGATTGCGGCTACCAGCAAAAACGGCAATGACGGTGTGATGGTTATGCAGCTGATTAAAGGGGTGGATGCGGCTAATATTGATGATATCAAAGCTGCCATGGATGACACTTATGATATATCAGACATGACGGACAGCACAGGGACGCTGCCGGGCCTTGAAAATTTGGAAGCTTTTAACTGCAAAATCAGCATTGAGGGCACCAAGGGAGAAGGATACTTTATTTACGGGGAATCCGACTATGCGTACTATGCATTTGTTTATGTGGGCAATCGACTGAATGACAAGACGATGGAATATGTGAATAAGGTGAGCGCTTCTTTCAAGGAAAATGCGCCTGAAGTGGTAAATAATTCCACAGTGGAAACAACGGATACGATTTTATGGATTAACGGAACGTATGCTGTCCTGACGGCAGTGAACAGCCAGGATTATACCGTATTTGGTACGATGCCGGCCAATGACGAAACGATGGCTTCCCAGCAGGCGATGCTGTCCGAGTGGTGGGATATCACGGACAGGGCATCCGCAGACGAAACGCTGGACTGGCTGATGAACGAAGGGCACAGGGCGGATTTTGAGGAAGAGATGGAAATGCTGACAGAGGTTGGTCTGGCCGATGTATCCGTAGAGGAGAGGGCTGATTTCCTTTTGGATAACTTTGATTTTACAGAAGATGAGGCACAGCAGTATGCCCAGCTATATAACAGTTATGAAGAAAATGGCGTGAATGTTATGTCCGGCTGGGATTACAGCCGTATGGTTTCCGTGTTATCCAGCTGCTATATTGCGGGATATTACAGTGAAACGGAAGCCTTGGATAAAGCTTTGGAAGCGGCACAGGTGATCCAGCAGAATTTCGATTCCTGGGATTCCTTCATCGATAGCTATATGGTAGGCTATGAATACTGGGCAGGGGAAAGCAGCGAGGAAAGAAGAGGAATCTATGAGGATTTGAAGGCAGCATCGGACAGCCCGTACAGCCTGGACTGGAATATGACATTGGAGAAGAGCTGGTAATCAAAGCCTATTGCGGGAAGTAAAGTGGAACTTGAATATATTTATATTATTTTGGCCCTGTTGTTTGCAACAGGGCCAATTATTTGCCTCATGCGGTTGGGATATCGTAACAGTCCGGAATACGAATGTGCAGATGTGGCAAAGAATCCGGCCTTTTGCCGCAGGCAAAAATTGAATTGGGCGGATTCCGCAACAGGGAAGCAGGAGGACTTCACTGTCACGGGGTATCATAAAACGGGTATCATAAAACACAGTCATAAAACGGACATAAATATCCTTGACAATCGGAGTGCACTGTGATAATATGTCAGCGTGCTACCGAGTTAGCATGTTAGCGAAGTAAAGTAAAGCAAAGTGAATAAAAACAGTGCAGCAATGAGAAAAATGATTGAAAACTAAAAATTTTCAATCCCAAGTTTGTGTCTGCGCGG
>BLLT01000465.1 GCA_011958945.1 Lachnospiraceae bacterium | reverse complement strand
GATTGAGGTGCGTATCGGCGCAACATGGGTGAAGCCGGAGTACCTGGAGGATTTCATGCGTGACACCTTTGAAACGCCGCAGCATTTACTTGACAGGAACGTCATGGGCATACAGTTTTCCGGCGTGACCGGGCAGTGGAACGTCAAGGGCAAAAATGCGGATTATGGAAATTCCCTCGTGAACATGACTTATGGAACAAGCCGCAGGAACGCCTACCAGATTTTGGAGGATTCCCTGAATTTAAAAGACAGCCGGGTATATGACACAATCACGGAGGATGGGAAAGAAAAGCGGGTTTTGAACAAAAAGGAAACCACCCTTGCGGCGCAGAAGCAGGACACCATACGGGAAGCCTTTAAGGACTGGGTATTCCGTGACCCGGACAGGCGGCAGGACTTGGTGGCGAAATACAATAAGCTGTTCAATTCCACAAGGCCGAGGGAGTATGACGGCGAGCATCTGAAATTCCCCGGCATGACACCGGATATTGAGCTAAAGCCCCACCAGAAAAGCGCAGTCGCACACGTTTTATATGGGGATAATACCTTACTGGCGCATTGTGTCGGGGCGGGCAAGACCTTTGAGATGACAGCGGCGGCGATGGAGAGCAAGCGGTTAGGTTTATGCCAAAAGAGCCTGTTTGTGGTTCCGAACCATTTGACGGAGCAGTGGGCGAGTGATTTTCTCCGTTTATATCCCGGCGCAAATATCCTTGCGGCAACGAAGAAAGATTTTGAGCCTGCCAACCGGAAGAAATTCTGTTCCCGGATAGCGACAGGCGATTATGATGCGGTGATCATCGGGCATTCGCAGTTTGAGAAGATACCGCTGTCAATGGAGCGTCAGGAAGCCATGATAGAGAGGCAGATCAGCGAGATCGAGCTTGCCATAGAGCAGGCGAAAGCCGACAATGGGGAACGCTATACCATTAAGCAGATGGAGAAAACAAGGAAATCTCTTGAGGCAAGGCTTGAAAAGCTGAACGATACATCGAGGAAAGATAACGTCGTGACCTTTGAGCAGCTTGGCGTTGACAGGCTTTTCGTGGACGAAAGCCATTTTTACAAAAATCTTTTCCTATACACAAAGATGCGGAACGTGGCGGGCATCGCACAGACGGAGGCGCAGAAGTCCTCGGATATGTTCGCAAAGTGCCAGTACCTGGATGAACTGACGGGCGGCAAGGGCGTGACTTTCGCAACCGGAACGCCGATCAGCAACAGTATGACGGAATTATATACGAATATGCGCTATCTCCAGTACGGCACGTTGCAGAAGTTAGGGCTTGGGCATTTTGACAGTTGGGCTTCCTCTTTTGGAGAAACTCAGACAGCGATAGATATAGCGTGCCAGTTATAGGTACATCAAACAAAATACGGGCAGGAACACACTGGAAAAGGGATTGCAGTCACGCAGTCCTTTTTTGATACAGAAATTTAGGAGGGTTAGAGGATATGACAAATTTAACAAAATGCGAAATGGAAACGGTGGTAAACTACAATGCTGGAGAACAGACAGCAACCGTCTACACGAGGGATAAGTCCGTGATGCGCAGGCTGGATCGGCTTGTGGCGGATTATCCTGACAGCTATAAATTGCTGAATCAGACGAACATCGACAAGACCTATTCCATGCCGAAATTATACGTTACTTATCGTAAGCCGAGGGCAGTAAGCGATGAACAGAGGGAACAGGCAAGGCAGAGAATGGCAAAGCTAAATTCTGCTGTTGATTGATGTGGAAAAACAGATATGGCAGTTGGCTTTCATGGCATATGCACAGCAGTCACTTTTTGGAGCATATTGCTGTGTCTGCATGGCATTGGTGGAGAATGGTCATGGAGAGAGCGTTTTATCTCCAAAATCCCCGTTTATTATCGTGTAAAAAAGAAATGAAAAGGGAAAGAGGGATAATTCCATGTCAGACAATGAATATAAACAAAAAAGCCACTTAATGAGGGAAAGGAGAGCTGAATAATGGATTTTGAATATTTTTATGGGAAACAGAGTAGCCAGTATGCTTTTTACCGTATACCAAAGCAGTTATTTACGGAAAGCCAGTTTGATGCGCTGTCAGTCGGGGCAAAGCTGCTCTATGGAATGATGATTGACCGCATGGAGCTGTCACAGAAAAACGGCTGGATAGACAAACAAGGCAGGGCATACATATATTTTACCGTTGATGAAGTAAAGGACAGGTTTCATTGTGCCAATGACAAGGCGGTAAAGCTGATGAGGGAGCTTGACAGTGACAGAGGGATAGGTTTAATTGAGAGCGTAAGACAGGGGTTAGGCAAACCCAATATTATCTATGTCAAAAATTTTGTAGGGAGTTCACCAGAATAAAAGTAAAACACAACAAACAAATTTTTTAAGTAAAATAGGAATGAGGGGATTCCGTCGCAGCAGGCATTGTGGAAATGTCGTATAACTGGCTG
>BLLT01000464.1 GCA_011958945.1 Lachnospiraceae bacterium | reverse complement strand
ACTTAAACAGGGCAGTGACAAGCCGCTGTTTTATGCTGTCCTCGGTATCCCTGTCTATATGCCCGTTTTCAATGGCGGCGATTCGGATTCGCTTGCTGTAATGCCGTAAAACCTCGTCCACGGCTTCCGGCTCTCCGCTGGTCGCCCGGACAATCGTTTCATATGGCACAAGTTTAGGATTCCTCACGGAAAAGCACCTCCATTTCTTCATGCAGCATTTGCAAGGCACTGTGTATGTGATGCCACGCCGTACTCCGGCAGCGTCCGTATAGTTCCCCAATTTCCTGCTGTGTGTAACGCCCGAAAAAGTAAAGGTAAATGATTTCCCTCTTTTTCTCTGGCAGAGAGGACAGGGCTTCGGCAAGATTTCCGTTTGTGAGGATAACCCTCTGACCGCATACCATAACCGGGTATTGCTTGTAGGGGTCTATGAAATATGTGTCTGATGTACAGAATGGATAAAACTTTTCTTCTGTGAGGTATTCAAAAGATATTTCCCTTTGCCGCCGCTTATCCCTGTCACGCCATGCGTTGATAGCGGCATAGCGTATAACTACTCTGCAAAAGGCATTAAATGTGTATTCGATATGCTCCTTGTATGCCTCCGTGCAAGTCATAGAAATTCCCCCTTTCTACTATAAGTGCATGATTTATAAATACATTCTAATAAAGCAAGGGGCGATAGCACTTAGACTGTCGCCCATACTTTATAACCTACTTTTAATCTTCCTCTTTCCAACTGTTCTGCCACCAGTCATCTTCCCACGGTGTACCTTGCCATGTATCAGACCATAAATCTTTCCATTCCTCCGGGAAATTTGAGGAATCAAATGCGTCCGAAGTGTATATTCCCATGACACCAGAGCCTTTTCTTGTCACATTGATAACATTGTTCCCTGTGCCATTCGTAAACGTATAGTTCCCGTTGCTTTCTGTGAAATTTTTAGGCGTATATATTTCTCCCCAATCTCCGCTATCGGTAATGGTTGTGGTGGTATTTTTAAAATCATCTTTGGAAATCAACTGGAAATATCCGCTGTTTGCTACTGCGTTTAATGAACCATTAAAGCCCTCCGGCAAAGTCAAAAAGACAGACGCCATATTGAAGTTGCCCGCAATGTTACCAGACCTTATAAAATCATAAGTTAAATGGGCGCTATCTGCTGTTAAACTCACTTCCCCATAATCAATATCTGGGATATAAAGTTTTATGGTTTCATCATTTGTATTCGTGCTTGTTTTGCAGGAAATAGATACTTTTCGGCTATCATCTGATTCGTCAATCTTCACATCATAAACATTGCTGTTGTATTCAGCAGAAATTTTATTATCTGTTGCTGGCAGCACATTTACTGCACAACTGCTCACATCTAATGTCAATGAGGGTTTTCCCTCCGTGTCTAACTGTGGATTTGAGAGAGGAGCTGCATGAGCATTTGCAGCACCTGAGCCTGTTGTATAGACACCAATAACAATAGCACTTATAACAAGAAACAGTGTCAATATGCTTGTCAAAATAACAACGGGTTTATTCTTTTTCTTAAAATTCATAATAGCACCTAACCTTTCTTTTAGTTGTTCTGCTCCTTCTGTCAAAGTGACAGAAGCTAAAGAACTTTTGTAGAGATTGTTTGACTTCAAAAATGAAATCAATGTGTCCCCATAGTCACGCCTTGCTTTATCATCAAGTACCGCTATGACTTTTTCATCACATGACAATTCACAAGATTTATTCACTTCCTTTTCCAGCAGATATACAAAAGGATTGAACCAATGGGCGCACACAACAATCTGTATCAGCCATTTGTAAAACATATCCCTCTGCTTGTAGTGGGTTAGCTCATGCACAAAGATATAAGACAGCTCCTTATCTTCCAATTCATGAACAGGCAAAACAATTCTTGGTCGAAAGAATCCAATCATAATAGGGGAAGCAATCAACGAATTATAGGATAATTCAACCCTCGTCTTAATATTTAATTTTTCTTCACAATCAGATAGCAGATTCAAAATCTTTATATCCGATACCTCTGTGTTGCCTGCTTTGATGTATTGGATAAATCCTTGATAAACCGTTATCCTACGGACAAATAGAACCAGTGCCAATGCTGACCAGATAAAAAACAGGCAGACATATTTGTTAAATGGTTCAAGCGCAGCAGCGGCGGTCATATCCCTGTTTGTCTGTATCGGCTCTGCTTCGTTGTTACCCGGACTTACCTGAACGGGTACATTGGGGATTGTAGGGATTTCATTTGTTATTGCTGCTGTGTCGAATTTTTCAAACAGGCTTCCAACAATCGTAGTATTGGGAGTAAATGGAAGCAGAAACCGCAGCGCAACAATTATCCAAATATAATACTGCCAACGCTTGCTGAACCTGTTTTTATACAGCGGCTTCAATCCCAAAATAAGAAGCAGTAACAGTGCGCCGGAAACAGACAGCGACAATAATATTTTCATAAATTCATTCATTTTCTTTTCT
>BLLT01000463.1 GCA_011958945.1 Lachnospiraceae bacterium | reverse complement strand
ATTTCCGGCCGCTTTGCGTCCGTAAATTCTCCGGACGTTGTACGGGGATATGCTGTTTTATAGTTCTGCATCATTCTGCCCTTACATATATCACTATAACCTATGATTCTTTCCACATTCTTTCTGAAATCTTACAGAATGGAAAGAATTCAGATTGTGTAAATACTATTTTAACGGTGAAAATTGCAATTGGGAAATCGAGCAGGGAAGTTTATTCCCCTACTCGCGCGCCGGGCGGCCGCCAGTTCTGCCGACATATTTCCTTTGGACGCCCGCGTGCATAGATAAAGCATTCCTCCAGAATGGCAGGAATGCAAAAAAAGATTTTATATAGACCTATTGGTTAAAAAAACGGAATTCAGCAGAAAGATTGGGAATCTCATCTTTACCTCACAGCATCGTAATGTGACCACATACGGACAATCTTCACTGTTCCTTCATACTCCAATCCTTCCATAACAATCGGATCGTCAAACACCTGATAAACCATCCTATGCTGTATATTAATCCTTCTGGAATAATAGCCGCTTAGATTTCCCACCAATCCTTCAAACGGCGGCGGGTTTTGAAAAGGGTTTTGCGCTATGATACTCAGCACTTTTTTCGCTTTTGAATCAAGCCCTGCCCCTTTCAATAATTTTTTATCCTTGTCAGCCTGTTTACTAAACTTTATGATATACATCTACCATTCCTCATCAGGATTATATATGGAACATTCTTCCAACGGTTCTTTTCCTGCTTTTAAAATACTTTCTGCCATGCCTGGTATAGAATTCAGATATAATGTTTCCTGAATTGCATTCCAGTCATCTTCCGATATAAGAACACCATTTTTTCCACGATTATTCGTAATCGTAATTGGCTGGCTGCTGCTATTTACATCAGAAAGTATTTGATATATATTTTCCCGCGCCTTCGTCACACTTATTGCAGTCATATTATCATCTCCTTAGCTGTATTGTACCGTACGTTTTTACGTACGTCAACATATTTTCTTTAAATACTTAAAAATCTTTTGATATCTTCCTAGTACTAGTCATTTTCCATACATGATGCCTTTGCCAGACGGATTCTTTCCTTCCGCTCCTTATCATTGTCGCAAAAATCTATAAATCCAATATCCCCAAATTCTATAAGAAAAACACGCAGCCGAAAATGAAATCTTAGCTGCGTGTTCCTTATTTATTCCGATATACGCTCTTCTAAATATATATGTAGCTGCTATGCCCTTCCCTCCCCTAAATTAAGGAAACATTTTTTCTGCCCCATCATTCTTCCCGCAGGCGGAAAGTTGTAACCAGCTGTCTCAGCAGGTTCGCCTGGGCACTTAGCTGTTCGCTTGTTGCAGAACTCTCCTGGGCGGTAGAGGAATTAGTCTGAGCCACGCTGGAAATCTGGTCAATCTGCCCCTCTATCTGCTCCATGGCATCTGCCTGCGTCCTAGCATCCACCGCAATGTCATTGATGGTTCCTACGATTCTCTGTGCCTCCACCACTACTCCCTCCAGCTGTTTCGCTGTTACGCCGGCAATCTGCGTTCCCTCTTCCACCGCAGCCATTGAACGTTCAATCAATGCCGCTGTGGATTGGGATGCTTCTGCCGTCTTGCCTGCCAGGCTGCGAACCTCTTCAGACACCACCGCAAACCCTTTGCCTGCTTCCCCTGCCCGTGCCGCTTCCACGGAAGCATTGAGCGCCAGGATATTGGTCTGGAAGGCAATATCTTCAATAGCCTTGATAATCTTCCCAATCTCCTGGGAACTACTATTAATCTTCTCTATAGCAGCCATCATTTCCTGCATTTTCTGATTGCTCTCGGTAATCTTCTGCCCTACTTCCCCTGCCTGCTTTTGTGCCTGCCCGGCGTTGTCCGCCGTCTGCCTGATACGTCCTGCAACCTCCTGCATTGTCTCTTCCAGCCCCTCTACGGCATTGGTCTGTTCTACAGCCCCCATGCTCAGCCCCTGGGCTGCCGAAGCCATTTGCTCCGCCCCGCCGGAAACATATTCTGAACTGGAAGCAATCTGACCCATAGTTTTATTAAGGTGCTTAAGAATATCATTCAATGAAGTGCGGATAGTGGCAAAGTCCCCTACATATTCCTGGCTTATCTGGAGTGTCAGATCGCCCCCTGCCACAGACTCCAGCATATTGGATATTTCTCCGATATAATTCTTCAAGCGGCTTATCGTTTTATCAAAACTTTGTGCCAGAACGCCAATTTCATCGTTAGAATGGATATCTGCCTGCATGTTTTGATTCATACCCAGCCCTAAGTTGCCCTGCTCCAATGTTTCCGCCAATATAGTCAAACGGAAGAGAGGCCTGGTAACTGTCCGCTTAATATAAGCGCCCACAATCATAATGCCTATAAAAATAAGTGCCACACCAGCTAAAAAAGACAAGCACACTGTACGGCCAATCTCCCCGTAAACATCCGCCATGGAAATCCCGGCAAATATGAGCCCGTCAATGTTTCCCTCACCC
>BLLT01000462.1 GCA_011958945.1 Lachnospiraceae bacterium | reverse complement strand
AAAAGGGCGACAACAGCCGCATTCAATTCCAAAAGGATTTGACCTCGGAACTTACAAGTATTTGTCATTATGCAGGGGATATTGCGGCAGTAGCTATTGTTTCGGAAGATGGGCTGTTAAGGGAATATGGGCGTTATTGGACCGGCAGCGGCAATACCAATTTATGGATTGATGAGAATCTGCTGGTGTTGGAAGAACTTTACAGCGATGTGATGGAACGGCTGCAGTATGATATGATTGGGCGCTACTGCATCAGCACGAAACCGGCTTTCCATACTGGCCTGCCGGATATGACGCTGATACATGTTGCATTGCCGTTAATAGGCAGCAATACCCGCTTCGACAATGTTTCGCAGGTGATTGTTTTTTCCTTTAGGCTGGACAGTATTGCGGAATCCAGCGGCCTGGTGGGCAAAAGCAGCCAGGATCATACATATGGTTATCTGACGGATCAGGATGATATCATTATTTACCATGCAGACAGGCAGTATATCGGTATGCCGGAGGAAGAGTATTTGCAGGGAACCTCGGATATGGAGCTGCATCGCTCCTTGGACTATTTCGGGTGGAAGGCGCATATTCTTATTGATGTCGATAATATCCGTGAGGATGTGAACGTGATGTATCGGGAAGGGCTCATTTTCTATGTTATATTGCTGATGCTGTGTGCATTAATCTGGCAGCTGCTGATGCGGGGGATTTTGGCGCCGATTGCGTCCATACGGAATGCTATGGATAAAATACGCGCAGGCAATCTCAACGAAAAGATTGAAATCAAAGGAAGCCATGAACTTTGGCAGCTGGCGGCGGAATATAATGATATGGTGGATAATTTATGCCGGCAAAAGCAGGAGACGCAACGCTTTTTTCTGGAGAAGATGCAGTCTATTGAGCAGCGCAACCAGGCGGAAAGGGAGGCGTTGGAATCGCAGATTAACGCACACTTTATTTGCAATACGTTAAATGCGATTAATTATAATGTTATGGAGGCCGGAAATGACGAAGTTTCAAGCCTGCTAAAAAGCCTTTCCAATATCCTCCATTATACCTTTTCGCGAAAAACGGAGTACGTGACTTTGGAACAGGAACTGGAGTGGGTAAAACAGTATCTTCATCTCCAGAAATATCGGCTCATGGATCAATTTGAATATGAGATAAATTATCCCAAGGAATACGGGGAATGGCCCTGCTGCAAACTTTTTTTACAGCCTTTTGTGGAAAATTCGATTTTGCATGGTTTTGAGAATATAGAAAGGGGCGGCCTGATCCAAATTAGCGGGCATGTGGAACAAGACAGGTTCGTTATTCGGGTTAGCGATAATGGATGCGGTATCCGGCCCGAAGTTGGCCAGGCCCTTCAAAGTATTTTGGAAGAGGGGAAATCCTTAAAGCTGGCGGAGGCCGGTTCGGGGATCGGAATACAAAATGTGGTTACCAGAATGAGGATGTATTTTGGGGAACGGTTTGAGCACGAATGGAAACTGCTGAGGGGAAAGGAACTTGTTTCACCTTCTGGCTGCCCATCCCGGAGGAGGATTGAGAAACGGAAATTTTTAATCAGGGGTCTGTGCCTGTATGGCGGCCACAAACTCCAACATGCGTAAGCCTTGGTAAAGCTGATTAATTTTAACAAAGTTAAAATGCAGAACCGTGCGGAAATGAGGGCATATGAAGATTATAATTGCAGAAGATGAGCAGCGTGCAAGAGAAGGGTTGAGCAAGCTGCTGCAAACAATTCCAGGGGATTATGAGTTAATTGCACAGGCGGCCAATGGCCAGTCGGCATTAGAGATGATTATGCGGCTTAAGCCGGATGTAGTAATTACTGATATTAAAATGCCTTTTATGGATGGGCTGGCATTGATCCAGGCCGTGCGCGCACAGCAGCTTTCCGCCGAATTTGTGGTTATCAGCGCCTATGCTGATTTTGAGTTGGCCCGACAATCAATTTCCCTGGGGGTTGCAGAATATATTTTGAAACCGGTGACACGGGAAGACATGGAGAGGACTTTGCGCAGGCTCAGACAAAGGAGCGGTGGAGGAGGGTATTCCGCTGAGCAGACACTGAATCTGAGACGGCAGTACCCTGATGCGCATCCCTTTATTCTTCGGGCATTGGATATGGTCCAGAATTGCTATGCAGGGAAAATCAATCAAAGGGAGCTGGCGGAAGGGCTGGGTATCAGCCCGGAATATTTCAGCTATCTGTTTTCTAAAAATATTGGTGAAACCTTTTCTTCGTTTCTGCGCACCTATCGGATTAAACAGGCTCAGAGGTTATACAGGGAGGGCAGTTGTGACCGAAAGGATGTTCCTTATGCGGTTGGATTTTCAGACGCAAAATATTTTAGTCAGGTATTTCGGAAAGTGACCGGGAAGAGCCCCACAGAATATCTTTACGAGTGTCAAAAGGATTGACGCGCCGCTTAAGCGGCAACGGTTCAGCCCAGGATTTTGCACTATGCTGCAGAGTCCTGGGCTGAACTGTT
>BLLT01000461.1 GCA_011958945.1 Lachnospiraceae bacterium | reverse complement strand
CAGCCACTTGGCTCGTTGCCCGCGGGAATCAACCTTGACTCTGCATCTATGCGATGTTAGAATTTTAACATAACCTGAAACCATATAAACTTCCGGAATTTCGTCCGGCAGATGCCAAGAAGATTCCGGAAGGCTATACTATATAAGGAGACCAAATTGTGAACTGCACACAAATTACCTTTAGCCCCACAGGCGGCACAAAACGCATTGCCGATATCCTCATCGAACAGTTAGGCGAGTGCCCTGCAACTATAGATTTGGCCAACAGCAATACGGATTTTTCCGGCTGCTCCGTTCCCTCTGACAATATTGCGGTCATAGCCGTCCCCTCTTATGGAGGACGTGTACCCCAAACTGCTGCAGCACGTTTATCGGCCATCAAAGGCAATCATGCCAAGGCTGTGATTGTTTGTGTCTACGGCAACCGTGCATATGAAGATACCCTTGCGGAACTACAGGACATTGCGGAGGGATGCGGATTTCAAACCATCGCTGCAGTTGCTGCAATTGCCGAACATTCTATTATGCATCAATACGCTGCCGGCAGGCCCGATGGCGAGGATACTTCGGCCTTAAATAACTTTGCCAAAAAAATACAGGAAAAACTGACCTTAAATGATTTCCCGCCCCTTCACCTCCCCGGAAACCGGCCTTACAAAAAACAAGGGAGCGCAAAATTGGTTCCCAAGGCAAACAGTGCCTGTATCCGATGCGGAAAGTGTGCCATCGAATGCCCGGTGGCGGCCATTGATAAAAATGACCCCCGGCTTACCGATTCCGGCAAATGCATTTCCTGCATGCGCTGTGTTGCGATTTGCCCAAATAAGGCAAGGCATACAAACAAAGCCCTGGTTTCCGCCGTATCTATGGCCATCAAAAAAGCCTGTTCCGAGCGGAAGGAATGCGAACTCTACATATAATATTAGGCCAAATTGAATCAACAGCAAATCGCCAGAAGCTTAACTATTTCAGCCGGCGAATTTCATCCTTTTCTGCCTCATTTGCGGAAAGAAAATTAACATCGGCGTGCAAAACTACGTGGAGCAGCTGGAGAACCGGGGAGGCTTTGACGGAGAATATGGAAAAATCAGCCTTATTCCCAGTTGTCTTCCTTTACGGAATGGACAAATGCCGTCTACCCCTGGAAATTGGAACCGCAGATACCGGCGCCTCCATAGAGGAGGAACGCCGCCTATGCTATGTAGGTATGACCCGGGCACAGGAAGAACTTCTCCTCATATGCGGCCAGAAATCCTCCTGCTTTCTACAGGAAATCCCAGAAAAATACATCAAACGGGAACTGCCGGAGAAAACGGAAGACGAAGAAACAAAGAAAACTGTCCAAATGAGTTTGTTTGATTTTATATAAAATACCGAAGTTCCTAACTTCGAAGTTAGATACTTGGAAGGCTCCCAAGCCCCTCAATGCAGCATCCTGAATTCCCTTTTAACGGGTCAATCCTGTGCTTTGAGGCTTCCAAGCCGTATTGCATACTCCTCCTTTAGACTGTTGCGGGGCTTTATTTTCTTGCTAAGCCCATACTCATACACTTTTATCCATAAATCATCTCCCCCCACCCAATCCGCCAATTGCAGGGCGCAATAAAGTGTAATCTCGTTATCCCCTTCCCTGGAATGTGCAAAATAATACTCCATTCCCGATTCCGGTTCTGCCAGCGCTATTGTGATTAAAAAAATCATACCGCAAAGTTCATTGACTGCTTCATTCATGTAATATTGACTGCTGCTATATTTCTTAAGCGATGCCAGTTTGCCTACTCCTTCTTCCACCAGCTTTTTTGCCTCCTCAATAGCAACATACTTAACGTCACTTGTCCGCAGCCCACTGAGCAATATCATTTCCTGCTGTATATGCAAAGACTCTCTGCTCAGTCCCCCCGTTGTTGCATAACGCAATAACTGTGAAATATTCTTCCGTGAATATCCATTGGCAAATGTCTTTGTTACCAACAGCTTAAAGAAATCCGGCTGTTCCCATCCAATAGAGCGAAAAGGGTC
The DNA here is from genome assembly GCA_011958945.1 of Lachnospiraceae bacterium. Classification (GTDB taxonomy): domain Bacteria; phylum Bacillota; class Clostridia; order Lachnospirales; family Lachnospiraceae; genus Kineothrix. The sequence goes on along the minus strand of BLLT01000461.1, from coordinate 470 downwards.
CTCTGTGGAAAACAAATAGGTATTGCAGGCCTCACATATCAGGCAATATAAGTCTGTCAGCAATTTCACTGCCCGCTCATAATGATTGCTGTCTAAAGGAATCTTTGACAATTCTTTCATAAAATTTTTGACCATGAACCGCCATTTAGGACGCTGGCTTTTAGGGATAGTACGATTTGGTGCAAAATAATTCTGCGCATAGGCATTATCTATAAAAACAATAATCTGCTGCTCCAGTTCTTCAAAATTAACAGGGGCTTCTACCGATTTTTGCTCAATTGCCTTCCCTTCCAGCATCATAGTCAATATCGAATCTATTTCTTCCTTCTGTCCTTTGCGAAGCTGCTTATAGCACTCCACAAACGCTTTCTCCAAATGTTCCCGCTCCGCATTTCCCAATAACTTCCGCAATTCTTGTACCTTCATAATTTACTCCATTTCTGCGCTGCATTTCAGCGCATATCAAGTTT
>BLLT01000460.1 GCA_011958945.1 Lachnospiraceae bacterium | reverse complement strand
GTCCAAATGAAATGTGTCGGCAAGCTGACGGATGCCCGATGCCCGATGCACGAGCAGGGGAAGACGGTTCTTCCCTACTCAATTCTAATCTGCATACTTTTAACTGCGATATGAGGAGGAAAACCTTATGACAAAAAAGAATCCCATGAGCAAAGCGCTGGTACGCCGGGAAACAATAGCCGGATACGCTTTTATGTTTCCAAGCTTAATCTTCTTTCTTGGCTTTGTAGTGTATCCCATGATACAATGTATTTACACAAGTTTTTTTGACTCCACCATGAACCGGGATGATATCTTTATTGGCCTGGCAAATTATAAAGAACTGTTCCAGGATGCCATATTCCTGGGGGCACTTAAAAATACCGCAATCATCGTACTTGTATCTGTTCCTGTAGTATGTATTTTTTCACTATGGGCAAGTTCCGTCATTTATAACTTGAAGGGCCCCGTATGCTCCACTTTCCGGTGTATTTTCTATCTGCCGGTTGTAACCGGATCCGTTGCCGTTACCGTTGTATGGAAATGGATGTTCAACAACTACTACGGTATTTTCAATTATATAGGTACCAAAACTGGAATTCTGGAGAAAAACATTAACTGGCTGGGAGATGAAAGGTTTGCCCTCGGCTGTATTATATTAATCCTGCTCACCACTTCCGTAGGGCAGCCCATCGTGCTTTACATATCTGCGCTCAACAATGTGGACCAGTCACTGGTAGAAGCCGCAGAAGTGGATGGCGCCACAAAATTCCAATGTTTCTGGAAAATAAAATGGGCCCAGATGATGCCCACCACGCTGTATATTCTGGTTATCACTACCATCAACAGCTTCCAGTGCTTTGCCCTGATTCAGCTTTTGACCAGCGGCGGCCCGAATCATCGGACGGATACGATTATGTATTATATTTACTATTGTGCGTTTAAACGGTATCGCTATGGATACGGGAATGCTATGGGGGTTATCCTGGCCATTATTATCGCAGTTCTTTCCGCAATACAGTTTAAACTGGCCAAATCGGAATAAGGGAGGAGGAAAAATATATGACTACCAAATTTAACCGTTCCACTGTTTATAGGATTATATCAATCACAATCATAACTATTTTGGCCTTCGCGTTTGCCTTCCCCCTTTACTGGATTATTACCGGTTCTTTTAAAACAGCTGCCGCTATCAACGCCCCTTCGCCTGAATGGTGGCCGTCGGAATGGGTAATGGACAATTATCGGAAACTGTTCAGCAGACAGGTAGCACCTATTTGGGAATTCCATATCCCATTTACCGAGATAGGATTCGCCGGCCCAGAAGTGCCTGCCGCAATCCGCTGGCTGCTCAATACTATATTTATGGCCGTGGCATCCATGATTCTTACCTGCGTCACCTCCGCTATGGCAGGATATGCTCTGGCTAAGAAACGTTTTATCGGCCGTACCCTGATGTTTTCCATTATCGTATGTGCCATGGCTCTGCCTAAACAGGTAATCCTGATTCCTTTAATCCGTGAAATGGCTTCCCTCAATCTGTACAATTCCATCTGGGCGGTTATTTTCCCGATTGTGGGCTGGCCTTTCGGCGTATTTCTGATGAAGCAATTCTCCGAAGGGATTCCGGGGGAAATGATGGAAGCAGCCAAAATTGACGGTGCCGGGGAATGGAAGACCTTTTACACCATTGCTCTCCCGCTGATTAAGCCCGGGATTGGCGCTTTGGCCATTTTCACTTTTATCAACTCCTGGAACGATTACTTCATGCAGTTGATTATGTTGAGCAGTACAAAGAACCTGACCATTTCCCTCGGTATCGCAAAGCTGCAGGCTGAAAATGCCACCGACTTTGGTTTGATAATGGCAGGGGCATCCTTAGCCGCCCTTCCTATAATCATTATTTTCCTTATATTCCAGAAGTACTTTACAAAGGGTATCACTATGGGCGCCGTGAAAGGATAATACAGGAGGCTGACAAATGATATATGCAGAAATAAGCAACCTTAAAAATTATTATGGGCTGGGGAAATACCTGGATGAAGCCTTCGCTTATCTGGACAGCCATCCTTTGGATGGCATTGAAGCCGGCCATTATGAAATAAACGGAAAATTTTTATATATGAATGTCTTTGATTATGAGACGATTGCCGAAGAAGGGGCTTTCTTCGAAGCACATAAAAAATATGCGGATATTCATATTGCCGTTGCCGGAGAGGAAAACGTGGGTGTTTCGGATATGTCCAGGGTCACTGTCAAAACATTTGATAAAGAATCGGATCTTCTGGAAGTGAGCGGCAAAGTAGAGCATTATATGAAACTGATACCCGGAAAGGCTCTCGTTGTCCTGCCCGAAGATGCCCATATGGTGAAACTGTCCGCCGGACAGCCTTCCGCCATAAAAAAAGCAGTCTTGAAAGTATATATGGAAGAATAGTCCGATGAGTTTGTGTCCGCGCGGCATCCACAGACTTGTAAGCCATTCCGGCATTGGACAAAAGCCGCGCAAAAATG
>BLLT01000459.1 GCA_011958945.1 Lachnospiraceae bacterium | reverse complement strand
AATTGACGAAGAACCGAAGCCACTTTTTTGAAAGCCGTGCAGAAATGGGGGAAAACATAAAATGAATAAATACAGCAACACAAAACCTAATGTACTGCTTGTGGTCACTGACCAGCAGCGTTTTGACACCCTGGGCTGCTATGGGAATCCGGATGTGGACACCCCAAACCTGGATAAATTTGCAGCAGAAGGTGTCTTGTTTGAAAATGGCTATTGCCAATCGCCCGTATGTACGCCCAGCCGTGCGTCCTTTTTAACGGGCCGGTATCCACGTACCACGAGATGCCGCGCCAACGGGCAGTCTATGCCGCCCTATGAAAGGCTGGTTTCCCGTGTGCTGGCGGACCATGGGTATTATTGTTCTTTGGTAGGAAAATTACATTTAGCACCCTGTGGGCCTACAGCCTGCCCTATTCAGGAAAAAAGAATGGATGATGGGTTTACAGAATTCCATTGGGCGCATAATCCGTCAGGAATTGGAAATGCCGGGCTTCCGGAATCGGGAGGAACTTATTGGAGCGCTAATGAATACAGCCATTGGCTGTTCAAACGAGGGAAGAAGTATCAATATCCCGATTTTGATAAAATGGGCTATGTAAAAATAGGAATGGATGAGGAGGATCATTTTACCAAATGGTGTATTGACCAGGCCATTGACTCCATTCGCTATTTTGCGGAGGAAAAAAGGCAGATGCCCGAATTCAATTGTCCTCCCTGGTTTTATAATATTAATATTTTTGACCCTCACCATGCCTTTGACCCTCCCAAGAGATTGCTGGACAAGTACCTGGCCCGGGCGGATAAACTCCCTTTGCCCAAGTACGTAGACGGGGAATGGGAGAAAAAGACGATTTTCCAAAAGCAGGACCATGCCAATGCGTATAATAATACATCCACTCCCCACCATTTCTGTTTCGAGGAAATGAATGAGGAAGAACATCGTATGATAAAGGCGGCTTATTATGCTATGGTGGAAATGATAGATATTCAATTTGGCCGTTTGATGGATACGCTGGAAGAAACCGGGGAAGTGGAAAATACTATTGTTATTTTCACTTCCGACCATGGGGAAATGCTGGGTGACCATGGTATTTACTTAAAAGGCCCGTATTTTTATGAAGGGATGTCTCATGTGCCCCTGATTATTTCCTGGAAAAATCATTTTATGAAAGGGGTGCGCCTAAACGCTTTGGCAGAGCTGACGGATTTGGTTCCAACTATTGAAGAAATCTGTATTGGGGAGATTGAGCCTGGGGTACAGGGACGCTCCTTGGCCGATGTGCTTACAGGGGATAAGAAACCGGAGGAACACAGGGATAGTATTTACTGTGAATATTACGAGGCCATGCCCTGGCATACCCAGCCGCAGGCCTATGGAACCATGGTATATGACGGGCGGTATAAGCTGTCCAGATTCCATACCTCGAAGGAAGGGGAACTGTATGATTTGAAAGAAGACCCGGACGAGTTCCGTAACCTGTGGGATGATCCGGATTATAGGGAAGTGAAGATAAGGATGCTGGAACTTTTGGCAGACCGGATGGCGGATACCGTGGACCCGCTGCCGGTGGCTACGGATAAGTGGTAAAAGAAATTTGTGAAAAAATATTGTATAAATATAATAGGGAACAGGGCCGGGAATCTTTGGAGCAAAGATTTCCGGCTTGTTCGTTTTTGAAGTTAGGTTAAGCATAAAGGAGAGTATCCTGCCGTCCTCTGGCATATAATATAATAAAAATTATGTATGGAGCTTGTTGTTGAGAATAAATAGATATGTTATACTATGATATAAATGAAAGCGAGGTGCATACTATGAGCAACCGAGAATTTGCCAAAAGTCTGATAGACCAAATATCGGATGCAAAACTGCTCTATGTTATTCCCTATTTACAAGGAGCATCGTTATCGGATGAAATCCCGAATGCTGAAACTTTAGAAGCGATGGAGGAAGTTCAGGCAATGATTGATAACGGTAAAGGAGAACACTTTGATGGTGCTACTTCTGATTTTTTGGATATGCTGTTGGAGGAATAACTATGATAAAACTAAATACATCAACCAAGTTTAAAAAAGACTATAAACTGTGTCTGAAACGCGGATATAATTTGTAATTGCTTCAAGGTATTATTAATACCTTGCGCATTCCCGCATCTTTGCCAATAAAAAATCGTGACCACAATTTGTCGGGCAATCATGCTGGAAAAAGGGAATGCCATATCGCTTCAGATTGGCTCTTGATTTATCGTGTTAATGGCGATGAACTATATCTGATTCGTACGGGAACACACGCTGATTTGCTCAACGTGTAGTCGAAGTACAAGGTTTAATTTTTTTATTTCTTTTTTTGATAAGTGTCTATTTTTCAATATTTATCCCCACATTTTGTATTTTTAGTAAAATAGAATATATTTTCAAAAAGACTTTTGCTAAGCATAAGATTGACAGAGCAGAATAATGATTAATAAAAAATTAAATAGTAACTCAAACTTCGCACATAGATTTTAGC
>BLLT01000458.1 GCA_011958945.1 Lachnospiraceae bacterium | reverse complement strand
GTGCCTTGGGAGGGCGGCAGATATCCACGGGGAGCAGCCCTTCCACAAACTTTGGTTCAGCGCCGTCTTATGGCTCATCCAGCAGCACCTGCTATTCCGGCGGCGGAGGCGGATGGTTCGGCGGCAACTATGGCATGCGCGGCGAGTCAGGCGCAGGAGGCTCCGGCTATGTGGACGGTGTCGCGCCATTCACCCACAACGGGAAATATTACCCTGCGGAGACCGAGGCTGGGGTGAACGAAGGGCACGGGAAGGCATTCATCCGGTATGTGGAATGCGCATAACAGTAACTGCACCCTATGAGGTGCTTTTTTTGATGTCAGATTTGAAGGAGGAACTGGAATGAAGAATTTTATCGAGGCGGCGCAGTATGCGTTTGCGGCGCTCGGCGGTGCGCTGGGTGCGGTCATGGGAGGTTTTGACGGCTTCCTTTATGCTTTAGTGGTATTCGTGGTGGTGGACTACATCACCGGGCTTATGGCGGCGGCAGTGGAGAAGAAGCTCTCCAGCGAGGTGGGATTCAAAGGTATTTTTAAGAAGGTGGTTATTTTCTGCCTTGTGGCGGTGGGGCATATCGTAGATACGCACATCATCGGGGAAGGGAGCGTCCTGCGGACGGCGGTCATCTTCTTTTACCTTTCCAATGAGGGCATTTCCATCTTAGAGAATGCCGCGAGGACGGGGCTGCCCATTCCGGGGAAGCTGAAAGCCGTGCTGGAGCAGTTACGGGAGGAAAAAGAGGAATGATATGCTGCACAAATTTTCTGATGATGTTTGTGCAGTTTATGGCTCCATTCCCGCTTGCTATTATGCCCGTCCAGAGCGAACATGTCTGTGACCGGGGAAACCGGAATACAGGGACGGAGGGCTTAAGGATGAGGGCATACGGTGAAAGGGAGATGCACGGGAAGTACACGCTGGAGGATTACGGCGGCTGGTCGAGGAACCACACCAGAGCGGCATCCATCCGCAGGTGGAAACGCCCGCTGAAAAAGAGGGCAAGGCAGGTGTGCCGCGCCATGCTGAGACGGATGGAAAGATAACAGGATAATTTTTGGAAGGGCATCGCTGCGGCGGTGCCTTTTTCGTTCAATAAGCTGGCCCGTGGAACGGGGCGGCGTTTGATGTGAAAGAGAGGGAAATGGGATGAATTTAAAACAGAATTACCTTACGGAGTCCGGCTGTTATAAAGCGGGAAAGCACATCACCGTGAAAGGTCTTATGATCCACTCGGTGGGATGCCCGCAGCCAGAGGCGGATGTGTTTATGAAGAACTGGAACAGGGCGGATGCCAATGCTTGCGTCCACGCCATTATCGAGCCAGACGGGGATGTGTACCAACTGCTCCCATGGGATTTCCGTGGATGGCACTGCGGAGGCAGCGCAAACAATACCCACATCGGTGTGGAAATGACGGAGCCTTCTACCATTAAATATGCAGGCGGCGCATCATGGACGGAGACCGGGAACGGTGAGAATACGAAGAACCATGTGCTTGCCACCTACAGATATGCAGTGGAATTATTCGTATATCTCTGCCAGCAGTTCGGCTTAGACCCTATGGCGGACGGAGTTATCATCAGCCACAGCGAGGGATGTAAAAGAGGCATTGCCAGCAACCACGGGGACGTGGAGCATCTGTGGTCTAAGTTTGGATTGTCGATGGGGCAGTTCCGAAAAGATATCAAGGTGGCGATGGAGGGAAGCACAGCGGAGGATTCCCTTACCGTCATTATGGGGAAAGCAAAAGCCACGGCAGGGCAGATGGCATCCTATCTGAAAAAGAAGAATCCGTCCGTGCCGCAGGCTGTTCTGGATATGATTCCGCTCTACCTTTCGGAAGGGGAGGCGGAGGGTGTGAGGGGTGATATCGCCTTTGCACAGTCCTGCCTCGAAACCGGGAATTTTACTTTCTCCGGCTCGGCGGTCACTCTTTCGCAGAACAATTTCTGCGGTCTTGGGGTGACACAGAGGGGCAAAACAGGACTGTCCTTTGAAACGGCGCAGCTTGGCATCCGGGCGCAGATACAGCACCTCAAAGCCTACGCCTCCGCGGATGCGTTTGTAGGTGAAGGAATTGATCCACGGTTCCGCTATGTGAAACGGGGCTGCGCACCTTATGTTGAGTGGCTCGGACAGAAGGAGAACCCGCAGGGGAAAGGCTGGGCGGCAGGGGAGAAGTACGGGGAGAAGATACTATCCATCCTGAAAGCCATTGTCAGCGAAGGAAAAGTGCAGTTCATGGAGAGCCTCACCTTTTCCGTACCTTACATGGTGCGGGTATCTATCCCCGATTTAAATATCCGAAAAGGCCCCGGAAAATCATACCCAAAGACGGGCAAGTTTACCGGCGTGGGCGTTTTCACCGTGGTCGAGGAAAAGGACAGCTGGGGGCTGCTCAAAGCCTATGCGGAAAAGCGGGACGGCTGGATTTCGCTTGCATTCGCCACCCGGATTTGAGGGAATGTAAGGCGGCATTTATATAGGAAGAAAGCGGCCAGACCGCTTGACTTTACGGGCTTTCAGAGTGATTAA
>BLLT01000457.1 GCA_011958945.1 Lachnospiraceae bacterium | reverse complement strand
TATAGGAAAGTCCGTCATCAGACGGGCACGGATCGATGAAGTGTCTGAGACACTTTTTTATCCCCTGGCCTGTAATGCCGCGCGCCACAGGCCCTCTTTCCTTTCCCTGTCCATTTTTCATGTCGCCTGGTTATATTTTTTATTGCTTTTCCGTATCCATAATTAACTTTATCGTCTTACCCCTGCCCCTTCCAGGCATCCCCCATTGCATACGGCTATCCGCCATCTGGCCCTTTAGCTGCCATTGTCTCCCCTCATTTCCCTCTTTTTTTCCTCCGCCAGATTATTGCCCCTATCAGAATAGCTGCTGGAATAGGCGCGGCCCATAGGTATGGCGGCCATGCCCGCACTTCCCGGATTTCTCCTGTCTCTTTTTCCACCGCTGCGGGCTGTTCCTGGGGCAGGTTTTCCATCCGGCTTCCGCGTACCAGCAGCCGGTGGGTATTGATGCCGTAGGGCGTACAGGTCACCAGGGTGCAGTAGTCCTTCCCCGCTGTCAGTTCCAGGGCATTCGCTTCCTCTGGAAGTACCACTGTTATTTGGTCCACCTCATAGGCCAGTGTCTCATCCAGGATATGGAGCAGGAAATAATCCCCCTTCTCCACTTTATCCAAATCCGTAAAAAGCTTCGCTGATGGCAGGCCCCGGTGCCCTGACAGGACACAGTGGCTTGTTTCCCCGCCCACCGGCAGGGAAGTCCCCGCCATATGCCCTACTGCAATTTGCAGCACTGCTTCATCTGTGCCATGGTAGACAGGCAGGGAACACTTAATACGTGGGATTTCGATATACCCCATAATCCCGTTCCCCGCTACGTTCAGCTGGGCTTCGTACTCTTCCTTTTCCTCTTCTGTCATCCGGTAGCGGTCTTTTTTATGGGGCAGTTCCTCATTATACTGCCTGGCTTTTTCCCACCACATTTCATAGGATTCCTCATCCAGGCCGGCCACCGCCTTGGTATAGCCCGCGATGGCACGGGATTGGTGGAGGGAGTTCCACCAGTCGCTTACCGTTGGGTACAGCAGTAAGGACAGCCCTGCAAGCAGGGTTATGATGAATAAAATTGTAGTGATATGTTTCTTCATACAGGGCTCTCCTTGCTGCTGCAGCCCCGGGGTGCGTTTGAAAATTTATTCCCGCAGTTTCAAACGCACCCCAGGGGAGGGGGTTCCTCCCCTGGCTGCTGCATAGTCATATTTTACATGCATAGGGGACTGGTTCTCCATTAAACCTGCCCCGGAAGGCTCATCCCCAAGAACTTATTCCCTTAAAATTCATTGACGGTAAATTCGCCCCCTGGGAATTTTTTTTTGGGACATTCATTTCCCTGAATCCGTGCGCCTCTTCATCATAAACAGCACGCCTGCCGCCAGTACCAGGGCCGCGCCCGCTATGTAGAACAGGGTGGTGCCCATGCCGCCGGTGGAGGGCAGGAGTGCGCCCATGTTATTCTGTACTTCCAGGCTGACTGTTCCTTTGTCCTTATCTCCCGGGGTGGGCGCTTCCCCATTTTCGCCCTCTGTTATGAGATCCAGTCTGCCTATTGTCGGCGGCTGGTTCGCCTCGGCATCCCATTCGCTGATTTCAGCGTCTATGGTCAGCTTCACAGGGGCTTTTAACAGGTTGTAGCCTGCCGGCGCCTTCACCTCTTCCAGGTAGTAGGTGCCTGCATCCAGGCCGGATATTACAAACAGGCCGTTTTCATCCGATGCCACGATTCCGGTGCCTTTCGCGTCCTCAGTGCCTATTGCGGTTCCCCTGCTGTCTGTCCAGCCCGTCAGCTTCCCGTCTGTTACCTCCGCGTACTCCACGTTTGTAGGGGTGTTGTTTTCGCCGTCAGCGTTTGGCTCCCCCTCGCCCTTTACTCGGTAGAGGACGAACTGGGCATCCTTCAGCGTTTTATCCGGCGTCTGTCCGTCCACCTTGGTTCCGTCCAGTTCATAGGTGAATACATATACGGTATCCTCCGGCGTCTCCCCGGTGCCATCGGACGGGTCGCCTGATGAGTCCGTGTTCGGGTTGTTGGAGTACTCCAGCTTCACCGTGTTGGTGTTGCCAGGTTTCCCGATTACTGCTGCCTCTGTCAGCGTTGCGCTGTACTCTACAATGATGCAGCTTTCCGCGGTTACCCCGCCCACTTTCTTTAAGTCTGCAAAGGTGACTGTCAGCGTGCCGCCGCCTGCTGCAGATGCGCCATCCGGGTTAACCGTATACCCATCCGCGCCTTTGGCAATCTCTGTTTTGCCCGCCAGGTCCGGTTCCCCGTCAGTGCCCTTGGCTGCCAGGTATACCTTTACATCCCCGTTATATTTTAGCCCGTCAGAGAGCGTATCGTGGAAGATGTATTTATAGCTGTCATAGTCCTCCCAGTTCATGGGCAGCGTGCCGGCCAGGGTGAAATAGACGCTGTCGCCGATGCCTGCGTCCACCGCATCCCCCAGCCCGCCGTCTTCCGTGTCCGACACCTTCTTCTCCACCTCAGGCACGCTGTACTTCTGCTTGATGGTGATGGTCTGCCCCGTCACCTGCAGCAGGG
>BLLT01000456.1 GCA_011958945.1 Lachnospiraceae bacterium | reverse complement strand
TTTTGGTCTATCCGCTGTATTACAAATTTTCGGAAGGGGATATCCCGGAGAACATCCGCAGGTGCGAGGAAATCAGCCGCCAGTGCGGGGCAGGATGCGTGTTCCGCATCGTGGAGCATACCAATTACCACCTGAGTTCCATCCTTACGGACAATGGGTACGGGCTGGAAAAATGCGGCGTGGTCGGTGAATGTGATTTAACCCGGAATGCCGGGGAACTGTGCATGGAAGGGAAAATGCAGGGTGAGCTGTTTTTGAAAAGTGGGAACGGCGGGACGGAATATGTCATGGCGGGAGAGACGGCCATCGGGATAAAGCGCCAGGGACTTTTATTCCTGCCGGACGGGAACCTGCCGGATACAGGCTTGGAGGACATCCTGCGGTTTTCGATGGCAAATGGAATTGTAAGGATACTGGCAGATATTCCGGGGAGGGAAGAACTGCCGGAGCAGTATGGGCGGCTTGGCTTTCGCAGGGCCTATCTCTACCGCCGTTATCAAAAAAATCAGGAGGAGAAATCCTCCGGAAAAGAGGAATAGAAAATGGATTTACAGAATGAAAAATGTGTCATGGTGATTGATGAGAACCTGCCGCTTGGCATCATAGCGAACACGGCGGCAATCATGGGAATCACGCTAGGGAAGCAGATGCCGGAGGTCGTAGGCGCGGATGTGTATGACAGGACAGGAAACGGGCATTTGGGGATTATAGAGTTTCCGGTGCCAATCTTAAAGGGAAATGTGGAGGTGATCAAGTCTATCCGTGAAAAGCTGTATGAGCCGGAGTTTTCGGACTTGACGGTGGTGGATTTCTCAGACCTTGCACAAGGATGTAAGACATATGATGAGTTTATTGAAAAGATGAAGGATGTTTCAGAAACGGACCTGAATTATTTTGGTATCGCCATTTGTGGTGCAAAAAAGAAGGTAAATAAGTTGACGGGAAGTATGGCGCTGCTGAGATAATCTGATAATATAATAATTGAAAATAGAATTAATCTTTTGTGCAGCATCAGCGGAGCTTTGCCGGGAAAATAGCTGGCATGTTCAGGAAGATGGGATAAGGTGGCAGAAAGAATTTTATCCATTTGTGAAAAACCAAAGTGCTTTGAGCATATTTTGCAGGAAGTTTTCAAAGGCTATGGTCTTTCCATGAATTTTGAACAGTATGTGCTGGTGGGAAGCACGGTGCGGTCTTACCTTTCGTGGCTGAAAGATACAGGGAAAGTTCGTTCAATCTCATTTCTGTAAAATTCTATCTTCTCATCCAATTTAGTTTTATGTTCCTGTAGCATTGCAATCTGCTCATTAAGCGCCTGTCGGTGCTGCACCAGCATTTCCATCCGTTCAGAAAGGGTGGGATCACCCGCTGCCCGGAGTTCAGCATAGTACTTGATTTCCTTAATGGACATACCAGTGTCTTTCAGGCGTTTGATAAATTCAATCCATGTGAGGTCTTTATCGTAATAACAGCGGCGGTTGCCGGAATTGCGCTCCGGGGCAATCAGCCCTTCCTGTTCATAGTAGCGCAGGGTATGGATGCCCAGCCCCGTCAGTTTTGAAAATTTCCCGATAGAATATTCCATAAAAAATCACTCCAATCCTCTTGACATAGAGTTTACTCTACATTGTATGGTTGGATTATACCAAATCGAAGGAGGATTATCAAATGGTTCAAGAAAAAGGAAAATATACAGTCATCACCGGGGCAAGTTCCGGCATTGGCCATGAGACAGCAAAGGCATTTGCAGGGCGGGGGAAAAATCTGGTCATAGCAGCAAGGCGCATGGATAATCTTAAGATGCTGAAAAAGGAGATATTGGAGGAACACCCGGATTTGGATATCGTTATCCGAAGTACGGATTTATCCGTCCCGGAAAATGCGTACCGGTTTTATGAGGGGCTGAAAGATTATGGGATAGAGACGTGGGTGAATAATGCGGGTTTTGGAAATTATGACAGCGTGGCAGGTCAGGACTTGGGAAAAATCGGGGCAATGTTGCATCTGAATATAGAGGCGCTGACAATACTGTCCTCCCTGTTTGTCCGTGACTATAAGGATGTAGATGGGACACAGCTTATCAATATATCTTCGGCTGGCGGGTATACCATTGTGCCTACGGCTGTGACATACTGTGCAGCAAAGTTTTATGTCAGCACATTTACAGAGGGGCTGGCATGGGAACTGAAAGGGACAGGGGCGAAAATGAAAGCGAAGGTGCTGGCGCCTGCGGCGACAAAGACGGAGTTCGGCATGGTGGCAAACAATGTCAGTGAATACGACTATGATAAATCTTTCGGAACATATCACACAAGCAGACAGATGGCCGGATTCCTGCTTGAACTGTATGACAGTGAAAAAGTGGTGGGGCTGGTGGATAGGGAGAGTTTCAGTTTCCGACTGGCAGACCCGCTGTTTCCCTATGCGGGAAATTCATCACATAATCAGCAGCGTATGTGAAAATAGGTATTTATGAAGAATGCCGTAACTGTACTAAAGATGACCGCCGCACGATGGCCATCATCCGCCATATGCGGCGGTCTGCC
>BLLT01000455.1 GCA_011958945.1 Lachnospiraceae bacterium | reverse complement strand
CGTTCACGGGTACGATGAACTGGAGAAAGACAGCCCGTTTGCGGATAAAGTTTATCGGATTACAGAGGGGAATTATCCACAGGGAAGTGAAGATATTGTAGTGAATCAGTTTCTGGCAGAACATAATGGAATTCAGTTAGGCGATAAAATTGTGTTTGAAACGGTGGATGGAAGAGAGCAGGAAGCGGTTGTTGCCGGATTGTTCCTGTCGGGGATGGAACGGAGCCAGACCGAAAATGTGCGGACAGTGAACCGCATTGAAAACCAGATTTATGGAACGGCAGATTTTGTGAACAGGCTGTCCGGCAGGACTTGTTTTTTAAATGTGGCAGTGTATGTAAATGATCCTGAGCAGCTCACGGATACAAAGGAAGTGCTGGAAAGAATGTATCAGGACAGGGCTGCGATTGGGATAACAGACAATACATTCCAAAAATTAAAAATGATGATCGGACAGACAGGCAGAATTACGTTTTTGATTTTTGCCCTGACGGTAACTTCCGGCAGTTTGATAACAGGTCTTTTGCTTGCCATGTGGATGCGCAGCCGGAAAACGGAGATTGCTGTTCTGATCAGTCTGGGCATATCAAAGGGAAATATATTATCTCAAATGATTTTGGAAGAGATGATATTGTATTTTGTCGCATTCGTGGGAGCGGGAATTGCAACAAAGCTTTTATTACCACGGATTAGCAATAGTCTTGCCATCATGCAGGGGAACAGCATAGCATTGGAATTATCATTTAGCTGGCAGTCAGGAGTTTTATGTATCGGACTGGCTGGTGTTGTAATATTGACTGGAATTGCCATTTTTCCATATATGAAAAAGCCTGTGAAAGAAACCTTGTCGGAAATGGAGGGATAACATGAACATTTTAGAGTTAAGCATACGCTGTCTGCTTCGGAAACGGGCAAAGACAATTCTGCTTTTAAGCGTTGTTTTTGTAACAGCCTGCTTTATCTATGCCGGGTGGGCGTGCAAATCCGCAAACGTACAGACACAGACAGAAGGTAAACAGGCGCTTGGGGCATCTTTCAGGATGGAAGAAAATGAAGCAGACAGGCGTGACAGGACGGCTGAAGCGATAAAAAAATTAGGAGGGCAAAATGGGAGTGTGGACGGATCGCATATAGAACAGCTTGAATCCGGGGATTGGATGATATGGCATGACAATTCCTTTGAAACACTACAGATAGAGGATATTGAAACGCTTGCAGGGCAGGAAGGGATTGCGGAATATAATATCACTACGGCAAATATAGTAGTCAATCCCGTGAATTTTGTACGCATTGAAGACCCGGATGTAGACCAGCATTCAGACCTGCTGGGTGTGTCATTGCGGGGAAATATGGAAATGCGGCTGGATTTCGATGTGCAGAATGGGAATATAGAAGTAAATGAGGGACGTATGATCACAGCAGAGGATAAAGATGTATGCGTCATATCAAGGGAACTGGCAGAATTAAACGGGTTAACGGTTGGAGATAAACTGGAATTTAATGACCGGAAAGAGCGTGAAACATCTAAGGTTTACAGTGCGGAGATTGTCGGGATTTATGATACAGTCCATAAAATCACACCCATCATGTACGGGGACAGCTACCGGAGTGAGAACATCATCATGACAGACCTGCGTTTCCCGGAAAAGCCGCAGGGATGCGAGGGAGATCCGCTATATCAATATGCGACATTCTGGGTAGAGAATGTAGATGAGTATGAAACGGTAAAGGAGCGGATCAGGAAAGCTGACATTGACTGGAAACGCTATGATTTCCTTGACAATACCGGGATGAGCGATACGATGGCAGCGAATTTCGGAGATCTGGATGAAATGAGTACCATAATACTGATTTTAGTTGCCGTTTCGGGCGCAGTCATTATTTTTCTTGTATTCCTGTTCTGGCTGAAAGGCAGGGTGCATGAAATAGGTATATTTTTGGCAATCGGGAAAGTCAAGACTGCCATTATAGCACAGATGATACTGGAAGGAATCCTGATAGGATGCGTTTCTTTTATGCTGGCAACCATATGTGCGCCTGCATTATCTAAAAATGTTGCAGATTATCTGGTGGGTTATCAGGTTCAGCAACAGGAGGAACAGAGGGAAGCGGAAGAAGGTATGACAGGCGGCGCAGGAGTGGCAGAATATGAAACAAAGGTAATGGGTGTTAAAACTGAAGTGACAGGAAAAATAGTCCTGCTGTCTGCCTGTTCTATATTGGGCGTGATCTTGGCTGCGGTTTCATCGTCCTGTATATTTGTGGTAGTACAGAAACCAAAAGAAATTTTGAGCAAGATGAATTAAAGGAGGCTGTATGTTAGAGTTAAAGGATGTTTCATATTATTATAAATCGCAGAAAGACAAGACGATTCTGGATCATGTAAATTATCAATTTAAAAAAGGCATTATGTACGCTATTTTAGGTTCCAGCGGTTCAGGAAAAACAACACTTTTATCTTTGCTAGCGGGGCTGGATGTGCCAGTTGAGGGAACTGTCTGTGTTGCAGGAGAGGATATTCTGCAAAGGGGATTAAATGCACACCGAAGGGATCATGT
>BLLT01000454.1 GCA_011958945.1 Lachnospiraceae bacterium | reverse complement strand
AGGCACTGTGTATGTGATGCCACGCCGTACTCCGGCAGCGTCCGTATAGTTCCCCGATTTCCTGTTGTGTATAACGCCCAAAAAAGTAAAGATAGATGATTTCCCTCTTTTTCTCCGGCAAGGCAGACAGGGCTTCGGCAAGATTCCCGTTTGTGAGGATAACCCTCTGACCATACATCATAACCGGGTATTGTTTGTAAGGGTCTAAGAAATAGGTGTCTGACGTACAGAATGGATAAAACTTTTCTTCCGTAAGGTATTCAAAAGATATTTCCCTTTGCCGCCGCTTATCCCTGTCACGCCATGCGTTGATAGCTGCATAGCGTATAACAACTCTGCAAAAGGCGTTAAAGGTGTATTCAATATGCTCCTTGTATGCTTCTGTGCAAGGCATAGATGATTCCCCCTTTCTCCCACATAGGGTGGTGCATGGTTTACGGTTACTGTTTTCAGTCCGATTCTATCTCGTATTCATATGGATAATAATTTTGTAACTCATCTATAGCTATTTCTTTTCCCGCATACGTCTTAAACCAGTTTTCATAGTTGGAGTTATTCCAAATTGTGCCATCTTCAAAAACAACCTGCTTTAAGCAAAACAATGAATATGCAACCTGATTCGCTTCACCATTCCCAACTTTCGGAAAATCCTCCATGATTTCACCGTCATATAGTGACCAGCCGCCGCGGTATTCTTCGGTCTGATTGGGTAAAATGTTTGTCTTTGTCCGAACAATATTTTCAAAGCTGCTTTCCGCACTGCTGTCAAGGAAATTCCAATATAGCTTTAGTGGCAAACCGTTTTCGTTATAAGCCAACATACAATATTGGGTTTCTACAATGGTACTGTCGGTATTGTTTGTAAGTATATCGTGAATATAAGGTGCGCCATCTTCGTAATGGAGAATGTCTGCGCTTTCATGAATAATCATCGTAGAGCCTTTTACATCTGCAATAATATCACTTGTGTTTGTTTTTGGGTCATTGATAGTAAGCGTATCACTCGTCTTGCTATCAGTTGAAGCTATTGCAGACGTAGCAAACAAACTAACGGTAACAAGTACAATAAGGCAGGCAGATAAAAGAGTAATAATTGTCGTTCGTTTCGTGTTCATAATTGCGGTAATCCTTTCCTCAATAGCATTTTTACTGAAATTATTACAAAGTGGTGAAAGACCACTTTTCTTTGCTTCCATACTGATAAGCATTAACGAATAGGCAGACTTAGATTTATCGCCAAATTGTCTTATTACGCTTTCATCACATGCCAGCTCAATATCGCGGTTAAAAAGAATGTACATTACCCAAACCAAAGGATTGAACCAATGAATACAAAGGGCATATGTAGCAATCAGCTTTGTAATGGTATCAAAACGATAAATATGCACATATTCATGTGAGAAAATATATCGTAACTGGTTTATATTCTTCCAATCCGTTTGCTTTGGCATTAAAATAACAGGATGTAAAACACCATACGTCAACGGTGTGGAAATTCTATCAGATTGCTTAATCGAAATTCGCCGTTTTAGAGGACGCTCTTTTATCCATTGTTCTACATAGGCATTATTGACTGGTAAAGCTGTCCGAAACTCAATCCGGCAACGTAAATAAGATACTATGAAAAATCCGGCAAAAAGTATCATTCCAATACACCGAACAACAAACCGAACAGAAACAAACGGGATATTTGTCACTGGCTGTTCTATACCTTGTATCACTACAAAATATTCCCGTGATACAGCAGAAGCAACATTGTTTGTTTCTGCTTCAAAAAATGTGGGCGTAGATATAGTGTTGTTAATAAGCGTATATATACTAAACGCAGACGGAATAGTAAACGGAATAACCAATCTCAAAAGCACCATTTCCCACAAAACAAGAAACGTTTTTTTAGGCAGACTATTTATTGCTATTGCCCGAATTATCACAACCGCTATAATAAAAACAACCCCGGAAAAACTCACTTCCAGCAAAGTCATACTTATCACCTCATTCCAAATCAGCAACAATTTTTTTCAGCTTTTCAATTTCTTCAACAGAAAGTTTCTTCCTACTCAAAAGTGCGGCAAATAACTTGTCCGCAGAACCATCATAAATTTTGTTAATCAGTTCATTCGTTTCAGCTTCCTGTACTTCTTCTTTGGGAATAAGCGCATGACACATGAAATTAGGTTCAGAACGTTCAATAGCCCCCTTTTTTATACAACGCTTAATAAGCGTATAGGTAGTATTTTTATTCCAACCCAATTCTTTTGTAAGAACGTCTGCAACATGCTTTGCCGGTACATTTCCCTCTTTCCAAAGAATGTCCATAACTTTTAGTTCGGAATCAAAAAGTTTTATAGTTTCTCTTTCCATGTAATATACACTCCTTTCAAATAAGACTGTAGTAGTCCTCACTATATTGACTACTACAGTCTTATCCAAATGTCAATATATAAAAATTGGTTTTATATGATAAAGAATAAGGGGGATTCCGTAGTAGTCGGCACTGTGCGTAATGTGCATAACTTGCTGTCTTATGGAGTTGTGGGAAAGCTGCACTTTAGCTTTTCCATGTTCTGTGAACGGACTTTTCCATGA
>BLLT01000453.1 GCA_011958945.1 Lachnospiraceae bacterium | reverse complement strand
GCACATCATGGACGCGGATTTACTCATGCAGACCGTTTCGGAGGGCCGACATTTATTTCAAGTGCAAGGAAAAGAAGCCGAGAAAATCAGAAAGAGCGTTTACAGTATCTTGCGACAGGAACAGTGGGAACGGCAACCACGCAAGGCGCAGGATATGGAACGGTAATAGACAAAGCAGCAAAGATAGTCAATGCCTACCCACGAAAACGGCTTCTAAACGTCCACAGGCACGTTTTGCGCCCCTTTTCCTGCCCATCACACATTCCCAAACCAACATCATAACATTAAATCCAAACTTTTATGGCCGCCCCCACCCGCCATCCAAAATCAAAGGCATATATACGCACTCCACCATGCGCATATATGCCTTCTTTCACACTAACATAAAGCAGCTTGCAACAAAATCTACATATCCACCCACCGCATCTCCATGGGCTTCAAATCCAGGCTATACTTCATCTCGCCTTCCACATAAAGTTCCGTATGCCTTGCCTCTTTCGCATTATTAATCACAGCGATTTTTCCCGTCTTCTCGAAAACGGTCACCTCCGTATCCACGTTGGTCACATAGAATTTCTTCATTTCCTCTTCCATGCCCGCCGCGTAATAAATGGCGCGCAAGAGAATACGGCAATTCTGGGGAGAATAAGGCAGGCCCGAGAAATAGACGCTTCTCCCTTCCCCATACTCATTCACTACCAACTGGCAATATTCCCCATCCATACTCAAAATCTGATAATTCTCTCCTTGGGCATAAATCCTGCTCATCCCTTCGCCGAAGTCAATTTCCCCTTCGATATCCTCCAGGATGAAGTGTTCTGCATTTAGTTCATTATATTTATCCGTACTTAAGGAAAAATCCATCTCCCTATCCACTCCGATCACATCGCTCAGCTGGAAATACCGCCCCTGGAACTGGCATGCCGTAGGCTCACCTACTCCGATGAAACCGCCTCCCTTGTCCACAAATTCCCGAAGCGTTGTCACCACTTTTTCGTCTTTCCAGTTCTCCGCACCGCTAAAGGACGTATAAGCATCACCCGCATTGATGATAACCTTCATATCTTCCGGAATACCTTCTTTTATCTCATCAAATGTAATGAACTCCACATCGAAAGGCATGCCGCTTAAGCACTCCAAAATACCTACGTACGAATAAATTTCCCTATGCCAGATTGCATGATGCACCTGGTTGGCCATCCATCTCCTCAGATTGCCCCAGCAGTTTAAAACCCCCACCTTAAAAGGCGCCACATAGGATTTTGTTCCCTGCATATTCTCGTGAATCAGCCGGAAATCATCTACCACATGCTTTATTTCATCAATGAAGCCGGGCCACTCGGAAGCCAGCTTCAGATATCCACCATAGCCAATGCGGTCAAGGGGCGAACGCAAAATTGCCCGTCTCGCTTTCATCCAGTTTTCCCTGGCTTCCCCGATAGGGTCACCCCCCTCACAGAATACATCCGGGAAAAAGTATGGCAGAAGACGCCCTTCCGTATACCTTGCTCCTTTAATATCTGAAATCATACGCAATGTGACTCCATCGCCAACCGATCCTACCACCGCATCCAAACCGATTTTATCAAAATATTTGCCAAAAGGCTCCGTGCCAATCCAGTGGTCGCCCAAAAACATCATCGCTTCTTTTCCATAGGAATGCACGATGTCAACCAGTTCTTTCGCCAGCTTACTCACTTCTATCTGCTGAAATTCTATAAAATCCTTAAATTCCCTACTGGGCACCCGGAAGATAGAATTATGATATCCTTCATCTACGATGAATTCCGGACGGAATTTATATCCTGCCCACTCTTCAAATTTTTCCAAAATGTATGGGCTTACACTGGCGCTGTAGCCAAACCATTCCACATATTTTTCTCGCTTATTCTCATCAAAAGTAAGGGTAAACTGATGGAAAAATGTAGTAAAGCGCACTACATCTATCTCCGGATTATCCTCGCACCATTTTCTCAGCTTCTCCTTCACATATTCCTGGGTTTTCGGCTGCCTTACATCATAAGTCAGCTGATGAGGGGCGTCCTTCCAGTCATTGGTGATAAAATTATACATATGTACCGGATCCCAAATCAGAAATGCCAGAAAACTTACCGTATATTGATGGTACTTCACACTTTCCAGTTCTACCTCACCGGTCTCCTTATCATATTCCCATTTTTCCGGGGGCACTATTTCCCCTGTTGTCCTGTCGATAACTTCCCACCAACGTTTCGGGTCATCCATATCGTTCACTTTCAGCTGTTCCGTATGAAAGCCTTTCATCAGCTTAATCCGCAGCCTGGTATCCCTAGCCGTCACTCTTTCACTGATTAAATACTCCTGCTGAACTTCATCGGGATTCGCATTCGCCCAGTCATTATCCTTTCTTGTGGTATAATAAGTAGCATACTTTTTTCCATCCTGCGACAAAAGTTCTTCAGGCATCGCCGTTCCATCGCAATCCCTCAATGCATCCGCCCCGAGAAGATTTTTCAAACGTATTGTCTCACTTACCATATCCACATCGGTCGGCAATGTCAATCTGCCTGTTATACTCATATATAGCCCTAACTCCTTTCTAATAACCCTTCATACAACCAAAGTTAC
>BLLT01000452.1 GCA_011958945.1 Lachnospiraceae bacterium | reverse complement strand
GGTACGGGAAACACAGAAAAGAAAATAATTCTCCCCATGTTAATCAGTTACTCCGAAATGCTGACATGGTATCTGCAATCAGTGCTCGTGTTGCCTGATCCATGGTGATAAAGTAATCCACGTCTGCCAGCATGAACGGATAAAGGGGATGCCGGAACATCTTCTTGATCTGGTAGATTTTAAGCCCTGTCTTCCTCTCAAAAATCTTTGCCACAAGGTCTTCCAGGAGATGCCCCATTTCCATGGCTACCCAGTTTCCCTCATTTTCCTCCACCACCGCAATACCCAGCTTGTCATAGTAGATATCCCGCGCGGTACGGAAAGGGGAGATCCCTATGATGGCAGAGACGTCACTGCCGCCGATCCCGCGGCGTCGCCAGTCCAGCCATTCTTCCCGGGTAAGGTTTTCCGTATCCACAAGCACCTGCGGATTGAGCCTTTCCCTTTCCACGTTCGTATCGGGCATGGTCACGCCCCCCTTCTGGCCCTGTGCGTGAAGTTTACTGTCCGGATCGTGGTACAGTTCTTCCAGTACTGGCTGTCTGCTTTCTGTGCAGCGGTATCCCTGAAGGGATATCCTGCCGCCTGTTTCTGCCGGCTCCTGCCGGCCTGTTTCTTTCTTGCACTCATTCTTTCTACTTGCCTTTCTAAATTTTTATTGCGCTCGTTCCTCGCTCCATAAAACTGCGGGAACCCCAAACTCCGCTCTGCTTCGTTTGGGTAGCGAATCATTTCGCCTGTTGGCTCAATGATTCTTTATCCTCAAAGCTGATCACCAGCGTTTGGGCAAATAAAAAAGCGGAAATGACCATCCGCCAAATCCCTGGCGTTCATGGATCTCCATGAACCATAGTCATTTCCGCTCTCAAAAGGAAAGTGCTCCCTTAACATAAAAAGCCAGTACACCACCAGCCAAAGGGCATAATGGTACTACTGGCACAAAAATACAAACTTAACAGCGTGTGCAATGCGGAAAGTACTCCGCATACAGCCTGAACGGACTGTATTTCCCATATGGGTACGCACAAAAATCAATTACAAGGACAGTTTAGCACAAGATATTGATTTAGTCAATTTATTAACACTATATATAGTATATTAGAGATTTTCAAATAAAATCAAATTTTGAAAGGTAACTACATACTGGCGATCTTTCTAACCGTATTAGCTGTTCTTATGGTCAGCTTCGTGCTGACATTCGCACCTGCTGTCTTAGGCCACCAGTTTGTCTTTTGATAATCTTTACGGCTGAAAGACCAGAATATCACTTCCTTATAATCCTTTATTCTCTCCAATTCCTCTTTGGGCTCTCCGATTTCATTATATATATCGGAAAATGCAGACGGCGGTATTATGAAAATCAGATTATCATAGATTTCTTTGTCCTCACTGCCCCACCAATCGGGCGCATTTTGTAAAATATCCTCAAGCGCTTCCCTTGACAGGACAAAAACAGGAATATCCAATCCAAACTGATTTTTTATCATTTCCTCAATCTTGTCCGTAAGCTTCCTTATATTATCTTCATCACTGGAAAAAATCACATTGCCGCTGTTCAGATATGTTTTTACTTCTACAAAAGCAAGTGTTTCAAATCCCTTCTTTAATTCTGCCATTGGCACTTTATTTTTTCCACTTATATTGATACCCCTTAATAAAGCAATATATCTTTTCATATCCGCCCCTCCTGTCACTTCTTGATTTATTTATTCATCAATTAAAACGCTTTTTCAAATGAGATACATTCTGTATATCTTCCATTCCACATGAATCAACAACCAAAAGTACCATTCTATTTTCTCCTATTCATTTAGACAATACCTGTTCAGACATTAAATCCTGCTTGTTATACACAGTTTGTCATAAAATGGCTCTGCAACTTTCATATTCCTGCTATGATGGTATACACTTTCTGAGATTGATAAGGCGAAATACATCATCCATAATTTCTCTATCCCGCACATCCAGCATCAACCATTTCTGTCCATTTCCGGTTTTTGTGTTTTTGAATACTTTCTGCACATAGTCGGAACATTGCGGCATAAGAAACTCTGCCTCCGTAAGTTCACGACTTCCTACAACCACGAGAGCAATAAAATAGCCCTGCATCGGATAGAGTGTACAAAGAGACTTTCCGCCTTTTTTATACTTAATATTCCAGCCTGCCTGCATAGAACAACGGCTGTGTTCTATGCAGAGCCTGATCCGATAGGTGGACTGAATACGGTTATTAAAATCTGTCCATAAAGAATTGTTAATATATTCTGTGACTTGCTCCAGTGACGGGGATTTTTCCTTTGAATACAGCACATTCCAATCCACTCTGAATTCCTCCTTAGCCTTTATTTTTCAGCGGCAGGGGCTTGACCCAAATTTCCATACAGGCCATCCCCTCCAGGTCACGGTAATATTTTTCTGCTGAGAAAGGCTCCGTGGTTAAATTGTGGCGGGGCAGCCAGATACCAAAAAGATATTTACCGGCCTGATCTAAAGAAACCGTTACCAAATCCTCAAAATTTTCTGCTTCGACTCTGCAAACGATGTATTCTCCTGCCGGGAGTTCCCTCTTAACAAAACCATCCTGCAGCCGGTCCGGAATATTTTGAAC
>BLLT01000451.1 GCA_011958945.1 Lachnospiraceae bacterium | reverse complement strand
TTTTTACCTTATAGGAAATTACGCCACAATGTTGTAAGCTGCCAAGAAAGAATGCGAAGCATTCTTTGGAGTTGGCCGCCGGGCCAACTCTTTTTTATGCACAGGGGCGCACAGATGAAATTGTTGCTTGCGCAACGTGCGCCCCGCGCGGCGAGTAGGGGGAAAATCTCCCCTGCTCGATTATGATAAGAAATTACGCCGCAGCGCTATATGTCGCTAGGAAAGAATAGAATGCGAAGCATTCTTTGGAATAGGACGGCGGAAGAGAGGTAAAGGATGGAAAACAGTACAAATCATACGGAAGAGATTAAAGATATCTGGGATTGGAAAGTTATAGAGGAGGCTTTTCAGGAAGGCGGGGAGATTGTCCGGTTTCGGCGGATGATTATGCGGTATCAGTGCGCCATGCTGGAGGTGAAGACGAAGCTGGATGTGCTCAACGCGGAACTTTCGCTGCAGACAAGCAGGAATCCTTTTGAGACGATTAAATGCAGGATTAAATCGCCGAGAAGTATATTGGAAAAGCTGGAGAGGAATCATTTGACGCCGACAGTGGAAAATGCGGAGAATAATTTGAACGATATTGCGGGAGTCCGGGTAATTTGTTCGTTTCCCGATGATATTTATATGCTGGCGGACTGCCTGCTTGCGCAAGACGATATTACATTGATCGCCAAAAAAGATTACATAAAAAATCCGAAACCTAACGGTTACCGAAGTCTGCACCTGATTCTGGAAGTGCCTATATTTTTGACAGATGAGAAAAAGCCTATGAGGGTGGAGGTACAGTTCCGCACAATAGCTATGGATTTCTGGGCCAGCCTGGAGCATAAGCTGAAATACAAGAAGCACATCAAAAAGGCAGAAAGCATCTCCAATGAACTGTTCTACTGCGCGGAACTGATTGCTCAGCTGGACGGGAGGATGCAGCAAATTAGGGAGAAAATCGAGGAAGAATGAAACGGGCAAAATTAAAAAGCCAATCCATTTGGGGTTTGCCTGGAGATATGCCCATACTAAAACAGAGAAATCACCGACTGCCTTTCCACCAGTTCCACATCCAGAGTAATCTGGCAGGGGTCATCATTGTTGCCTGCCAGGATTTTTTCTAACAGCAGCTTTATGGCAGTCTGGGCTTTTAACTCTACATTTTGTGAGATGGAGGTGAGTTTAGGCGTGGTAAACCGGCATAAACTCAGATCATCATAGCCAATGACGGATAAATCGATGGGAACCCGCAATCCGCTCAGCCGTGCTCCCTCCATAATGCCGATGGCGCAGATGTCGGCAGTGGTGACTACGGCAGTGATGCCTTCGTTCATAGAGGCAATCTTTTTCCCCGCAGCCAGGCCGCCTTCATAGGAAGGAATATTGTTGAGCACATATTCTGGCCGGAAGGGTATGCCGCATTCTAATCCCCTTTCGCTCCGTAGGAATCCAGAAGAATCCTGTGGAGTAACAGTTACCATGAGTTTCTAAATTAGATTGTTACTCACTTTGAGGCATAACTAATTAAAGAATGGGTATTTGTATTAGGAAAAAAGAATGAGTGGTTAGGGGTGTTACTTTTCAAGGCATAACCGAAATGACAAGGGATTTGTTGTTTTATGCTTTGGGGAGTTTTTTTTATATCAGGATTAGGGCTTTTGGCATCCGAATCTTAATCAGGAAAATTCCCTATATTTCCCGGCGCGCGAGAAGTTCTGTTGTCAGGGGGTGACGAAGGTGCAGGTTGTGCGAAAAATAAATAACAATGCGGTTTTATGCACCGACAAAAGCGGACGGGAGTTAATCGCGATAGGGAAAGGGCTCGGGTTTGGGGCGCTGCCCCGGGAGATTGGGCTGGATGAGATTGAGAGGACCTTTTATGATGTGGACAGCGCTTACCATAAGGCGGCGGAGGATTTGCCGTTAGAAGTAATAAACTTTGCGGCGCGTCTGACTGACATTGCCTGTAACGAATTGGATTATGAACTGAATCCTAATGTGGCATTCCTGCTGGCGGATCATATATCCTTTGCAATCCAAAGAGTTCGGCGGGGGATTCATGTGCGCATGCCGCTGGCATATGATGTGCAGCAGATGTACCCGGTGGAGTATAAGTTTGGCTTGTATGCTTTAAAAAGAATCCGTAAGGAATTCAAAATCGGCCTTCCGAAAGAAGAGGCGGTGGGTATTGCCCTCAACCTGGTGAATGCCAGGGCGGCAGGGGATAAAATGCCGAAGGGGGATGGGAAGGAAGGCTACGCTGAGATGCTGGAGGATATTACGGAGATTGTGGAAGAATATTTCCATATCATCGTAGAAAGGGATTCCTTTAACTATTCCCGTTATGCTACCCATCTGCAATACCTGTTCCAGCGTGTATGCCAGCATAAGGAAATTAACAGCGATAACCTGAAGCTATACGAAAGCCTGAAAGAAGAGTTCGCAGACGTGGCAGCCTGCGTAGAGAAGATTACCGAGCATATCCGGGGGAAGTGGGGCTGCCGGCTTTCGGAAGAAGAAAGGCTGTATTTAATTTTACATATCAACCGAATCTGCATGAAAGAAGGATTGTAACCATAATTGGGCATAACCTCCGCGGTTCGGACGTGCGTATACGTCTGGGCTGACGGAGGTTTTTTA
>BLLT01000450.1 GCA_011958945.1 Lachnospiraceae bacterium | reverse complement strand
CATCGCCGTGTGAAAAATCTATTTTTCACACTGAGTCCTGTCCTTTCTTTATCCAATAGTTCCCTGAACTTCACTCATGCCCATGCCCAAAGCGGGCAGGAGGCGCGCTCCTTGGCAAAGCAGTTAATTTGCATATTTTCCGGTCATAGGTGAATAGGCCGTTGACTTCTTCCTCCACATCGGATACTTGTGTGTAAACGGCGCCGCTCAACCCTTTTTTGATTAATGGCTTTAGCGAGCGGTTTATGAGTTTATGAAAGGCTATGGAGAATTCTTTTCTGGTGGAAAACTGCCGATAGCCGTAAATGCGTTCTACGCTGGAATGTCCTGGGATGCGGCAGGCATAGCCGCCGTATTCGGAGAGGACGAAAGCGCGGGGGTCTTTGACAACGCTTAATTTCCGGAAATAATTGTGGACACTTTTGAAATCCCCTCCTCTCTGGTCAAACCAGCCGCTTGTCTGGTCAACGGGGCGGGTAGGGTCTTTGGCCTTTATCAGCCGGGTGATGCGGTTGGCATCGAACTGCCCCCAGCCTTCGTTAAAAGGAACCCATGCGGCAATGGAAGGAACATTATATAAATAATCAATGGTGTCCAGACATTCCCTTGTCCATTCTTTTCTCCCCTTTTTGGAAAGGCGGCCGAACAGTTTATATTGGTTATCCCTTAAATGGCCGGAAATATGGGGGAAAAGGGTAGGGAGATAGCAGACGATGGGCATGGAATAAGAGGAGCCCCCGCTGACCATATCCTGCCATACAATCATTCCCAGCCGGTCGCAGTGGTAATACCAGCGCGCCGATTCTATTTTTATGTGTTTGCGCATCATGTTGAAGCCCAGCCTTTGCATGGAGCGGATATCAAAAATCAGAGCCTTATCGGAAGGGGCGGTATAGAGGCCGTCCGGCCAATAGCCCTGGTCCAGCACTCCGTGAAGGAAATAGGGTTTGTGGTTTAAATGAAAACGCATAATGCCTTTCCTGTCCGGCTCTACAGTAAAGGTGCGCATGGCGAAATAGCTTTCCACCAAATCGCTGCCGAACCGGATTTTCAATGTATATAGGTATGGAATATCCGGTGTCCATGGATGCATTTCCTCTATGGGAATGCAAAGGGATAAATCGAAGCCGGCTGGCTGTGTGCTGCCTTCCGCCGGGTCTGTTCCTGATGTTCCGGCTTTTGGGGACGCTTTCTTTAAAGTAACCTCAGGTGCTTCATAAGCCATTTGAAAAATACGCCGCTCTCTGGCAAAAACCTGGATATTTACCTGGGCAGAGCCGGAGGTAAGCATACGGATATGGAGTTTGCTGTTGTCGAAATCAGGAGTGAGATAAAGCTTCCGAATATAGTTTGCCGAAACCCATTCCATCCAGACGGTCTGCCATATGCCGCTTTGGGCTGTGTAGAACATGCCGCCCCGCTTTAGGGTCTGTTTTCCCCGGGTATGATAGGAGGTGTCGCTCACATCCCGTACGCAGACGACGAGTGAGTTTTCCCCTTCTTTGAGAAAAGGAGTGATATCCGCTTCAAAAGGCAGATAACCGCCGGTGTGGCTGCATACGCCTTTGCCGTTAAGGTAAACGCGGGCTGACTGGTCTACCGCACCAAAATGGAGGATGAGCCGTCTGCAGGCTGAGAAGCCCTGGCCGGAATGCCCGGTAAGGGAAAGGGCGGTAAAATCATCGGCGGACAGTGGGATGCTGCGTTCATACCATAGATATTCGTCTGGCTTTAGCTGCCGTTCTACACCGGAGAGAATGCTTTCCGGCGAAAAGGGAACGAGAATCTTCCCGTCATAGGAGCCCGGAAGGGCAGGGGATTTGGTGATGGCATAATTCCAGTATCCGTTTAGGATAGTATAGTTATCCCTCTTTAGCTGAGGGCGGGGATATTCGTCCAAGATATGTTCTGGGTCCAGGTTTTCGCCCCAGACGGTGGTGAGCCTGGCGAGAACATCTGTTTCGTGGGATTTATTAATATTGCGTGCACAGTTTAAAATATCCATAATCAGTTCCTCGTAATGCGGGTGAATGTTTATAATTCTATTATAATGAAAATATAAGGAGTGTCAAACGGAGTTTATATAGAAAGAAAGGATTCGGGTGTCAAGAAAAAAAAGAGACGCATTACTGCCGAATTGCCAGGTTCGGCAGCGCGTCCTCAAACAAGGGGGTATAAAGAAAAATCTATATA
The DNA here is from genome assembly GCA_011958945.1 of Lachnospiraceae bacterium. Classification (GTDB taxonomy): domain Bacteria; phylum Bacillota; class Clostridia; order Lachnospirales; family Lachnospiraceae; genus Kineothrix. The sequence continues at coordinate 445 of BLLT01000450.1, read as the reverse complement.
TAATTCAACAGCCAAATATCGGCGTTGAAGGATTTTTTGTTCTGGTAGGAGAGCTCCTCCAGAAAGGAATCATGTAAGGCGGAGTATTTCATCCAGTTATCGTCTGCGGTTATGATATCCGAAATGGATAACCGCCGCGGTGCTAAGTCTTTATGCATTTATTACCTCCTTTGGATAAATTTAGTATAGGGCAAAAATATGAACGGCATGTGTTTAAAGTCTTAAAGAAAGCTTATTTTTCTTAGGAAAAAATGAGGGAAATATTAATTAAAAATAAACTGCTGGGAAAAGCGGACTACATATATATGATATGAAGAAAGACGGGATATTATGATTAAAATGTGAAGGTATCGTAACTAATGTCGTTTAGTTGGCGATGGCGGACCGGACGCCGTGAAGTGCTGACTGAATGACATGATGTTGGGGTCAAAAGGTATTTTGACCC
>BLLT01000449.1 GCA_011958945.1 Lachnospiraceae bacterium | reverse complement strand
AGCGCGACCTTGCCAAGGTCGAGGCCGCGGGTTCGAGTCCCGTCTCGCGCTCTTTGAAAAAGTGCGGAAACGTTGATAAATACAGCGTTTCCGCTATTTTTATGCCTTTCAGATATTGAAGACAGTTGAAGGCAGTTTAAAAACGTCTATGTTTTTACTATAAAGCATCACGCATTAAGCGGTAGGTTTCGTTGTCTGTCAGCGGGTTAAATATATAGCCAAGTGTTGTGGGCAAGGAATTATGTCCTAACTGCTCTCTGATGCAGTCAAGCGGTACGCCATTGGCGTTCAAAAGGCTTGCATAGGTCTTCCTCATTTTGTGGGTGGATTTTGTTCCCGCGCCTTTTCGTTATGTAGGCAGGAATTTTCCAGATACTTCCGGTAACGCTGCTTATATCTGGTTATGGTGTTCTGGTTTTCTGCCAAGGGCGTTTTATAGTCAATCCATTCTAAAAACAGTTCGTGAAATGTTAATTTTTTATCCCCCCCTTTTGGAAAAGTGTTCCCACTGTCCATCTCCCAAAAATTAATGAATATTCATACATTTCTTAACTCTTCATGGGATATATGCAATTGTGCCTGAAAAACCGCCTACTGAATATTGAGAAAATTAAGGTTGAGAATTGAAAAAGGCTGCCGTTTTGATTGGGTAGCCTTTTGGATTTTATTTGACTTATCGATTATTTATTTTCTCATTCAGATTCTTCTCTGTATTCAAAGACAAACCACTTTTCATTCATATAAATCTCTATTGTATCGTCTGCTCCATACTGATAACCAAATCCACTTCCAAAATTAGACTGATTATCTTCTGTTGGTATTTCAGTTCCATCGACAGTTGACGTTATTTCTCCATCCATATTTCCACAACGTGCATCCATGATGCTTTCTCTCCCTGTATCGTAATATAATTTACCATCTATTCTTACCATAGGTATTCTATCCCACATGGCATTTTCTTCTGTCTGCTCTATCACGATAACTTCATAAACCTCTCCTAATTGTGCAGGATATGATTCCATTATTTCTCCGTTATAACTAATTTCTACTAAATCTCCAATTTGCAATTCGAGGTTCTCTTCGTTTGATATATAAAACTTATCTGCTGAATCAAGTTCCAAAGAACCATCTACCGGCTTTACTATTATTGAATCATCATTCGTTTCAATTACCGATGCCTGAAATGTTACCATTAGCGGTGTATCATCTGCCAAAGCAAGCATTTCAGTTATACAATTACCTAAAGCAGGTGCTGGTTTATAAATTCCCTGATATGGCTGTTCTACATATTCGATTCCTTTATCTACGTAGTAAAAAAGAGTAGTTCCTGCCACTCCATCGCAATTTATATTGATCGTAATTAAATCTTTGTTGACTGGTACATCATTGACCGACTGCCGGCTGGTTGTTTCCATATCCATTAGCATAAATAAAAATTCATCAATAAACTCTGCAGCTTCAGCTTCTGCGTTAGGTGACATTGCATATTTGTCACCGTCAGAAACACCAATCGATACAATATCCTCTCTAGCTGGCAATCTAATAGGATTCCCCTGTTCTTCTTTTTCACATGCACACAACATAATTGAAACAAGGCTACATAAACAAACAATACTGCATAATTTCTTTTTCATGGTTATAATTCTCCCAAAAATATACTTTAATTATACATTATCCAAGTGTGTATTTCAATGCTTAGAAAATAGCCAGAACGTGTTTTTGAATTTGAAAGCCTTTTGCCATTTCTTTTGATTTTTATCTTAGCTGCTGTGATATGTAATATTCTGTTGCGAAAAGTTGATAAATAGCAAATCCTGCCGAACCAGTCAACGGCCAAGACGAACGGTCTGCGCCCGCCGTTGACAGCCCGACCTGACGCCAGGATTGCCACCCAGGCACCAGTCAATGATAAATCCCCCAACAGGAAGTTTTAACCCCTTCCCATTACATTACTCTTTATCCGCCAACCAAAAATCTCCCCTGCTCAATTTAGGGAAAGAACCTACATCTACCCCATGGTGTTCCGGCAAAGCAATCAACTGCTCGCGAATACGGTTGCACTCTTTTATTATACTATCCCCGTCACTGTCACATAAGCAGTCTACTATCTGCTGAACTTGCCTTTGATAATATTTCTTTAGCTGAACCACATTATTCAGCAGCCACACTATAAATGGATGGTCAGCTGTAAGCCCCCGCCTTATTACAGGAAGGTAACTGCAAATATAACATCGGCTCCTGTCACTTGCCGCCTTACAGAACATCATCGGCGGAAGCAAATCAAAAGCGTCTTCCGCTTCATCGCTTCCCTTTTCATAAAAGGATATCACTTGCCCGCCCTCATAGTTGATAGTCATTTTGTATTTGTCTTGAAAATAAGCCGCTAAATATTTATTTATGATTGGACTTCTACCATAAATATATTGCGTATATATTGTAATACCTCCTTCAATGGGCGTCAAATCCATTCCCGTATTTTGCAATTCCTGTTTCGTGTCTAAATTTAAGCTGCTAAGGTTCTCCCTCATCCATTTATCTATCAAAGAAGCCCTCGCTTCCCTCCATTCCTTTAAAGAAACAACCCTCCACTCCCTTAGGCCGAACTCTGTACCCCTATCTTTCATCTGGTATTTTTCGAAAATACC
>BLLT01000448.1 GCA_011958945.1 Lachnospiraceae bacterium | reverse complement strand
AACGCTGTGGCGTAATTTCCTATAATATGAAAAGCAATTTTCATGTTCTAGCAAATAATATCCAGATACTGCATACGGACGATGCTGTAATCCAAGGTCAGCCGCCTGCCTTCCCCGCCGTTTAGCAGGGAATGGAGTTCTTCCACTGCCGCTTCGGATATCTCCGAAAAGCCTTGTCTGACCGTATTCATCTGTTTCCCGGCATATCCCATCAACGTTATCCCGTCAAAGCCGCATACCGGGCGGAAAATATCCAGTTCCGTCAGCGCCCGGATGGCACCGATTGCCATCAAATCGGAAGCGCATACGATAGCGTCCATTTTCTTCCCGTCTTCAAAAACAATTTCCCTTGCCTTCCGTTCAGAAAAATTCCCCTCCCTGATGAGCAGTTCCAGTTTCAACTCCTCTGCCAGCTTTCGTACCCCTCTTATCCTCTCTTCTGTAACATATCCCTTTTTTTCCCCGGCTATGTATAAAATGCTCTTACATTTGTTGTCCAAAACTGTTTTTTTAGCCACATCATACTGCGCCTTCTCCTGGTCGATGGATATGCAGGAGGTATTTTGATTCACAATGGGGGCATCCACCGCCACAGCTTTGAATATCTGGGATTGGAGCACCGACTGAAGTACCGTATCATTTTTGGACAAACCGTAAATAATAATTCCCCCAATGCTCTGGGAACCCAGATAACGAATAATTTCCTCTTCCGACTTGCCCTCTAACATGGAAAAGAAAAAAGTATTTACGTCCAGGCCAAGTTTGGCCGCTTTATTAATAGCCCCCGACAAATAGCGCATGTCGATTTCGTCAATAGCCTGCGTTCTGGTATTGAGGTTAATCAGCAGGGCAATCCTTCCTGCCTGCTTTGACGATAGCGCCGCTGCCACCGAATTCGGTAAAAAATGAAGTTCTTTCACCGACTCGTTTACTTTTATTCTCGTCTCCTCACTCACATTAGGATAATGATTCAGCACTTTAGAAACCGTAGATATTGCCACACCTGCGTGTTTCGCCACATCTTTAATCGAAACCATGATGACACGTCCTTCTCTTCTACTCCCAGAATCTCTCCTCACCTGGTTTTTGCAGTGTATCATTTCCCAATTGCGAGAATCCAAAAGTACATTTACTTCATTTCGGTTAGAAATCGTTTTCCAGCCTATCCTATACCTTTTTCTGGAAATTGTCAAGTGCTTTGGCTGCCAATATGTTTAATAATCTTGTGGTATATACGGAACAGGAAAAATGTGGACAGCGCCAAAGACATCAGTTCCGCAATAGGGAATGCCCACCATACATAATTCACATTTCCCAGCTTAGAAAGCAGGAAAGCCACCGGGAGCAATACCACCAGCTGTCTCGCGATAGAAACTACCATGCTGTAAACCCCGTTTCCCAACGCCTGGAAAACTGAGCCGCAGATAATGCAAAAGCCGGCCAGCAGAAAACTGATACTGATAATCCGCAGCGCCGGAACACCTATTTCCATCATCCTGTCGGAAGCATTAAACCACTGCAGCAGCACTTGGGGCAAAGTCTGGAATATAAGAAAACCGATTACCATCACCGCCATTGCATAAGCAACGCTTAGCTTAACGGTCTTAATCAGGCGCTCTTTTTTCCCCGCCCCGTAATTGTAGGCCACAATCGGTATCATCCCGTTATTGAGCCCGAAAATAGGCATGAAGATAAAACTTTGCAGCTTAAAGTATACGCCAAATACTGCCGTTGCCGTCGATGTGAAAGAAATCAGAATCAAGTTCATCCCATAAGTCATTAAGGAACCGATAGCCTGCATAATGATGGAAGGCACACCCACCCTGTAAATTGCACCAATCATCTGCAGACTAGGCCTAAAGCCTTTCCAAATCAGCTTAATCTCATGGTTCACCTTCTCGTTAATCACGACCCCCATAATACCGCCTACAATCTGTCCGGCTACGGTTGCCACAGCCGCCCCGGTCACACCCATGGCCGGGAAACCGAGCAGCCCGAAAATCAAAATCGGATCCAGGATAATATTAATAATTGCCCCCGTTCCCTGGGTTATCATTGTGTAGATCGTTTTTCCTGTAGACTGCAGCAGGCGTTCGAATATTATTTGTGCAAAAAGCCCTATGGACGCCACACATACGATGGTCAGGTACTGTTTTCCATAGGCAAGAATTTCCGCATCCGAAGTCTGGCTGCGGTAAAAAGGCATTGTTACAGTCAGCCCGATGATAACAAACAGGATATATGACATCACAGCAAGAAAGACCCCGTTTACCGCCGTCCGATTCGCCTTTTCAAAATTCTTTTCCCCTAATGACTTGGATAAAATCGCATTCACGCCTACCCCTGTGCCCGTAGCAGTAGCAATCATCAAACTCTGGATAGGAAAGGCCAGCGATACCGCCGTCAAAGCATTCTCACTGATTTTTGCCACAAAAATACTGTCCACAATATTATATAAGGCCTGCACAAGCATGGATATCATAATTGGCAGCGACATAGACAGCAAAAGTTTATTCACCGGCATTACGCCCATTTTGTTTTCTTTTTGTATTTCCATATTATCCTCCTTTTCTGCGCTGCATTTCGCGCATGTCTAGTTTGTGGATGCTGTGCAGACACAAACTTGGGATTGAAAATTTTCAATCTTTTC
>BLLT01000447.1 GCA_011958945.1 Lachnospiraceae bacterium | reverse complement strand
ATCATAATAATACACGGATACCTTGCCAAAGGAAGCGATGTCTTCCGGCTCCGCAAAAGCGATATAACTCATTTTATAATAATCATCCAGGGTGAACAAAAGCCCCTTATTTGCACTCACATACTCCGCTCCGTCATCCCAGTCCAGGACTTGATAGTAAGAACTAAAGTCTTTGTCTACCGTACCAAGGGCGCTCTGGCTATCCTTATCCAGAAGGCTGGATTCCATTTGGCCCCTGCCATGGGTTACGCTGACAATATGAGCGCTGACAACCCCTGTACCATTGGATTCATTTAACAGCTTATAGTTAGGCATCTGAGCCGGTTTTAAGGAAATCGTAGTGGCCTCTGAATGCAGGGAAGGATTACTTTCGCCCAAAACATTCACACCCGTTACATACACCTCATAGGTGGTTTGGTCTTTCAGCCCCGTAATTTCATACTGGTTTTTCCCTATGCCTGTGATTTTCTGGAAAGCGGCTTCACCGGCCTCTTTATAGTATACATTATAAGTGTCCGTGTCTTTCATTGCCTTCCAGTTCATGCGGATACAGCAGCGTCCTCCCACTGCTTTTAAGTTGTCCGGAGGGTCCGGCCTGCTGGTAACCTTTGGTACAGCCACTATCTTTCCGCTATATTCGCTTGTCCAAGTGCCATTGACCGAACGTACGCGTGCCTCATAGGACTCTTCATTGACCAGTTTTTCTTTTTGGAATGATTTTACTTCCAGGCTGTTGGAAGCTGCACGCACCGTTTCCGTCTGTCCAAGGTAGCTGATTTCGACTTCATATCCGGTGATATTGACCTGTGGATCCCATGATAAATAAAAAGATTTATCCCCGCCGGTTGCCGACAGATTTTCCGGAATGTAAGGTTCCGGTTCCGGAATACGCTTTTCCATATCGTTTAAAAATTCTACTTTTGTAATCTCTGCCAAAGTTCCTTTGCCGGAGCCGGTAATGCGCAAAGACACTTTCTTGACAGCCACTTGCTTGCCCAGATTAACAACAAGCAGGCTGCCCCCGTTTTCCGGTCTGGCTGCCAACGGAACCGCCATAGACAGGCCGCTTAGGATTTCTTCCGGCTGCCCGCTTTGAATTTCGCCCACCGTTCCGCCGATAATCTGTGCGGATTTTACACCAGAATCTGTTTCTACAATAAGCCATCCGCTTTGTACGGACTCCTGGCCGGTAGAAATTTCAATCTGTTCTACCATTGTGCCGTTGTCCCCCTGGCTTTGGAGATTAAATCCGATTTCCACCGGATTGGATTCGGAAATCGTCTCGCCCTGGCTTCTGGACAATATGACACTGCCCCCTGTTCCTGCCAGCAAATCCGATATGTTGCCTTCTGCTTTCGTGGTGGCCTCATTGACATTAATCTGAATCGCATTGGGGGAAATACTGCTGGCTACAGAGGCACTTGTGTCCATACCGGCATTTAGTTTTGCACGGCTGTCCGCATAGTGCTGCAAATCCACAAGATCTGTTTTCCCATCCCCATTCAAATCCGTCACATCGCTGCCATTCCATTCCCCGCTTATGGCATCTATAATAGCATTCTTATCCTTTTCATCGATGACTCCATCGCTGTTGGCATCTCCGATCATCATAACCCCGGGATGAACTGCGCCGCCGGAATAAGATATATTATCCAAGTTTATAAATCCGGTATGTACCTCTGCGGTTTTAACATCCCCCTGCACAGAAATATCCTGCGAAAAAGTAAGGAATCCAGGAGCTGCCGTTTTCAGGCAATAAATACCCGGTTCCACAGGGAAATAGACAGAATGCTTTTTGGGATCGTTCTCCAGGGAAACCGCTTGGCTGCTTACGACAGCATTATTCTTTTCGATAGTGACCGTTATGGCCATTTTGTCTATGGGAAGCGTATTTCTCAAAATAACCTCAATACCTCCCATAGTGCTGGAAGCCGCTGCTCTGTCATTCCATGATGTTCCCTGCGAAACCGTTGTTCCTACAGGATTCTCATCCGATAAATTGGCATCGCCCGGCAAGACGCCGTCCGAATTTGGATTCAGGGCATCCTGCCCGGAATTTTGTCCGGTTTCATCAGGAGAAACTGACGCCCCTCCCTCATTTGTTCCGTCGGGGGGAGTCTGAACCGCTCCTGCATCAGTGCCGTCAGAAGGGTTCTGAACAGTTCCTCCGTTTGTACTGGAAGGGTTCTGAACCGCCTCTCCATTCGTGCTATCGGAAGGGTTCTGAACCGCACCTTCATTTATGCCGTCAGAAGGATTCTGAGCCACACCGCCGTTTATATCACCGGCAGGCGATGGCAGTGCACCGCTGGCCGGGTCATTGGATGATGTTTGTACTGTTTCATCTGCATCTGCACCCGTAATGGAGGAAGGACTTTCTGCCCCATGAGCAGGAAGCACGCTCATTGCAAACAAGCAAAATGACAATAAATATGCTGTCAACCGTTTCATTTGTGTTCTCCTTGTAGAAATTATAGTTCGTATTCTGCAAGCAAAATCCTAATATTTGTCCTGCAATTTTTGGTCAATTGCCAATAGCATATCATTCTTTCCCAAATTTTTCAATATTATTTCGATACTTTTTGAGGAGTGGATTTTTGCGGATTCCGCGTAACAGTTCAGCATTTCGGATTCCCTGTTAAGGAACCTGGCCAGCCTCCCTAACGATACCC
>BLLT01000446.1 GCA_011958945.1 Lachnospiraceae bacterium | reverse complement strand
ACAACGAAATTGCCCAGCTTGCCGACCGCATTATCCGCATTGAGGACGGCAGGATTTTTGAGTAAGGGGGTGCTGACGATGAATGACATTTTATTCGGCAACAACAACGGCGCGGTGATCAAAAAGCTGTCAGGCCGCTACTTCAAGGCCGGCAAAAGCAGGAATATCATTGCGATCATTGCAATCGTTCTGACAACCATACTTTTTACCACAATCTTCACCCTTGGGTCTGGCCTGATGGACACCGTTCACGATCAGAACATCCGCAAGGCGGGCGGCGAGGGGCAGGCGGTATTGAATTATATCAGCGATGAAGTTTACAGCGATTTGGCGGGAAGTCCCCTGATTGACCGTATTGCCTATACAAAGGCGGTGTCCTACCGGCTGAAAAATCCGGGTTTGGAGCGTTGGCGGTCTGACCTATGGTATATGGATGACACCGCTCTGGAATTTGCCCGCTTCACCCCCGCAACAGGCCGCCGGCCCGAAGCAGAAAATGAGATCATCGCGGACACAAAGACGCTGGACGCCCTGGGTGTACCGGCGCAGATCGGGGAGACAGTTTCTCTGACCTATGAAGTAAAGGGGAAGTCATATACCACTGATTTCACCCTCTGCGGCTTTTGGGAAACGGACAGCTTGAGCAATATCGGGCGGCTGATCGTGTCGAAAGCCTTTGTGGATGCCCATTCGGATATTTTGGCCTATACCTATCCTATGGACAATGATTATTCCGGCGTTGTCTCCGCCTATGTGATATTCAGAGGGAAAGGCGATATAGAAGTCCGGCTCCATCAACTGCTTTCCGAAGCTGGCTATACCTGCGACACGATGGGCGGCAGCAAGGAGGACGGCAATTATGTGATCGCCCGTGTCAGTCCGGCCTATCAGAGCGGAGCGTTAACGGACAATCCCGCCATGCTGATTTCCGGCATCGTTGGCGCCCTGCTGATTATCGTAACCGGATACTTGATTATCTACAACATCTTCCAGATTTCTGTCATTCAGGATATTCAGTCCTACGGACAGCTAAAAACGCTGGGAACAACAAAGCGGCAGATCAAGCGTCTTATCAACCGGCAGGCGCTCCGGCTGTCCCTGATTGGTATTCCCATCGGCCTGCTGGTGGGCTTCTTCGTTGGCCGGGCCTTGGTGCCTTTCCTGATGAACGGAACGAGTTATACCGCAGACGCCGGGATTAAAGTTACGGTAAATCCTCTGATCTTCATTGGCTCCGCTGTGTTCGCCCTTTTTACTGTCTTTGTCAGCGTCCGCAAGCCCGCGAAGATTGCCGGTACGGTTTCGGCAATCGAAGCCATTCGCTACACGGAAAATGATACGGCAGCGTTCGGAAAGCACAGGGCCAAAGACAAACAATCGACCCACGGCGCGAAACTCCACTTTATGGCGCTGGCAAACCTGGGCCGTAACCGCAGGCGCACTGTGCTGGTGATTGTGTCCATGACATTGAGCTTGGTGCTGTTCAACACGGTATTCACACTGTCCAGCGGCTTTGATATTGACAAGTATATTGCAAAATTTATGGATACAGACTTTGTGATCTCTAACGCAGACTTCTTTCAATACCAGGTTGAAAAAAGCGAACATGACCTGTCAGATACCTTCATTGAGGCCGTCAGACAAAACAGCAGTTTTGAGGATGGTGGCAGGCTCTTTTCTTCCTGGCTGCTGGAAGAACCGTTTTCCACGGAACACAACGCTTTTTTCAGCTATAACAAAGACCAGAATGGAAATCCCTTTGTACGCCTGTATGGCGCGGACGATTTTCTGATAAACGGTATGGAAATCATAGAGGGAACCATCGACCTGGAAAAGCTGAAATCAGGAAAGTATATCCTGCTGAGCGTGGAGTGTAACGATGATGGAACGGTCATAGAGAACCCCAATATCGGCGTGGGTGATACAGTAAGGATCAACCATCTGAAAGCAGAGGAACTTTCCACCACCATTACTGATAGCTATGACTTTATCATCATGGCAAAAGTCCGGGCCAACGAGAACACGGCCACCACCCGCAACACAGGCGAAACTCGGTTCTATCTCCCGACAGAAATCTTCCTGCCGCTGTGTGATAACCCCCATCTGGTCAGTTTCCCCTTTGATGTGAAAGATGGAACGGAAGCAGAAATGGCAGAGTTTTTGAACAGCTATATCGACAGTGTGGAGCCAAGCATGGATTTTGAATCTAAGGCGACCTATACCAGCTCCTTTGACAACCTCACTTCCCTTATCATCACCATCGGCGGAGCGTTGAGTATCATCATCGGAATTATCGGCATCGCAAACTTTGTGAACTCCGTACTGACAAGCGTTATCACCCGCAAAAAAGAATTTGCCATGTTGCAAAGTATTGGCATGACAGGAAAGCAGTTAAAGCGTATGCTTTCCTTTGAGGGGCTGTATTACGCTGTAGGAACGATTATCACATCAGCCGTTCTTGGCGTTCTGTTTTCTGTGGTAGTTGTAAAAGGGATTTCCAGCGGGATTTGGTTCTTCACCTATCAATTTGTCATGTGGCCCATGCTGGTAATCTATCCGTTCCTTATCCTCTTGACCGTGGCAATACCGGCTCTTTTATACCGACAAATTGCTAAAGCAAGTATCATAGAGCGGCTGCGTCAAAATTGAGATTTATTCCCGCGAGCAACGAGCC
>BLLT01000445.1 GCA_011958945.1 Lachnospiraceae bacterium | reverse complement strand
GTGGCGTAATTTCCTATAAGGTGAAAAATGCCGCTTTTCGACAATGTTGACCGCAAGTACGCAGGACTGCCCGAACAATTCTCTAAATTATCCTCACCGCATGTCTGTTCACATGGCAGCATATATTCACTGCAACCGGAAGGCCGGCAATATGCGTCGGATATGTATTGATATTTACGGCAAACGCTGTTGTACTCCCTCCCAGCCCGCCTGGTCCTATACCTGTTTTATTAATCTCCTCTAACAATTCTTCTTCCATCTGTTTTACATAAGGAATCGACGAATGCTCATTTACAGTTCTGGTCAATGCTTTTTTTGCCAGCCATGCGCACTTTTCAAAAGTTCCTCCTATGCCCACACCTATTACCATCGGGGGACAGGCATTGGGGCCCGCATCATTAACCGCCGTCAATACAGCTTTCTTTACCCCTTCTATTCCATCTGCAGGTTTTAACATAAATACCCGGCTCATATTCTCACTGCCAAACCCTTTTGGGGCAACGGTGATCTTTACCTTATCTCCCGCTACTATTTCGTAATGAATGACTGCCGGTGTATTGTCCCTTGTATTTTCCCTGATTAAAGGATCCCCCACAACAGATTTTCTCAAAAATCCTTCCACATATCCCTGACGTACTCCTTCGTTCACTGCTTCTTCCAATATATCGCCTTCAAAATGTACGTCTTGCCCTATTTCCATAAAAATTACTGCCATTCCCGTATCCTGGCAAATCGGAATCATATCCGTTCCGGCTATTTGCAGGTTTTCTTTTAATTGTTCTAAAATCTGTTTGCCCAGCGGAGACTTCTCCTCTTCCGCCTTTTGCTCCAATATCGCTTTCATGTCATCCGAAAGAAAATGATTCGCCTCTATGCACATTTCCTTGATATTTTCCGTAATCGTTGATGTTTGTATTGTCCGCATTTTGCACCGCCAATCATTCCGTAATTATCTTTTTAATTTCTTCCAATTCCTCCTGTGTAGGCTCCAACGGTTTCCACCCCAACGTTTGGCCGTCATCTTTATAACGGGGAATCAGATGCAAATGAAAATGAAAAACCGTCTGCCCCGCGGCCCGTCCATTGTTTTGCACCAGATTAAATCCATCGCAGCCAAGTTTCTTCGTCATCTGCCCTGCCATTTTTTTCGCCAGCAGCATTACCTTGGAGGCTTCTCCATCCGGCAGTTCATACAAATTAGCATAGTGGTTCTTAGGAAGAATCAGAGCATGCCCTCTCGTTGCCGGCCCAAGATCCAGGATTACTTTAAATTCATCATCCTCATAAAGTTCTTTGGACGGGATGTCTCCATTCGCTATCTTGCAAAAAATACATTCTTTATCTCTCATTTACCCATACCCGCGCTATTATACGCTCTTCCTTTCTATTAAAATCGTTGAAATCATTCGGCAAAAGACATCTTCTTTCCCACTGACTGCATAACCCTTATGCCGCTTTGGTAACATAAATCCCTTATCATCCTGCTCCGGGGATATCCATCAAAAAACAAATATCTGATCCAGGGTGCGCAGAATTTTGAAATCCCCTTTCATCTTCATCTCCCCTGACATAAAAGCTCTCTGGAATGTCATTCTTCCGCTTAATACCTCATCCAAAGTGCGCCGTTCCATCTGTAGTTCCACATCTGCATGCTCTGCTGTTCCAAAAGAGCAGTCCAGATTCCCGTTATCTACTTTCATAACTAAATTTTTTTTCTTACCTGTAATGGCAATCCTGTATACCGCATGAAATCCCGGCTGAGGTTTAAAATGCTGTTTAAGCTTAGTAACGATTTCTTCCCCGTCCTCTGTCTCCCCGCCGTTTAGCATATCCCGGAACAGACTGGTCAATTCCTGGATATCTTCTTTTTGCTTTTGCACATACTTATCGTCCGATGCATACTGGGAGAGCTGTTCCGACTCCTGAGGGGTCAGGTCAATTTGAGTTTTAGAAACCATCTGCCGGATAGCCTGATTGCTGGCCGGCAGGCTGACAATCTTCTGGTTCACTGTACGGTACATGTTCTCTGCCTTTTTCTCTATCAGAGTAATATATTCCTTATTATCCTCCACTAACGATACGTCTGCGATATATCCGCAAATTCCGCTGCAAGGCCTGCCGCCCAGAATCTCCCATGCGGAAGTCAGGCTCAGCTTTCCTTCCCGTTCCCCATAAGTAGTAGACATTACAATAGGGCACATATAAATATTGCTTATCTTCTCCTTGTCTCCATACAGCCAGCAGGAATCCAAAAACTGCTGCATAAATCCGCCGATTCCATACCACTCTACCGTTGTGGCCAATATAATGCCGTCCGCATCCTTAAGGCTTTGGGGCAATGCGGTGATTCCATTTTTTAGTTCATATAGGTTAAACCTCTCCACCTTTACCCGCAGTTCTTCCAGCACTTCCTGCATCTTGCCAATCACAAATAACGTAGGATCATCAATCAGCCCTCTGCCGCCATAATAAATGTTAATCTTCATATTAGTAACCATGCCCTTTCCATAACCTGCAAACTTTCATACATGTATTGCATGTGTGCAGGCACAACATTTGCAAGACGAATCACCCCCCCCCCGCTGCAAGCAGCGAGGCATCAAACTTGCAGCGCTGCCAAGCAGCAGAGTATTTGCCTCGCGGCAGTCGCCAAATGTCCAATCCAACCTTTGGTTGGATT
>BLLT01000444.1 GCA_011958945.1 Lachnospiraceae bacterium | reverse complement strand
GGATGGAGAATAATAAATTAAGGAGGATACCATGAAAAAACTGATGTTGCTTTTTACGGTTATTTTTGCTTTCTCACTGGCTGGCTGCGGTACTGCAAATAGTAATGTGGTACACCAGGAAGGAAATCTGATCGTTACAAATTATTCGGACCATGAAGTTACGGATATAACAGTCACTCAGTCAGGCAGAGTGATTGCCGTTTCGCCTGAAGCAATCGAAAATACTCAAATGTGTTATTTTAAGATGGAGCCTGACAGCAGTTGCGTATATACGGTCTCTTTTGTGGATAGTAGCGGCGAAGAGCATTGCCGGGAATTTACCGATGAATTTACTGAGAATAACCCAATTTTACTTGCGATACGGTATGATAACAATGTCTGGACCATTGATTATGACAGCTAAGGGGGCAGGGCTATGTTCTATAGCGACACACGAAAGCAGGTGAAAATGCTTGCTAATAAAATTATGTCAGGAAATAGAATTTTCTTTGATGCTTTTCCCTGCCCAAAAAGAACCTGTTTTTGTGTCAAAGCCCCAAAGAAAAAACAGCGCTGCAGTCTGCCGGAACTGAAAGGTCTTGTGGTGGTCACTTTGGAGGAAATACAGTATGTTTTCGTATGAAGAAATACAAAAGTACAACGAAACAGATATTCGTATTTACAAATATATTGTTTCTGATATTGATAAAATACAATACATGTCCATTAGAGAACTTGCAAAAGAACTTCAAGTATCTACTTCTACGATATTGCGTTTTTGCAATAAAAACAATTTTGACGGGTATTCCGAATTTAAAGAAGCCCTGAAAAAAGAGATTACCCTGCAGGCCGCCTGCCAGCCCATGGAAGATTTGCAGGAACTTTCTGATTTTTTTACAAGGGCAAATTCAAGTGCCTTTGAGGAAAAATTATTGTTTGCGGTTGACGCCCTTAGAAAAGCTGATTTGATAATCTTTATCGGAATGGGTTCATCGGGAACATTGGCAAAATACGGGGCAAGATACTTTTCCAATATGGGGCATTTTGCCGTAGGGCTTGAGGATGCGCTTTATCCGATAGATTCTTTTCACTGGAAGAATACAGTAGTCATTGCGTTTTCAGAAAGCGGCGAAACAGAAAGGCTGATTGAAGCAATTAGCCAGTTTAAGAAAAAGAAATGCTGCGTATTAAGTATTACTAATTCCCCGCTGTCGACCTTGGCAAAATTAGCGGATTGGAACTTCTCTTACAGCTTAAACACGAAACGGATAAATGGGGGGTATAATGGAACGACACAAGTTCCGGTTATTTTTGTTGTTGAAGCCCTCGCAAAAAGAATATAAGAAAACAGCCTGTTACTTGCTTTGTAACAGGTTTTTTCCTACCATGAAACATGGAGGTGATTCTATGACTGAACTGGAAAAATGTATGGCAGGAGAAGATTATAACTGCCATGACCAAATCTTTTTGGATTTTAAAGGCCGTGCAAGGAAATTGTTACAGGAATACAATACCCTTGCATATGAACAAAAAGAGGAAAAAGAAGAAATTCTAAAGGAACTATTTGGGGAGATTGGCACAAAAGTATCTGTGGCATCACCATTCATATGCGACTATGGGAGAAACATTTTCATGGGAAATAACGTATCGGTCAATATGAACTGTACATTTGTAGACTGCAATAAAATTATCATTGGGGATAATGTGCTGATTGCTTCAAATGTACAGCTTTATACAGCAGCACACCCTGTAGAGTTAGCGGAAAGATATGTTCAGGATGCCGAAACAGGTCAGCTAGTCCGGCATACCTACGCATTGCCAATAAAAATTGGGAACGGCTGTTGGTTAGGGGGAGGTGCTATTGTCCTTCCAGGCGTAACAATAGGCGGCGGTTCCGTTATAGGGGCCGGAAGCGTTGTCACGAAAGATATACCGGAAAACTCATTGGTAGTGGGCAACCCCTGCCGCGTAATACGGAAGATTAATGGAGAAAATATGTAATGTTTAAAATAGTTGCTTTTGATATGGACGGAACAATAGCCGATACCATTCCAATGTGCATAAAGGCATTTCGAAATAGTATATCTCCTTATACAGGCCATGAACTTAGCAGAGAGGAAATCTTGCATACGTTTGGGCTCAATGAAACCGGTATGGTAAAGGCTGTCGTAAGCCAAAACTGGGAATCGGCGATTGAGGATTTTTATTGCCAATATGAATTGCTGCACAATGAGGTTACAAGTACATTTCCCGGAATATTGGAATTGATTGCTTTTTTAAAAAAGAAGAATATTACTGTAGCATTGATTACCGGGAAAGGTGAAAAAAGCTGCACAATCACTTTAAAAAAATTGGGCTTGCAAAAAATATTTGATGAAACATTATATGGTTCAGAAATATCCCCCAACAAGAAAAAGAATATGGAATATCTCTTGAAAAAATATTCTATTTCCAAAGAGGAATTTTGCTATATAGGAGATACCGTCCAGGATATAAAAGACTGCCAGGATATAGGCGTGGTCTGCTTTTCAGCGGCATGGCAGGAATCCGTTAATGCCGATATTTTGGAAAAAGAAAATCCGGATTATGTGTTTTATTGTGTAAATGACTTGTATGAATATTTTCACCGTAAATGATAATGGCAAACTCAAAATGGCCGGATTCCGTAACATGGAAGCCGAAGGCTGAACTGTTACGATATAGTT
>BLLT01000443.1 GCA_011958945.1 Lachnospiraceae bacterium | reverse complement strand
GAACAGACCGGCGAAGGCGTTCCAAGCACCGGAAACCAGATGCCGCAAAACGGTATACAAAACGTGCAGAATCTGGAAGCCATCATCAATGAAGGGCTTCGTGTTGCTTTGCAGGAGGAAACACCGGATCAGTCCTTGAAAGTATTGCTGGCATACCTGGGAAAGGCGCTGCATGGAGAGCGAACCTACATATTTGAACGGAGTCCTTCCGGATGCGATGTCAACACCTACGAATGGGTAGCCGATGGGGTAAAATCGGAAAAGGACAGCCTTCAAAATCTTCCTCCCGAAGTATGTGCGAACTGGTATCAGAATTTCAGTGTGGATGGGCATATTGTTATTGAGGATTTGGAAGATATCCGGGAGTCCGACCCTCTCCAGTACGAAAACCTAAAGCAGCAGAACATTCATTCCCTTGTAGTGATTCCTCTTTATGATAACGATAAGATTATCGGCTTTTACGGCGTAGATAATCCGCCTGTGAAGTCATTAGGTTATGCATTGAATATGCTTCATACGGCGGCTTACTTCATCATATCTTCCCTAAAACGGCGCAACCTGGTTCACGAACTTCAAAAACGAAGTTATAATGTCCTTCATGCACTCAGCGTAGACTATCTGGGCATCTATCAGGTGAACTTCGACACAGATGAATGCCAGATATACCGGGATAACGAACGGATGCGGACGGATTGGTCCATCAATTTCGAGGATGGCTATCAAACGGCTATGGAGCGATATATTTCCCGGTATGTAATTCCACGGGATCAGGAACGCCTTCGTGCTGTAACCAAAAAAGATTATGTGCTCGCCCAACTAAGGCAAAAGAAAAAATTTTATGTCCGATATCAGGTGAAGGATAACCCATATGGATTGAATCATTTAGAGATTCATTTTTCCGCCACAGGAAATACGTCAGAAGAAAACTGTGCGATTTTTGCCCATCGGGATATCAACACCGTAGTAGAGCAGGAAGAAAAATACAGACTGGAAACAAGGCAAAGCTTAGAGGATATCCTGGAGGGTGCCAGAGCCGGTATCTGGACTATTGAACTGGAGGAAGGTTGTCAGCCAAGAATGTATGCTGACAGAACTATGCGGATGCTATTGGGTATACCGGATGAGATAGAACCGGAGGAATGCTACCGGCACTGGTTTGACAATATTGAGCCAGACTATGTGGAAATGGTGCAGGAAGCGGTGCGGGAAATATTGGAAACCGGACGTTCCGAAGTAGTTTATCCCTGGAATCATCCGGAATTAGGGAAAATTTATGTCCGCTGCGGCGGTGTGCCTGATAAAAAATTTAAAAAAATGGGTGTCTGCTTAAACGGATACCATCAAGATATCACAGAAATTATGGTAACGAGAAAAAAACAGGACCAAGCCATTATGGAACTGCTGGAAAAAGTAAGGCGGGCAAATTCCGCAAAAAGCGAGTTTCTCTCCCATATGTCCCATGATCTCCGTACACCCATTAACGGAATTCTGGGAATGCTTGCTATTATGGAACATAGCCAGGAACAATTAGAGAAGCAAAAAGAGTGCCGCAAGAAAATCCGTGTTTCTACAGAGCATCTGCTCTCCCTGGTCAATGATGTCCTTCAAGTCAGCAAACTGGAGAGCGGCAGGCCTTCAGTAGTGGAAGAGCCCTTTGACCTCCATACTATACTGGAAACCTGTATTACCATCTTGTCCATTCAGGCGGAAGAGGCGGGTATCCGTCTGGTTCTGGAAGAGGCCGACCTTCATCATAGCAAGCTGATTGGGAATCCTCTTCAACTAAAGCAGATTTTGATGAATATCATTGACAATGCCATTAAGTATAACATACCTCATGGCTCTGTGTTTGTTCAGGTAAAAGAGATTTCTCACCGTAACGGAATTGCAAAATATCAGTTTGTAATTGAAGATACCGGAATTGGTATTGGAAAGGAATTCAAAAAACATATTTACGAGCCATTTACCCAGGAACATCAAAGTGCAAGGACTCACTATGGCGGTGTAGGGCTTGGTATGTCCATTGCGAAAAAACTGGTAGACCAAATGGGAGGAACCATTGAACTGGAAAGCCAGGTTGGCAAGGGAACCGTATTTCAGGTGGTCCTGCCTCTTCAAATAGATAAAGCATGGAGCACGCGGCCTGTGGATGAGGAACGCAATGTGCGCAATGATGTCGCCGGGATGAAAGTCCTTTTAGTAGAGGATAATGAAATCAACTGCGAAATCATGGAATTTATGCTGGAACAGGCAGGGGCGCAGGTTGTAACCACAAATGACGGAAAAGCCGCTGTGGATGAGTTTACGGCATCTGACCCAGGTACTTTTGATTGTATACTCATGGATCTGATGATGCCGGTCATGAGCGGATATGAGGCAACCAGAGTGATTCGCGGACTGGATCGGCCGGATGCAAAAACCGTGCCTATCATAGCACTTTCCGCCAATGCGTTTGAAGAGGATATCGCAATGGCAAAGGATGCCGGCATGAATGAGCATTTGGCAAAACCAGTGGATATCGGCGTTATGTTTAAAGTTATGCGAAGGATCAAGCGGTGAGAACAAGCAGAATATTGTTTATGGATCAAAAATCTTAAAGATTTTTACTAGGGCGGTGCGTGCACTAAACTAGATTTGAACTTATTCATATAAAAAGGTTCACTAGCGTAAGTTTACAAGTTACAAGGC
>BLLT01000442.1 GCA_011958945.1 Lachnospiraceae bacterium | reverse complement strand
ATAGGGATATTGTCTATTTTGCTGCAAAAGGAAAAAGTGACAGCTCCATATCTTGCGGAAAAATTTGAAGTCTCCCGCCGCACCATCAACCGGGATATTGAAGCCTTGTGCATGGCGGGCATTCCTTTGGTGACGGAGCAGGGGCAAAATGGCGGCGTGTCCATTATGGAAGGGTATAACATTGACCGTGCGCTGCTTAGCACATCGGATATGCAGGCGATTTTGGCGGGGCTGCGAAGCCTGGACAGCGTCAGCGGTACGAACCGTTATGCCCAGCTGATGGAAAAGCTGTCGGCGGGGGCTTCCAATCTATTGGCTGGGGACACCCATATTTTAATCGACCTTTCTTCCTGGTATAAAGCATCCCTTTCACCGAAAATCGAATTGCTGCACGATGCGATTTTATCAGGGCACAAGGTTTCTTTTATGTATTTTTCGCCCAAAGGGGAGTCAAAGCGCATTGTAGAGCCCTATGACCTGATTTTCCAGTGGGCAGGCTGGTATTTATGGGGATGGTGTGAGAAAAGGGAAGATTTCCGGCTCTTTAAACTGGGGCGGATGACGGAACTGCATACAGAGGAACTGTTTGAAAAACGTGCCGTGCCGCTTCCGGATTTTTCGGTGGAAAAGATTTTTCCGTATCAATATCAGGTGAAGGCAATAATCCAGCCGGAATTTAAATGGCGGCTGGTGGAAGAATATGGCCCGGAGAGTTTCGAAGCCAGGCCGGACGGAACGCTGCTCTTTTCTTTTGGCTTTATGGATAAGGCGAGCATTGTAGGCTGGATTTCATCTTTCGGGGATGGGGCGGAGCTTTTAGAGCCGGTGGAGTTCCGGCAGGATGTGCTGAATTTTGCGGAAGGAATCCGGAAAAAATATTCGAATACGCTTTCTTGAAGATGATACGGATATTGATTGGTGTTCCCCGGGAAATTGTATAAGTCAAAGGAACGCATTGTATAAACAAAGGAAATGTTGGGAACATGACATGCAGATGTCTTGTTTGCTTTGATAGAATAAGGCCAGAAAAAAGAAAGGATGGTCTTATTTATGAATTATGAAATTGTAACATTGGAAGAAAAGATAGCGGTAGGCGTATCGGCGAGGACGAATAATTTGTCCCCCGACATGGGGGCAGTGATTGGAGGGCTGTGGAACCGGCTTTATCATGAAGGGATATATGAGTCCATTCCTGGGAAAGTGAACGAGAAAGCGCTGGGGATATATACCGATTATGCAGCGGATGCCACAGCGGATTATACGGTAATGGCCGCCTGCGAGACAAAAGAGGAGCCCCAGGGGGGAGGATTCGCCGTTTGCCGGATTCCCGCCGGACGGTACGCGAAATTTGTCATCCATGGAGATATGGTGCAGGCGGTTGCGGCTGCTTGGCAGGAAATTTGGCAGATGGATTTGCCGAGAACTTTCCGGTGCGATTTCGAAGAGTATCAGGACGACTGCATGGAAAATGCGGAAATTCATATTTATGTAGGGCTGCGTTAAGGGCTAATTCCTGCGGGCAACGGGCCAAGTGGCATGCCTAACATTTGGCGACTGCAGCGGGGTCTTTGATTGACAGAACCACATCAAAATACTATGGGAAAGGGAGTTGGCCGCTGGGCTGGCTCTTTTTTTCTTGCATAGGATTCGGATGTTGAAATCCCTGTTATTTATAATTTATTAATATTTTTTAGAGTTTTCTTAGAGATAGTGTTGATAAAATCAGTAAGAAAACAAAAAACTGCACAGAAAAGAGGGAAAATAATGAAAAAAGTAGCGTGGAAATGGAAGAAAATGTTGTTGCTGACAGGAATGGTATCCGCCATGGGGTTGGCGGTATGCGCCTGCGGGGATGCAAAGGGGGAAGCGGGGCAGGAGGTGCCGCAGGGTATCGAAGGCGAACCGATTTCGGAAGAAGGGGATAAAAGCGAGGATGCAGTCCAGGAGCCGGCAGCAGATGAAGGGGGAAAGGATTCTGGCGGAGGAGTGGCAGAGAGTGAGGAAACGGCTCAATCATCTGAAGGGAAGGAAACTGATGCATGGCCGGACAGTGCCCCTGATTTGAAAGGGGATATCAAGGAAATAGCGGAAGGGCAGATTACGGTGGTGGAAGCTGTTGAGGAAGAATTGGAGGATGGCTCGGAGGCAATTATGGTTGTTGCTCCCGGTGCTGAAGGCGATGATTCCGGTTTTAACAAAGTCACGGTTACATATGATGAAGATACATTGTTTGCGGTGCAAAATATCTATGAAGGAGGAGCGAGATACGATTTGTCGGAGGCAACGGCGGACGATATGGCCACAGGCCAGTTCATAAACGTGTGGGGAAGCTATTCGGGCAGCAGCCTGGAGGCAACACGGATATGTATTGTGAAGGTGGATGGAGTAAGCGGTTAAATATAGTATGCCGCTAAATATGGTATACTGCGATAGATTCAATAAAGGATAAAAAATCAGAAAGCGGACAAATCCTGGATCGGTTAAGTTCCAAATCCAAGGATTTGTCCGTATTTCTCTGTTCATGTGTAAATAACGCACATAATTAGAGACAAAGAAGATTGCATATGATATAATGAATTGTGCTGATGCACAAGAAGGTCATCAATTTTCTGTTGAAAATTGGTGACATGTGATATAATGAATTGTGCTGATGCAGTAACGGTTCAGCCCAGGACTTTGCACTTGCTGCA
>BLLT01000441.1 GCA_011958945.1 Lachnospiraceae bacterium | reverse complement strand
GCTCCCTGTCAAATCCGGCACATAAAGGAGTCAGGACACTGCACAAATAAAAAATCCCTTTTATCAGCATAAATACCGCTACATGGTGCATCATAACAGGATATGTATTGCGCCCAACAAGGGATTCTGGCATCTATTTACCCATCAGCGCGAAAAAGCAAAGTATGATTTTACTAATATCAGTTTGAATGAAGCATGACTATTTTCCTTACGACCGGTACATGGTCAGCCACGAATGCCCCCATCAGGCTGACTATGAAAATAAATGCCGTCATTACAGGAATGGAAACAACAGCCGGATATGAGACAGTTGTGATACCCATGAGGTTCAGCTTTTCAAGCACAAACATATGGAACATATACACAAAGAATGTATAGCCCGACAGCTTTTCCCATATCCCCGGTCTTTTTACATGGTCAAATACCCTGCAATACTTAAAACAAAGGAAGATGGCAGCGCTCATGATAAGGACATTGAGGGAGCCTGGACTAAACCATCTCTCCACATATGTACCAGACTTTATACAGTCATGCAGTATAAGGAATGGCGTCAGGAAAAGTGAGATGACTCCCATCGCATACATACACCATCTGGCTTCTCTCTTGATATCTGTGGTGTTCAGATAATATCCCAGTAGGAAATAACCAAAATTTCCAACCAGAATGTCAAGCCCAAGACTATCAATCCGCGCCTGAAACGTGGTCAGGCCAGAAACATCCGTCACAGTCGGTATCAGGAACCGGAATATGATCCACAGAATCAGGTAATACCGCAATGTTTCTTTTTTGGCGCTGATCTGTCTCGCTACTGGAATCAGCAGATAAAATCCGCACAAAATCTGAAGAAACCACATATGAATATGACCAAAAACAAACCGCTCTACCGCCGCCCTGAATACTTCCATTGAAAACTCGCCTTTCAACGTATCCACGGCGATTCCCTGAAAAGCATAAAATGCCGACCACAGCTTGCAGAAGATATTGATATATCAGATACTTATATGGGCGCTATCGAACGAGGGGAACGAAGCCTCACATTAGATACGCTTGTGAGGCTTGTCAACAGGCTTGGCGTGACCGTCGATTACATGCTGTCCGATTCCGTGACAGACAGCGACGCCAATATCATAGCGCAGTTCCGTCAGATCACTGACCGCCAGCCGCTGGAACGCAAGCAGATGGCAATCAATGTTTTGCGTACTATCTTTTCCTATTTCGACAAAGATGCTGTTTAGAAAGACTATTTTGATTCTGTCTTTCCGTGCCGGAGACTCCTTACAAAGTCAACGTCACTGATCATCCTGTTTACAGCTTCGTTGACCAGGTATTCCACTGATACGGAATATTCTGCCGAAAGTATGTACAGCCTGTCATACAGCATGGGGTTGGTAAGCTGTACTGTGAAATTTTCTTCTGCTTCACTGCCCTTACCACCTGTATATCTGTTTCCAGAAACCATTTTCAAAACCTCCTTTCCGATCAGAAAACCCGAAAGCACAGCCGGGTTCTGTCAAATAACGATGTGCTTCACGAATCTTCCTATTGTATAAAAGAATCCCCATGCTGTGAACGGCACAGGGATTCTATCATATCATACGACTTCTATTCTATTTGCTAATGGCAGATCATATCAGTCTTTTCAATATCGGAATCTTCTTCATAACAGCTATAAAAACCACTCCCAGTATAAATGTCAATAATATATACAAAATAGCAAGGACTGCCTTTTCCAGTCTGGCAGCATGCCGCTTCCCTGCATCTATGCTTTTCCTAAAGCCGAATATTCCAAAACCGATCATTAGCGTTAAACATTGTATGGCATCCATAAAATCTCCATTCAAATCCATATCCTTTTCAAAGATCAGACATGCAGGCACGATCACACATAATGGCAAAATTGCCGTCAGGCTGTATTTCAGGGCATCTTTTCTATCGTTATGGCTGTTCATGTTTTTGATAAGGGTAAATTTCTTGCACCAGCCATTACCTGGGGAGAATATGAAATGTTACAAGGCAGGTACATGATGCCGCTTACGATGAACATTCATCATGCTGTGGCAGATGGGTTTCATTTGTGTAGATTTTTTAATGAGGTGCAAGAACTGATAAATACACTTGACGGAGGTAGTAAAGATGTATTGGACTGAATTAGTCGAAGAAATTCCCGTTGAAAATGTAACAGAGAAAATCAATGCAAAAATAGAAGAAATGGAAAAGCAAAGTTATCGGCTTGTCACAATGTCATTTTGGGGAAACGGCCATTCCCGGCTGCCCGCTGTAAATTTTTTTGAAATGTCCGAGCGTTGTTACATTTCACCCCGATTTTCAATGAAATTTTTTGGCCGATGTAACATTTCACGGACATTTGGATTTTACAATACCCTTATCAACAGGCAAAAAGCCTTGAAAGCAATTTTGAGTATGAGCGTTTTATAGACGATTGACCTGAAAAAGTATTACGGCACAGAATCAAACATCATCCGCGCCCCTGACGGCGTGAACTTCTCCGTGGACGAGGGCGAATTTGTGGCCGTTGCGGGAATCTCCGGCAGCGGAAAATCTACCCTGCTTCACATGATGGGCAGGCTGGACACTCCCGCCATCCGAACCGTGAGCGTCCGAGGCGAAGAACTGGCAAAGAAAAACGATGAACAGCTCACCATCTTCCACAGCCGCAACATCGGTTTTATCTTCCAGAAC
>BLLT01000440.1 GCA_011958945.1 Lachnospiraceae bacterium | reverse complement strand
CTCTGGGGCTCTGTACGGGGTGATGCTGTTTTTATTCCAGTTCCGCATCACCCCTGCCAGAGCACTTTCTTCTCGCAGAGAATTTCCGGCCGCTCGCGTCCGTAAATTCTCTGGGGCTCTGTACGGGGTGATGCTGTTTTCTTCGTTCCCCCTACCTATCCACCACTGCTGCCACTGTGCCCATATCATAAAACCCTACCGTGTCCTTGTCCGATATCACCGTAAGGTTCAGCACATCGTAGAGCCTGTGGTATACCTGGAACTTATCCCTTTCATATCCTGTTACTCCCAGGGAAAGCAAATATTCCCCGCCCTGCAGGCTCATCTTCTGGGTGAAGACCGCTTCCTTTTTCTCCCCCGCCTTCACGGATTCCAAAAAAGCCTTTTCCACCATAGTATTGGTTCCTGTGATTTCCGTTCCCTTTATATTTTTTATGGTAAAAGCAAAAATAGGCGCAGGCACATCCTCCGCAAAATCTACTTTCATATGAATGGTAAATTCCTGCCCCTTAATAACAGCCGTTGTATGTATTCCCTTGTCGTCCGTTATATAATATTCTACAATTTTCGCCGCATTGGTTCCATATTCCAACAGTTCCGGATTTACGCCCGCTTTCGCCGCAGCGGCAGCCGTCACTTCCCCATCGTTTAAAAGGTTTCCCTCTTCTTCGTCATGAAGCTCATACTGCCCTACCAACACGCGCTTATATATGTCAATCATCTCTTTGGGCGAGCCTTCCCCCAGCTTCACCCCCTGATTCAGCAGTATCACCCGGTCACAGTATTTGCTGATACTGCTTAAATCATGGCTGACAAACAAAATAGTCTTTCCCATTTTTTTGAATTCTTCGAATTTGTGGTAACATTTTGCCTGAAAAAAAACATCCCCCACGGAAAGGGCCTCGTCCACAATCAAAATTTCCGGCTCAATATTAATGGCTACCGCAAAGGCAAGGCGGACGAACATCCCGC
Organism: Lachnospiraceae bacterium; assembly: GCA_011958945.1. Classification (GTDB taxonomy): domain Bacteria; phylum Bacillota; class Clostridia; order Lachnospirales; family Lachnospiraceae; genus Kineothrix. The sequence goes on along the minus strand of BLLT01000440.1, from coordinate 1,738 downwards.
TGGAATAAGTTTTTACCGGCTGGTAAACATAATCCCCGATATCCGCAAACCCCAGGATAGCGTCCATCTTTTCATCAATTTCTTTTTCCGAAAAGCCAATCATTGTTCCGTTTAGATATATGTTTTCAATCCCGTTATACTCCTGGTTAAACCCGGCCCCCAGTTCCAGCAGCGCAGAAATCCTGCCATTGACAGTCACTTTCCCGGCAGAAGGGTTCAAAACTCCCGTAATAATCTTTAAAATCGTAGACTTGCCTGAGCCGTTGGTTCCGATAATCCCCACCGTCTCCCCTTGGTAAACGGTCAGATTCACCTTGCTTAGGGCATGGTGTTCTTTATACTTTTTCTTTTTGGAAAACCCCAGTGCCTCCTTCATCCTGTCCGAAGGCTTATCATACAATTTATATACTTTATCCAGTTCCTTCACTTTAATCGCAACTTTTCTCTTGCCCATCCTGTGCGTCTCCTGCTATTGTATATTTCCTAATGATCGGTCACGGAAAGCTTCCGGCAAAATGTGCTTTGCACAATATGCCAGGTATTTGCAAATGGCGTTTGCGCCCTGGCCGAGGCTTTTGCCCCAATAAATCATAAAACATCCGCAAAATGTACCTTTAGCCGTTTAAATATCAGCGAACCGACACAAAACAGTGTCACCGTAAAAATCCAGAAATATGTGGACGAATAAAAATGCTCAAAAAACCATTCCTGTTCATAAATCGCACTACGGTATCCATTCACAATATATACCATGGGATTCAGCTTAAAGAAAGGCTTCATCTGATCCGACAAAACGGAAATATCCCAAAGAATCGGCGTAGCCCACATGCCAATCTGCAGGGCAATGCTGATAATCTGCTGCAAATCCTTAAAAAATACGACTACCGCACAGGTCACATAACTTATTGCCAGCACCAGCACGAATTCGCAAAAACTGTAATAAAAAATCTGGAGCGTATAAATGCTGGGGTAATAGCCGTATGCAATCGCAATCACAAACAATACGCACACAAAGAAAATATGGATAAAGGTAGCCGCTATTACTTTTATTATAGGCAAAATGCTTATTTTAAAAACCACTTTTTTTACCAAATAATTGTATTCTAACAGCGCTGTAGTTCCATTGGTCAGTGCCTCGGTAAAATAAAACCAGGGTACCAGCCCCGCCGTCAGGTACAGCACATAGGGAACCTCTATTCCTCCTGCCACCAGCTGGCTTCTCGTATCAAATACCCTGTCAAAAACAATCCAATACATCACCACCGTCACTACCGGCTGTACAAATGCCCATACCATACCCAGATAGGAACCCGCATAACGTTTTTTAAAATCATTTTTGGCCAGCTTCCAGATGAGACGTCTGCTTTGATACAGTTCTTTCGGAAGAACCATAAGCCTGTCAAAAAATATACCGAAAATCACACTGGTAAAAGCGATGAGCAGGCACGCCATCACCTTTTTCATTACTTCCGTCACCTGATCCGCCAAAGGATTATGATGTAAAAGAACCACAGCCGTAAGTATGGCTGCTACCCCGTAAAATCCTCCCATCACTGACTTTTGAAGGCGATTGCGGTTGGATTTTATCCGTTTTTTCTTTTTATTTCCTTTCGGCTTGTTATTCCTTTTCCCACTCTTCATGAAAATAGCATGCCCTTTCCGTAACCTACAAGCTTTGGGCCATCGGCACAATCTTGAAAGCCTTTGTTTTGTAACAGTTCGGCCTTTCGGCTTCCCT
>BLLT01000439.1 GCA_011958945.1 Lachnospiraceae bacterium | reverse complement strand
ATGACTCAAATCCGAAAGAAATGACTTAGTAAAACTTCATTTCTTTCACACTAATGGCTATACCTTTCTCTATCCACTATGCAATACCTTAGAATTATACCATCAATAATCCACTTTCTGCAACCATTGCGGGCATTCTTGCCAAAATCAATTTTATTAAATTAATACTTGACAAATCCTTCCTTATGTTATATTGTATTAATTAAATAATACAGTAGTACAAATTATTAATAAAAGGAAAGGAAGGATGTCATGGCGTGGAATTTAAGTGCAGATAAACCCATTTATTCCCAGCTGGTAGAAATTATACAACTCCAAATTATTTCCGGCCGATACAAAGCCGGAGACCGGCTTCCCAGTGTCAGGGAATTAGCCGCGGAAGCAAGCGTGAATCCAAACACTATGCAAAAAGCCCTTGCGGAATTAGAGCGTAACTGTTTAATCGTCACCCAGCGAACCAGCGGGCGCATCGTAACGGAGGATAGAGAATTGATTCATAAAACACAAACACACCTTGCAGAAGAACATATTCAAAATTTTTTCCGGACAATGAAGGAATTAGGGTATTCCGCAGAAGAAATTTTAGCACTTGTAAAAGAAACTGCGGAAAAATTATCAGGTGAAGCCAGTTCTTCACCCAATTTACCGAAAGGAGCGGAATAATGGAAGCATTAGCAGAAATAAGAGGGCTGACAAAAGTATACGGCAATACCATGGCCGTGAATAATTTGAATCTCATAATCCCCCGCGGTCGGATTATCGGGCTTCTCGGGCCTAACGGCAGCGGGAAAACCACTTTAATCAAAATGATAAACGGTCTGCTCACTCCCACTGCCGGAAGCATTTTAATTAACGGCTGCCCGCCCGGGCCGGCCACCAAAGCGCGGATCGCCTATCTGCCGGAGCGGACTTATCTGCAAAGCGGGATGAAGGTATGTGACCTTGTGGACTTTTTCCAGGATTTTTATGAGGATTTTAACAGGGATAGGGCATTTTCCATGCTGAGTTCCTTAAATATTCCTTTTACCGCACAGTTAAAAACCCTCTCCAAAGGAACCAAGGAAAAGGTACAGCTTATCTTGGTGATGAGCCGGAATGCGGACTTGTTCATTTTAGATGAGCCCATCGCAGGGGTTGACCCGGCGGCCAGGGATTATATTTTAAAGACAATTATCAACAATTATAATGAAAATGCCAGCATCATTCTGTCCACTCACTTGATTTCGGATATCGAAAACATACTGGACGAAGTTATCTTTATCCGCGATGGGCAATTGTTGACCCATATGCCGGTTGACCAAATCAGGGAACAATACGGCCAATCCGTAGACGCTTATTTTAGGGGGGTATTCGCATGTTAAAGAAATTATTTAAATATGAATGGATTTTCTTTTGGAAGGTTCCTACCGCCATCAATGTATTTCTCGTCATTGTAACTATTGTAGGGATTATTTCTCTGGCTTCCCCTTTCTGGGAACTGGACGTTTGGGGAATCGATATTCTGCTCGGGCTGGCCATCTTCTTTTACATCATGGCCATTGTCGCCTGCTCCATCGCGGTCACCGTCTATGTGGCAGTGCGCTACTATAAGAATATTTACACCGATGAAGGATACTTGACGAACACCTTGCCTGTAACAGCGAGGCAGATTGTGCTCTCCAAGCTTTTTACCAGCATCATATGGACTATGCTCACCGGCATAGTAGTGAGCCTTAGCGTGCTTTCTCTGACCTATACTGCGCTTTATTCCTTCTCTTCGAATTTTTGGGCCGATTTTATGCAGGAACTGCCGGATTTTCTGGAGATATTCCGGGAAGAAATGGGAATCGGTTTCTCCCTTTTTCTTCTTTTGCTCATTATACAGAGCGTATTGTCTACTGCCTTTTCCATCTTGAAGATGTATGCTGCCATCGCTTTAGGCCAACTTTTCACCAGGCATAAAATAGCAGGTGCCTTCCTCTGGTATATAGGGGAATATGTAATCTTCCAGATTATTAACTCCATTGTCAGCCATTCCTCCCCGTTCTCCGGCGGAATGTTTGGATATGCCTTCGGGATAAGCTACTATAATTACAGCCGTCTGGGCGATATCATCATCCCATCTATGCTGGTTTCCATCGTCACTACACTTATATTCAGCGCTGTCTTGTATTTTATTACAGAACATATGCTGAAGAATCAGCTAAATTTGGATTAATGCGGGGAAGAAGCTATATTGGAACTAAATATGCACAATCCATTATATACGAAGATATATTTATGTGATTTCTTGAATTTCAACTGGGAGGGGCAGCCATCGGTGCTGCTCCTCCCGGCATTTTCCTTCGATTTCATAAGCTTTGACCCGCTTTCTTGGCTTCCCAAAATGCCGCCCCCAAACAAACCAAAAACCAACCTATGGTAAGCAACCCGTTGACCCTCTTCTCTATCTTTTTCCTGCGGTTCTTTACCGCTTTCCTGTGTACCCTTTCCTTCACCCTTATTGTTTTTTGCTTTTCCCGAACGATTTTTATCAATGGCTTCATCATCTTTTTCCGCCGCCTTGCCCATTTTCTTCTTTTCATACCTTGCACTTTTCTCCTCATTTCTGCTTGGCCTTTAAATTTTCCATCCCCTTCATATTTATAATGATAGTTTTCCACAACATAAAAGTCAATATACAAAAAGACAAACTGAAAAAACGGTGTAACAGTTCAGCCTTCGGCTTCCCT
>BLLT01000438.1 GCA_011958945.1 Lachnospiraceae bacterium | reverse complement strand
GGGGAGACTGGACCGCAGGGCTCAAGAGGAGAGCCGGGTCCGCCTGGTTGTCCAGGTGAAAGAGGGGAGACTGGTCCTCAAGGGGTCACAGGACCGCAAGGGCCACAGGGTCCAACAGGCCCACAGGGTCCAAGAGGAGAACTTGGTGCACGTGGTCCAGCGGGGCCTCCTGGCTATCCGCAAAACAGTATATTTGCATCATTTATAGGACAGGAAATTATCTTGCCGGAAAATGCCAGCCTGCCGCTTAAAATAGATATACCAGATATAACCCAAAATATCTCTCTTTGCAATGACTATTCTGTATTGCTGACTCCCGGATGCTATGCTATCTATTATTATTTATCCACGATAATGAAAAGGCGTGGTTTTGTAAAGCTTACCCCCATATTTAATGACTGTGTACAGACGTTCTACAGCACATATGCAGAGACGGGAAAACGGAAGGAAATGATTATAATATCAAGATATTTTATTATCGAAATACCCAGTGAGTCCACATTGTTCTTTACGTGGGATTCTTCAGCAGGTGTTTCTAAAATCAATATGAATCTGAGCATAGAAAAGCTTGGCAGGCAATAATTCAAAGAAGGGAGAAACCAATATGCCAACAATAAGTCTTTGTATGATCGTCAAAAATGAGGAGATGCATATTGCACGCTGCCTTGACAGTATAGCAGAACTTGTAGAGGAAATTATTATTGTGGATACCGGCTCGGTGGACCGGACAGTAGAAATAGTGTCCGGTTATACATCAAAGGTATATTCGTATCTATGGAAAGATGATTTTTCTGATGCCAGAAATTATTCTTTTTCCAAGGCGTCTATGGATTATTGTATGTGGATGGATGCCGATGATATTCTAGAAGAAACGGAAAAAGATAAATTTTTGCAGTTAAAGCAGACTTTGTCATCGGATGCTGATATTGTAATGATGAAATATAATACTTCTTTTGATGAAGCTGGTAAACCTTGTTTTTCTTATTTCAGGGAAAGATGGATTAGAAACTGTTCTCAATACCGCTGGCTCGGTGCAGTTCATGAAGTAATTCCTCCAAGCGGTAATATTGTTTATTCCGATATTGCGATTAGTCACAAAAAAATAAATGCCGGAGATCCCGATCGGAATCTGAATATATACCAGAAGATGCTGGCAGAAGGAAAACTTTTGGATCCACGGCAGCAATATTATTATGGGCGGGAGTTATATTATCATAAACAATACGAAGAGGCAGTTTCGGTGTTGGAACAATTCTTGTTCTCAGCAGAAGGATGGATCGAAAATAAAATAGAAGCATGTTCTACCTGTGCCAAATGTTATTACTGTCTGGGGCAAGAACAATCTGCATTAAACACTCTTTTGCGCAGTATGAGCTTTGATTTGCCGAGAGCTGAACTGTGTTGCGAAATCGGGAAATATTTTTTAGAGCATGGGAATTATCATGTTGCCGCTTATTGGTATGAAACTGCACTGAGCAGACCCAAAAATGAATATTCAAGTGGGTTTGTGCTGCCAGATTGCTATGATTATATCCCTTCTTTACAGTTGTGTGTATGTTTTGACAAAATAGGAGACAAAAAGAAGGCAAAAGAATACAATGAAAGAGCAGGGGCTTGTAAGCCCTATTCCAAAGCATATCTTTATAACAAACAGTATTTCGATAGTTTGCAGATTTCCTAGAGCGTGTTTTAGCCACGTTCTATTTTTTTGAAAATGTAACAAATATTATAGATTAACATAAAATATTTGTAGAAAATTGTACTTTTTAAGTATATTTCAGATAATATAGAAAGGATATGGTTTTAGTGGATAATAATATGTATAGCAACTGTCAAAATCAATGCCGTCCTTCTTGTTGTGAACGAGGGCCTGCAGGGCCTAAGGGAGATCAGGGGCCTATGGGCCCGCAGGGTATCAAAGGTGATACCGGCTGTCCTGGTCCAAAGGGGGATAGAGGAGATCAGGGGCCTATGGGCCCACAGGGTATTCCCGGTGCTCCAGGGGCGAGAGGCCCCAGAGGAAATACAGGGCCGGTAGGACCTACTGGAAACACAGGGCCAAGGGGATATGCAGGCCCAAGAGGTTACGCTGGGCCGCAGGGGATTCAGGGTGTCCAGGGTGTTCGTGGTGATATTGGACCGAAAGGTGATCCAGGGTGTGAAGGCCCTAAAGGAGATATGGGGCCACAGGGGCCGGCAGGACCAACAGGACCAGCGGGACCAGTGGGCCCACAGGGAGATATCGGGCTTCAGGGGCCAAGAGGTATTCCAGGTCCAACCGGTTCAACCGGTCCAACTGGCCCTATGGGGCCGCAAGGCGTAACTGGTCCACAAGGTATTCAGGGTGTAACTGGCCCGATTGGAATCCAGGGTCCGAAAGGATGTCAGGGAGATGATGGCCCAACGGGGGCAACCGGCCCAACAGGGGCGACGGGAGCCGATGGGGCAACCGGCCCAACAGGGGCGACCGGAGCCGATGGGGCAACCGGAGCAACAGGGGCAACCGGAGCCGATGGGGCAACCGGAGCAACAGGGGCGACAGGAACCGATGGGGCAACCGGAGCAACAGGGGCGACAGGAGCAACCGGCCCAACCGGAGCAACCGGCCCAACAGGGGCGACCGGAGCCGATGGGGCAACCGGCCCAACGGGAGCGACGGGTGCCGATGGAGCGACCGGAGCAACAGGGGCGACAGGAGCCGATGGAGCAACCGGGGCAACAGGGGCGACAGGAGC
>BLLT01000437.1 GCA_011958945.1 Lachnospiraceae bacterium | reverse complement strand
CAGAAATGGAGTAAAGATTGAAAATTGAAAATTTTCAATCCCAAGTTTGTGTCTGTGCGGCATCCACAAACTTGATATGCGCAAAAGGCAGCGCAGAAATGGAGTAAAAAATGAAATTATTGACAGTGACAATACCGTGCTATAATTCGGAAGATTATATGGAAAAATGTATGGATTCCCTGCTTACCGGCGGGGAGGATGTGGAACTTATTATCGTAGATGATGGCTCTAAGGATAAAACAGCGGAAATTGCGGACAGATATGCGGAAAAATACCCTTCTATTGTGAAGGTCATCCATAAGGAAAACGGCGGGCACGGGTCTGCGGTCAATGCAGGGATGGAAAATGCCACAGGGCTGTTTTTCAAGGTGGTGGACAGCGATGACTGGGTAAAAGAAAGCGAATACCGGAAAATCCTGCAGCTTCTAAAAGAGATGGCCGGAGGGGAAAAAGTGCTGGATATGCTGATTAGCAATTTTGTTTATGAAAAGCAGGGGGAGAAAAAGAAGAAGGTGATGCGCTATGGCCATGCATTGCCCAAAAACGAAATTTTCACATGGAAACAGGTCAGGCATTTTCACAAAGGCCAGTATATCTTGATGCACTCTGTAATATTCAGGACGAAATTGCTGCAGGAATGCGGGCTGAAATTGCCGGAAAATACATTTTACGTGGATAACCTCTTCGTGTTTGAACCTTTAATTAACGTTAGAAATATGTATTATCTGGATGTGAACTTTTACCGTTATTATATTGGGAGGGAAGGGCAGTCCGTAAATGAAAGCATCATGATATCCAGAATCGACCAGCAGATTAAGGTGAACAAGATGATGGTTGATTATATGGTAGAAAATAAACAGAGGCTGAAGGGCAGCCGTAAGATGCGTAACTATATGACAAAGTATCTGGAAATTATAACTACCGTTTCCTCCATCCTTTTAATCCGGGGCGGAACGGAAGAGCAGTTGGAGAAAAAGAAGGAATTGTGGAATTATATTAAGCAGAAAGATAAGGGGCTTTATGTGAGGCTTCGATACGGTATCCTCGGAAATTCCATGAATCTGCCGGGAAAAGGAGGCAGAAAAATTTCTATCGAAGGATATCGGATTTGTCAGAGGTTTTTCAAATTTAACTGATATGACGTAACAGCTTGGCCTTTCGGCTTCCCTGTTACGCCTTGGTTTTTATTCCTGCGGGCAATGAGCCAAGTGGCTGCCTGCAGCGGGGTACTTGATTATATCTGAGGAGCCGCTTTTTTACGTATCGCCTTTAGCCTGTGCATTGTCAGAATATCATATTTATAGACGATGCCATACATGACGGCGGCCATAATAAAGGCGGTGACCACATCGAATACGGAATGCTGTTTGATAAACATAGTGGACAATATGATGGAAATACAAAGCAGGAGAGAAAGAACCCGTACCGGCCGTTTTCCGGAAAGCTTATTGTTTTTCATAATGGCAAAGTGTGCGCCTAGGGAATTATATACATGTATGCTGGGCCATAGGTTGGTAGGGGTATCTGCTTTGTATAGGTGGGATACCATCATAGTGAAAATATTATCCCTGGGTAACACCGCAGGCCTGAGATGATGGCCGTTAGGGAATAAGGTGGAGATAGTCAGGAAAATAGTCATCCCGGTAAATAAAAAGATACATGTCCTGTAATAATCGTCTTTGTCCTTAAAGAAGAGATAAACCACTGCTGCGGAGACATAAAGAAACCATAAAAAGTATGGGATAACAAAGCCTTCCCAAAAGGGGATATAATCATCTAAGGCGACATGGATGACCCAGTAGTCTTTCGTAACTTTCCGCTCCAGATAAAGGAACCAGGTTAAGTAAATAATGCCATAGATGATTAATGGCACGGCATGCCTGTACTTTCTCATTGCAAATGTTTTCATAAAAATCCTCCCTTTTATGCCTATAACTTCTCGGAATCTTCAGCCCTTATTTCACGGGGCTTTCAGAACCTATTTTTCAAAAATCACCCACTTTTTTCTCAAAAACACTTGACAAACCAGTCAAAAAATGCGGCGCTTCGCGCCCTTGATCAATAAGTACATTTTTTGATTGGAGGCGATTTTTAATGTTACCTTGTAACCCCGGCGGTCATGCCGCCTATCAGGATACTTTCGTATCCCAGTTCCTTAAATTTTACCCGGATCCCTTTGTGCTTCCCAAAAGCACTTGGGATTATATCGTGCAGTTCTGGTTTCTCGATCTTTCCAAGACGGATTCTGTCATGCAGGAATGCTATTCTGTTTTTGGCCCGGGACCAAGGCTCCCTTCCTGCATGCTGCGCTCCTACCTGCTTGCTTTGAAACTGAAAGTTACTTCCATCACTGTCTGGTGCCGCATGCTTAAGGAAACTCCCCTTTATGCCATCCTCAGCGGGTTCCCTTTTGGCGATACCCCTGGTGTCGGGACTTTTTATGATTTCTTTTCCCGCATCTGGCAGGATGACTCCAACAACCTTTCCCCCAAAGACCGGTTCCCTAAAATGAAGAAAACCCCCAGGGGGAAGAAGAAAGGCGAGAAGACTCCCTGCGATTCTTCCAGCACTGCTTCAAAACTTCTTCCCCTACTGGAACACTGGCATTTAAAGCCTGGGAATCCCTTTTTCCTCATTTTCCGGCTTTATCAGCAGCAGTTCCTGGACCAGTCCATCCACAGGGGGCTGGTTAATCCCCGGCACCTGGCCCTTGCCGGTGACGGCACCCCTGTCCGTACTGCCGCAC
>BLLT01000436.1 GCA_011958945.1 Lachnospiraceae bacterium | reverse complement strand
GGTCCAGTCTCCCCTCTTTCACCTGGACAACCAGGCGGACCTGGCTCTCCTCTTGGGCCTTGCGGACCACGCTCCCCGCATTTCACAAAACAGCATGGCGGTTCTGGCTCCCCACATTTCACAGGACAGCATAGCGGTTCTGACTCCCCACATTTCACAGGACAGCATGACGGTTCTGACTCTCCTATTGGTCTCTCTCGGATGGGTTCTGCACATTCCCTGGGGCAGCATGGCAGCTCCAGCTCTTCTACTAACTCCATTGGCCCAGATTCACAACAGCAAGAAGAATCATCTACTTTCGATTCGTTAGTGTTTATATGCTGAGAAGGAACTGCTACAGCCGTGTTTCCCTTAGATATACAGTTGCATGAAGGCTGAACTGTGTTTTGATTATAATTTCTGTTGAAATTCCTTCTCATTCCAAACAGATTCGGCGGATTAAACATCCAATTCGTATTAAAATTATTCAATTGAAACCACCTCATTTATATTCGGTATTGAGTGATGATACATTTATTATATCTTTTGTAACCTCTCCGAAAAATGTATCATATTTGGATTTCTGAAGAGTATAATAAATTATATGCATATAAGATGATTTTGTTTTTGAAAATTGTTTGATGTCCCAACTGTCATAAGTGCAGTATGCCACCATATTGCGTGTCCAGATTGATACCATTTTTGCATGGGTATCGTTTTTCATTTACTGCAAACGCTTTAAAATCAACACTTTTTCCATTTCGGACATATAGTATTCGACCTTTGGAGGAACTTGTGGATATTCCTTACAAATAATGAGTCCATCTTTCTCCAACTCTTTTCATTGACTTGTCAACATTTTATGCGTAATTGGTACAAGCAAGCGTTTCAGGTCTTTCATATCCAAAATCCTTAAGATAACAAGTTTCTTTTTTCACATACATACTCCTTATATCCTTTTCTGTGCATTATGATATAATTTTTTATTGACTTGAAGTGCGCTTCATAGTTTATGATGAAACAGAAAGGCGGATTTATATGTATTCAGCAAAGGAAGCAGCCAAAATAACCGGGTTATCAACAGCAACTTTAAGATATTATGAAAAAGAAAAATTATTGCCACAAATAGCTAGAAACAGCCAAAAATACAGGCAATATACAGACGAGGACATTGAATGGATAAAAATGATACAGTGCATGCGTATGGCAAATATACCCATCCATTCCATTAAGGATTATGTTTTACTGTTAATACAGGGCGGGGAAACCCTTGAACAGCGTTTTGTTATGGTGCAAAATCATATGGAGGATATTAAAAAACAAATAACTCATTTGCAAAACGCATTTGACCTGACACAAAAAAAGTTATCATTCTACGAAAAACTTTTAACGAGTTCTTCCTATAAAGAAATGTCATATAGCGAAGAATGGAAGTTATTTAATCATGGAGAAAAATAAAGGGGAAAAACAGGAGGAAATAAGAAATGCCTTATATCACAGTAGAAAGCGGCGTTTTATCAGATACGCAAAAAGAGGAACTGATAAAGCAATTAACAGCAATATCTTCTGAAATCATGAAAATACCACAGGAATTTTTTGTAACAACCATAAATGAAATGCCAGACAAAAACTTTGGCATTGGCGGAAAAACCATTGATAAGGTAAAAGCAGAATATATACAGACCCATAGTAATCACATGCAGGCTATTTCAAGCACAGACGGAGAAAAGAAATGGAAAATGTTTTAATCACAGGAACAACAAGCGGATTTGGAAAAGCGTTTGCCGAAAAATTTGCCAGTATGGGAAATAACATCATACTTGTATCAAGAGATATGCATAAATTGAAACAACAGCAGTTATATTTACAGAATCAGTATCATGTGACCGTAAATTTTGTTGCATATGATCTGACAAAAGAAGATGCCGCAGATTTGGTTATGGAGCAAATAGACAATTGGAATATACCGATTGATTTCCTTGTCAACAATGCAGGTTTCAATGAGTGCGGCTTATTTTCCCAAACAGATATAAACAAAGAAATAAAAATGATTGACTTGCATATACGTTTTATTACTCAACTTACAAAACGTATTTTGGCAATTATGGAAAAGAATAATTACGGGCACATACTGAATATCGGTTCAACGGGTTCTTTCATCCCCTCCCCCTCTGACGCAGTTTATTCCGCAACAAAAGCATATATTATGTCTTTTTCAAATGCCCTTTATGGCGAGTACAAACATACAGGAATAGAAATCACTTTGCTTTGTCCCGGAGCAACGGAAACCGAATTTGCACGAAAAGCAAATATAGAACAAACCTTACTTTTCAAATTTGCCGTAATGAAACCCGATAAAGTTGTTAAAATAGCTTACCCTAAAATAATAAAAGGAAAACGTTTAATTATTCCGGGGATATATAATAAACTTCTCGTTTTTTTCTCCAAAATAATGCCTATTGATATTACAAACAAACTAACAATGATTATGATGAACAGTCATTAAAAGGCAGGTGGTGGTATATGAGCAAATTGCTGCTGCTGACACTTCTTGTATAATATCATCCGGCTTTTCAATCTGCTGCCCTTCCCAAACGCCATAACGCAACGCCGAAAATGCCCATTTATCAGCATTTCCGGCGTTCTGTCTGTCACTCGAACTCTTCCCGAAGTTTTTAGCAGCAAATTAGTTGCAGTATCTGCGCCGATAATTTTCCATCGGCTTGATATAATCTACTTTTTTATTACTCACAATGAATCAAAGACCCCGCTGCAAGCAACGGGG
>BLLT01000435.1 GCA_011958945.1 Lachnospiraceae bacterium | reverse complement strand
GCCGTGTGAAAAATCTATTTTTCACACTAACCATGCCTTTTCCATAGCCTGCAAACTTTCATTTCCCTTTTGGCGGCTTTTGCAATATTGCTTTTCAGTATCTCAAATAAACATAGGTATTATACCGCTGTTTGGTGAAGTCGGCAAGAGAATTGGGTATAGCTATGATGCTTTTTAAGAACTGCTGATGAAAGATGTATACAGTGCATTTGGAGCGGCTGGATATATGGGAGGCTGATTAAATGTTGTTTACCATACTGGATTCCCGAATAATCAATTCCGTATCCAACAGCATCCGTTTTGTCTCCGTAAGGGGATTTTGGAGTTTTTCAAATAGAAACTCGTTGGCCAGGTATCCCATCTGGAAGGAGGGCTGGTTTACGGTAGTGATGGAGGGAATCATCATGGTGGAGAGGGCTATGTTATCGAATCCTACAACAACTACATCTTTAGGCACATTTTTCCCCACATAATTAACGGCGCGGATAGCACCCGTAGCCAGGACGTCAGAAACTGCGAATATGGCATCGGGCTGCTCGTGGTTGGAAAATAACTTGATGGTGGCCGAATCCAGTCCTGATTTACATGGACACCGTTTTCTTCCAAAGTGCTGGTAAAACCTCTTAAGCGTTCTTTCGCATATTTATATTCTAAAGGCCCGTTTAAAAGGGCTATTTTTTTCCTGCCGATGGAAAGGATGTATTCTATCGCCTGTCTGGCAGCAAAAAAAAGTAAGAATCGGTATCATCGGATGTGGGAATATCAGTGGAAAACACATGGAATCTTTGAACTGCCTGTTTGAAAATACGTTGGCTTATGCCATAGGCGATATGGATTTTCGGAATGCGGAAAAGAGGGCAGAGGAATATAATATTTCTCATGTGTGTAAATCCAATGAGGAGCTTCTTTCCATGGATGAGGTGGAAATTGTGGTTGTGCTTACGAATCCATCCAGCCTTTGCGCGGTCAGGTTATCAATGTGGAAGTTCCCACTTATTTGGCAGACATCCTTCATATGGAGAATGGGGTGATCTAGAAGCAATTGCAGGGGCATAGGGGTGGCGGATATGGCAGATGCGCTGAGGGAAGGGAGGGAACCCCGGTTAAACGGAGAATTCGCCTTCCATACGCTGGAGACACTGGTTCGGCTGGAGGAGTCGGCGAAGGAACGGGAAGCGAAAGAAAGTAGCGGGTGATAACACTTTTTATTCGTATCTGTAGACAGTTTAGTACAAAGAAAGGCGGTTGTATATGGAAATTACTTACCATTGGGAAGGCGATTATCTGATTCCCGACCTCAAACTTTCGGATACAACGGAATACCATATCGGAAAGTATGGAAGAATGAGGCAGCGGTTTTTGAAGGAGAATCACGGAGGCGTTTATTCGTATATGATTTTGTTAGAAACCTTATGGGAGCATCTTGCGGAAATTGATGAAGCATGCTATGGAGCGGTCAAGGGGGAACAAAGTTCCCCCCATTGCATTAAAAATGCCAATGGCGGTATTCTGAAAAAATCAAAATTGGGGATTGACAGGAATTGAAAAATGGCTTATTATTGACAATAAGAAATGGGTTTTTACCGTACAGTGTTTTCACTCAAGCGGGCTGCTCGTTTCTTTTTTTATTGCCAGAATATCATACAGATACTTCCTGCCATCATTCGCATGACGGACAAGCATACTTGCTGAATAAATATTATGTCTTGCTATTTTCCCTGTTTTGTCATCATATACGGGCAATGCAAATCTGATGTTGTAGCGATACCATCCATATACCGCATCTGTTTTGTGTTTTTCTTTCCGGTTTGCCTCATGTTTTGGATTGGTGGCTATTCTTATAAGTTCAGGAACAGCCTGTGAAGCATTTGCCTTAGCCCTTGCGACAGCGCCTTTTAAGGCGATACGGCTTTCTGAACTTGCGTATTCATCGGGAAAATCTGCCGAAATATATATTTTTTCAGAAGTTTCCTCAATTTCGTAAAAATCCCCGATATACGCTTTCAGGTATTCTTCGACAGCCGTCCAGTCATCCCGCACTTTTGCCTTGAAACGGATATCGTTAATCAAGACCAGCTTTTTACCGTCCGCATCGGTTATGATATTTACATTCCTGTTTTCAATCATCTCTTTTGTTTCCTTTCTTCTTTTCCCTTGATTTGTAGACATTAAACTGGTTCTTGCACTTCTGGCTGCAAAATTCATTCCCCTTCCTGCTTGCGACAAAGGCTTTTTTACAGTGTTTGCACATGCGCATATCACTGTCCTTGTCCGTGAGCATGAATGAGAAGCACATCTGCACCATGATTAGCAGTGAATGGAAATTCCATACGATAACGGGCGAATCCTTTTCAAGCGCGATCCGGTAAGTCGGGGATATGCCGCCGAAAGCGGAAATGCCGTGACGGTACAGGCTGCGTGTCTGTTCGTCAATCGTATCATAATCCATGTAATAAAGGAAACTTGTCATAAAGGTAAACGCCCAGTCGGTAAATTCCTTTACAAGCCAGTCATATCTTTCCGCATATTCCTTCTGCAATTCCATTGCCACAGCCTGCGGCGCATTTCCCATAGCCATCGTGATCGCAATACCCTCACGGTCAGTTACAGACCAGCCTGATTCTACGCCGTTCTTTCTGAAATCCGGCTTGTCAAAAGGGTAAAAATAAGAAAAATACTCATCTGTAGGGAGGGATTCTTCCTTTATAAAGTGGTTTTTGGGAAGATACACCGATTCATAGGTTATAAAATCCGCAGTTGTCGGCAGGGCGGTCATAAAGCCGA
>BLLT01000434.1 GCA_011958945.1 Lachnospiraceae bacterium | reverse complement strand
TCCATAATCTGGGAAGAGGGCTCTGCCCATTCCTCGCCGACAGCAAAAGATGATGAACTTCTTGTAGAAGTTACTGCATAAGAACGGCTTCCGCCTTCCTCTACCACCTCATAAGATTTTTTTGTACTATCGTCTCCTGTATCTTTGCCGGCTTCGATACCAGTTGCCGCTTCCGCACCGGTTTCTCCGTCCGCTTCCCCGCTATCAGCAGTTTCTGTATCGGCCTCTCCTTCTGTGTCTTCGCCATCGGCGGTTTCGGCACCGGCCTCCCCTTCTGCGTCTTCGCCATCGGCGGTTTCGGCACCGGCCTCCCCTTCTGTCTCTTCGCCATCAGCAGCCTCTGCACCGGCTTCGCCCTCTGCTGCATCTCCATCAGCGGTTTCGGCATCGGCTTCTCCGGCTGCATCTTCATATACAAACGTACTTAATATAGCATAGAGATTCCCTTCCCCATCCATACCTATCCGCTGCAAACTGCTGTTTTCCCCAAAATCCAGAGGAATCATTTCCGGTGTATCCTCACCGATTTTCAATTTCACCAGATATTCCTTATAGCTTTCCGTCTCCTCATCATAGGCCCCTGTCTTACCGTAAAGCATATCCCCCTTTACGAAAACCTGGTCCACCCCATCTCCTATGTTCAGTTTTTGATATTCCGGCACATATACATACTCTTTCTTCGATGTTGTATTTTCCGCCCCTGAGCCCCCGCAGCCTGCTGCCTGCAACACAAAAGCCCCCATTAAAACCGTGCAAACTATTTTTCTCCAATTCATCTTTTTCATTTTAATAACCATGCCCTTTCCACATTAACCTCCCTGTCACAGCTTCGCTGTGACGCAAATCCGGATAAAAGAATGCCATATTGCCGCATTTCCAATTGGCGCAACGAATCCTCATTCTCACTGAGCCCCTATTTTACAATACATTGTACAATAGTGCATAATATTGCCACTATATATTGAATCATATCACAGACCGGCTCACAGCACAATCAAACATTTCTTAATAATTTCTGAATCGAATAAAGCTAAGAACCCCCGCCCGCAAATATTATCGGAAGACAGGAGTTCCAAATCTATTACATTCATATGTCAATTCTTAAAACTATGAATAGGCGCCGGAATCCTTCCGCCCCTGTTCACAAATGCATCGCAGGAAAACTGATTGACGGGCATAATCGGCGCATGCCCCAGCAAACCGCCAAATTCTACACTTTCCCCTACTGATTTCCCTACCACGGGAATGATTCTTACCGCAGTAGTCTTCTGGTTTACCATCCCAATCGCCATTTCATCCGCTATAATGCCGGAAATGGTGGCCGCCTTTGTATCTCCTGGAATGGCAATCATATCCAGGCCTACCGAACATACGCAAGTCATCGCCTCCAGCTTTTCTAAAGTCAGGGCTCCGGCCGATACCGCATCGATCATCCCCTGGTCCTCGCTGACCGGAATAAAAGCACCGCTTAACCCTCCCACATAAGAAGAAGCCATAACCCCGCCTTTCTTTACCTGGTCGTTTAACAAAGCAAGCGCTGCCGTTGTTCCCGGTGCTCCCGCATATTCCAAACCGATTTCACATAAAATATCCGCCACACTGTCCCCAATCGCCGGTGTGGGTGCCAAAGATAAATCCACGATCCCGAAAGGGACTCCCAACCTCTTGGAAGCTTCCTGCGCCACCAGCTGCCCTACCCTAGTCACCTTGAAGGCTGTTTTTTTAATGGTTTCACACAAAACTTCGAAATTTTCTCCGCGTACCTTGCTAAGGGCTGTTTTCACTACTCCCGGACCGCTGACACCCACATTGATAATCCTGTCGCTTTCGGTCACACCATGAAATGCCCCCGCCATAAAGGGATTATCATCCGGGGCATTGCAAAACACCACCAGCTTGGCACATCCAAGGGAATCCGCCTCCTTGGTGCACTCGGCTGTTTTTTTCACAATTTCCCCCATCAGCTTCACCGCATCCATATTAATGCCGGTCTTAGTGGACCCCAAATTGACGGAACTGCATACCCTTTCCGTGGTGGAAAGAGCCAAAGGGATCGACTCAATCAAGAGCCTGTCCGCCGCTGTCATCCCTTTAGACACCAGCGCAGAATAGCCGCCGATAAAATTCACTCCCACCTCGTGGGCCACCTCATCCAAAGTCTTTGCAATCTCCGCAAAATCTTCCGCCGTCCTGCATGCCGCCCCGCCAATTAAGGCAATAGGCGTTACGGAGATTCTTTTATTCACAATCGGAATCCCAAATTCCCGGGAAATCTTCTCCCCAGTCTTCACCAAGTCTTTCGCCGCATCGTGAATTTTCGAATATATCTTCCCTTTCAGTTTTTCCAAATCGGAATCAATACAGTCTAACAGACTGATTCCCAATGTTATCGTCCTTACGTCCAGATTCTCCTTTTCAATCATCTGGTTCGTTTCCGCCACTTCAAATATATTTATCATCATTTACCCCATTTCTGCACGGCTTTATTGTGCATGATAAGTTTGTGCCTGCACCGCTATTTCCGTTCTATGCTAAATCCTATGCATCTTATCAAAAATCTCTTCTTTCTGGCATTTAATGATAACACCGATTTTTTCTCCAAGTTCCCCAAGTTCATCCACAATATCCCCGAAATGCTTATCGGTCTGGCTCATATCCACAATCATCATCATATTAAAATATCCCTGGACAATGGTCTGGGAAATATCCAGAATATTAATTTTATTATCTGCCAGATAAGTGCATACCCTGGCAATAATCCCTACCGTATCTTTCCCTACTACTGTAATAATCGTCTTTTTCATTTTTTACTCCATTTC
>BLLT01000433.1 GCA_011958945.1 Lachnospiraceae bacterium | reverse complement strand
GTGCAAAGTCCTGGGCTGAACTGTTACTGCTTATTCCTAGAATAGTTACATTTCCGTTTACATATACTATTGCTAAAGCCGTCAGCCCTAAAGAGAGGGACCGAATGAAGCTTTTGAACGGCAATTACAGTTAACAGGAGGTTTTTCGATGAATCGGCTGCAATCTTATATCATAGCCGGCATCCTTTTTGTCTTGGCAGCCGGAACGCTCTCCCACTTTTTATATGGATGGACCGGAAATAATTTTATCATTGGCCTTTTCACCCCGGTCAATGAATCCGTCTGGGAGCATATGAAACTAATATTTTTCCCAATGCTTTTTTATTCCATATTCGCCTCCGCAAATCTGAAGGCCGACTATCCATACATTGCTTCTTCCTTATGCTTCAGCATTTTAATCGGTACATTATTAATACCTGTTCTTTTTTACGCTTATACCTATATTCTTGGGAAAAACTTTTTGGTCCTGGACATCATTATATTTGCCCTAAGTACTGCCCTTGCATTTTTTACTGCTTATAAGCTCACTATATCCTGCCGCTTCAGATTCCATTCTATTTTGCTATACTGTTTAACCGGTATTCTTCTTATCCTCTTTATACTGTTTACTTATCAGCCTCCGGAAATGGAAATATTTACCGGCTTCACCAATGCCATGGCCTTAACATAAAAAGTTTCCCTGACATTACCGAGCAGAAAAATTTTAATTATAAAAAAGTATCTGGATTTTTCATTTTTCCAAATACTTTTTCTTTTTCATTATTCATTTTCTTCTAACCATTTTTCATATTCATCCAACCTACGTATATATCCGCTAAACTCTGGCACAGTAAAATCTAACTCTTTGTATCTGATAGGAAAGATGATTCCTTTACTGATTAATTGCGCCCTTGTCGTTGATATTTGGTTTACATTCTTATGAAGATTCTTTGCGATATTAGATATAGTACATGGTAATTCACCACATTTAACCATAGCAAACACAAATTTTTTATCACTGTCAGCGCATCTTTCATACCTGACTTTAAAAAATCCAATATCTAATGTTTCAAAAAATTCATTAATACCCTCTTCGATATCGGATATATTTATTTCCTTTTCATTTGTATTTTTAAATACTATCTGACACATTTGCTGTATAAAAAACGGATACCCCTTGGTTAGTGTAATAATTTTTTCTATCGCTTTATCAGAATATGTTATACCAAACTTGTTAGCGGGTATTTCTATTGCCTTTTTTGACTGCTCATCTGTTAACGAGCCAATTTCTTTATACAAAAACAGTCTTTTCGAATATGATTTCTCATCTGATAACATTTTATATATCTTAGGCAATCCAGCCCCTATAATCATGACAGGATACCCCAATTGATTCGTACGGTGCAATGCAGCAATTAAAGAGCCTAATTCCTCTGATCTCATATATTGAATTTCATCAACAAAAAAACATACCGGCGTCTCCGTTTTGTATGCCGTTTCTCCAATTGTTACAAACACTTCAGTCAAACTTTGCGTCAAATTGATTGATTTATATAACTCTTTTTCCTGCAAAGACAATGAAAAAGCATTGCCATTTGGATCAAAAGAAATAACTAGTGCTTTTATTGCATCTAATGGCTTTTGTATTAGATGTTTAAATTTTTCCTTTGTACTTACTTTTCTTAGGAATGCTTGCGAACAAGTAGCGATCTGTGCAATGAAATCATTTCGTTCTTCTACCTCAATGTGTTTGCAAAAAATATCTTTGTCTTCTGCTATCTTTTGTAATTTATTTATAAGGACAGTTTTACCGACCCCTCTTAATCCGCTAAAAATGATAGACTGGGTTGGTATATTCATCGTAAGCGCATCGAACATTTGCTCAACATTTTGTATATCTTCATCACGTCCAGCAAGATATATTGGCATTAATCCTGCTCCTGGCCTATATGGATTTACCTTAAACATACGATTTACCTCCAGCCATATTATTGCACATTTATACGCGTCTGTCAATTTTTTCCGCTTTTATACGCAAAATTATTCCTATATGCCTCTATAACTTTTGCACATCTATTCGAAATTCCAAACCATCGAAAACCTGGAACATTTCCTTGATGATGAGAGCCCTTACACAGATATTCAAACAAGTTCTGATATATCAACAAACTTAAATGTCACTCTTCCCATTCTAACAATATCTCCATACTTTATTTCTGCTTTGTTTTTAATTATTTGATCATTTAAACATGTAACATTATTTTCCGAAAAGTTCCTTAATACAAATTTATCATCCTTTTTCATAATTAGACATTGTCGCCTAGAAACCGTTAAGTCCTTTATTACAATATCATTACGATAATCTCTTCCTATCCGTATTTTATCTTGAGTCATCTTTTGCCTTGATATGTATTGCCCATCCTTAAGGAATTCTAATTGAGCATATCCCACCCGTTCGTTTATTTCTTGCGCATAGATATGTTGCGTTATATTCATCTTTACTATATTTTTCTTTGTATTTTTCTTCGCTTTTTTCTTTTTTGCAATAGATATATAGTATTGAAAAAAATATATATCTACATATTGTGCATCATGCATTACCTACAATTTTTAGTCGAACATATGTCAGATTACTTTTTTGATTACCTTTTAATTACACCGGAAATACAAAAAGCCCAGAACACCCAATTCTTCAAGGTTTCTGGACTTTCTATAAATAGCGAGAGGGGGACTTGAACCCTCGACACTACGGGTATGAACCGTATGCTCTAGCCAGCTGAGCTATCTCGCCATATTATCCCTCACCGGATATCCGGTAAGGGATGGGACCTATAGGGCTCGAACCTATGAC
>BLLT01000432.1 GCA_011958945.1 Lachnospiraceae bacterium | reverse complement strand
TGCATATTTGCGCCTGTCAAGTTTGTGGATGCTGCGCAGACACAAGCAATCCGTAACAGTTTGATAAGCTGTTACGGAGATTAAAATGTCGCTTCCCCATCATGTTCCATAAGGGTAATAGAATCGATGCTTTCTTTTCCTTCCAATGCCTTCAAAAGTTCGCAGCCCTTGTCTGTCCGCAGTTCCACAATCATATGTACCATATCCTTCGTCAGGTTTCTGGACTTTACCTTATGATATTTGCAATATTCTGATACAATTCCAAGTATTTCCTCCTCTGCATCTAAATGGGATAAATTTAATATAAGCAGCATAGGCATCCGAACCATTTTTACATTATCCAAAAATAATATCATTACAGTCACTGTCAAAGAAGCGGCAACCGCAATTTCCCCCAGGCCTGCACCGCAAATAATCCCTGCACTGATAGACCAGAATAAGAAAGTCAGGTCTATGGGGTCTTTTACGGCTGTCCGAAACCTCACGATGGACAATGCACCCACCATACCCAGGGAAATGACAACGCTGGACTGTACAGCTAATATAATGGCGGCGACAATCACCGGCTGTACAGCCAGGGAAATATTAAAATGCCGTGAATAAAAAGTAGTCTTTGTGACAGAACGATATACCAAAAAAATATACCCGCCTAACAATACTGCCATCCCGAATACCATCACTATTTCCATAAGCCCTAAATCCGTATTGGAAAATCCTTCCACAAAAGCTTTATTAAAAACATCACTAAAATTCATCTCTCATTCCTCCATTTTTATTCAGGTTACAATCCGATTTTTTTATTCCTGCAGGATAATACTATTCCTGTGCCAGATAAACCTAAAAGAAGAAACAGCAGGCTGTTTTTTGCTATAAAACCGGTCACAGTGGCTGGGTTTCCCGCTTCCTGTTTTGCAGATTCATCTTTTGCAGATTCATCTATTTCCATAGGCCGTTCCTGGACTTGAAGTTCCGGAAGGATAAACTCCTCCTCATTTTCTTCCTGTACATCTTTTTCCAAAAAACATTCATCCATAATACAAAGTTTATCTTCAAGATAGGATTCCAAATACTCTATATTTTCTTCCCAAGATGCCTCCGGCATAAAAACACTCCTCGGAACGCAAAATCTTTTCTCGTCCATTTTTACTGATGCCGCAAGCATCTCTGTCTTTTCCTTTATACCGGTTTCCAAAAGCCCAACTATGCTTTCCCTGAAATTATTTTTGTATTCCTCCCTCACCATATTCCTAAAGTCTTCCTGCTCATACATCACAGCATACCAGCGGCTTATATTATTGTAGGGAAGGTCATAATCTGTTACATATAAGCTTACCGCTTCTTTTGTGATTCCCCGCCCCATCGTATTATCCAAATCCCATACCGGCCCATCGTATAAAATTTCCGCGTCCATATCCAAATACATAAAATGGCTGGAATATCCAAAATCCATATCCTGCAAAATCTCTTCCATTACGAACATTTTGGCAAAAGATTCCATGTTGATATTTTGCGATGGCACATTTCCTGCTTCTATACTATTTTGAAAACGATCAAAAAAAGCTTGTACTTTATTGATATCCCTTTCCTTTTCTGGCGCATGGATAACCAAAGGCTGTTGATTTTCTAACAAAATATACTCTTCCAGCACAGCGCGTTCCATATAATCTACTTCCAGCAGATAATCGTTTCCGATATCCAGTCGATTCTTTCCGGCTTCTATTTTCTCCATGAGTTGATACAACCCCATATATTCCCCGTTTATATATAAATCTACAAATTGTTCTTCAGGCACATATGCAATGCCGCCCTTCCTTGCTATCTCAAAGCCAATCTGGTTTCTGATATAGGCTCCATCATAATAGTTCGCATTCAAAATCCATGTTTTTGCCATCCCCATCCCCAGGATATCCGCCGCATCCTCCAGCTTTATCGTATAAGATTTTTTTATGGCATCCCATGCGGTATTTCCCCTGCCAGATATTTTCTTTACCTTCATAATTTTATCCGGCTGTCCATCTGCCTTCCAGATTTGAAGGATACCGTTTTCAAAATTCCCCTTTTCTTCATGAATATATTCCAGATTTCCCGATGTTGTATCCAATCGAATGCATGGAATCCGGGAACCTCTCATGAAAATAACGGAAATCCTTTCCTGTATGTTCTCATCACTCCCGTTTGTGCCGAAAAGAAGTGCTTCATATTCCATATCCTCTTTTATACTATCCAACTTACTGCCATCACAGAATGTGATACCATCCATCTTTATATTATATTCAGAATTCAATGAACAACTGACGTCTTCCATCTCTATGCAGCCAGGCAAACAAAATATCAGCCTTTCATTTTCATAAAACCCGGTTAACCGTTGTGTGCTATCGCCTAACCTATATATCAACGAAAATGGCGGTTCTGTATTTTGGGCATTTTTTGACTGTGTCATCTTCACGTTTGCATGTATTGCCAGCAAAAACCAGGCAAGGAGACTAAGCCAGAACAATACCTTCCCTATTTTCATTGTTCTTATATGCATACTTTATCCCTCTGTTTAAAATAATAACATTACTTAGTATATCATATGTCAAGCTATTTTTCTATAAATTTCATCAAAACAAAAATGGATTAAAAATTGAATATACGAATGTAATGAAGAAAAATCTGAACAATGAGAAAACGCAATCAAGTAGGGAAGAACCATCTTCCCCTACTCGCGCGCCGGGCGTCCGTCAGCTTCCTGACACACTTCATTTGGACGCCGTGTACATAAAAAAGAGTGGAAATCAGCTTATCTGATCAACCACCCTTAATTTTTTATATTATAGGAAATTACGCCACA
>BLLT01000431.1 GCA_011958945.1 Lachnospiraceae bacterium | reverse complement strand
ATAGGTTCGAGCCCTATAGGTCCCATTAAGTACCTTGCTGGTGTGGCGGAATAGGCAGACGCAAAGGACTTAAAATCCTTCGGGAGCAATCCCGTGCCGGTTCAAGTCCGGCCACCAGCATTATACTTTAGAGGAACTACATCTATGATTAGATGTAGTTTTTTTCTGCGCAAAAAATTTTTGTTGACAAAAGGTGACTACTATAGTAGTATAACTATATCGCGATGACTATTGCAGTAGTCGAAAGGAATGAGGTGGCCTTATGAGTATTAAATTATTTGATTCAGAATTAAAAGTTATGGAAGTATTGTGGAGAGAAGGTGGTATGGCAGCCGGTCAATTGGCGAAAATTCTAAAGGATGAAATTGGGTGGAACAGAAATACCACCTATACGGTAATAAAAAAATGTGTAGAAAAGGGCGCAGTAAAACGGAGTGAACCTAATTTTTTATGCAGCCCATTAGTCACAAAGGAACAGGTGCAGAACTATGAAACGGAGGAACTGATTGGCAAGATGTTCGGCGGCTCGAAGGAAAAATTCTTTGCAGCCTTCCTGGATGAGGAAAAATTATCCAGGGAAGAGATAGAAAGCCTGAAGCGGATGGTTATGAGGCTGGGAGAATGAATGGAGATTTGTGCTGGGCAAGTTTGCGTTAGCGCTGCGCCCACAAACTTGGTGTGCATAAGGCCTGGCAATACCGGGCCGCAAATGCAGCGCAGGAATGGAGTTAAAAATGGGATTGTTGCAAAGAAGTATGTGTGCAGGAGTTTTAATAATTTGTACGCTTCTGCTTCGAAAAAAGGCATCAAAATGGCTTCCGAAATGGACATTGCCAGGAATATGGCGGGTGGCTGTTTTACGCCTCTTATTGCCCGTTGTATTTCCTGTGGAGAATGTTCTTTTCTGCGGGAAAGTAACTAAAGTTATATTGTCCGCGCAAAGAGGGGCAAAACAGATGGGGGTAGGAGAGGAAGCATTGGAAACCGGAAGTCCGATGATTCGGTATGTGTGGCTTGTGTGGCTGCTTGGAGTGTGCTTATTGGCTGTATATTTCACGGCTGGATATGTCAGGATGTATTTTCAGCTAAGAGAAGCGATTCCTTTCACAGAATATGCGGTGAATGACACGGTTGTCGCAGAAATATGCCTAAAGTTGACCGATAAAGTCAGAATAAAAGTATCGGACAGGATTGCTGTTCCTATTACTTATGGCATCTTCCGCCCACAGATTATTCTGCCCAGGACGATGGACTTTCAAGACCGGGAATTGCTGTATTTTGTGTTTCGGCATGAAAAGATACATATAAAACGAATGGACAATTTATGGAAGTTGTTATTGATTCTGGCTCTTTGTCTGCATTGGTTCAATCCCCTTGTCTGGGCGATGTATTTTGCGATGAACCATGATATGGAAATTGCCTGTGATGAAAGTGTCATTTCTGCTATGGAGGAAAAAGATAGGCAGAAATATGCAATGACATTGGTGCTTTTTGCGGAAATCCAGTCTTCATTCCCCAGCATGTGCAGCGGGTTTGGGCAAAGTGCGGTTTCGGAAAGGATTAAGGAGATTATGAATTATAAAAAAATAACGAAAATAGGAAGTTTGTGTGCAGCATTAATTTTAATGGGGAGTATGGCAGTGTTTGTATCGGCGAGGGAGAACGTTCCACAGGCAGAAGTGGATTCGGCGCCTCATGGGGCGGCCGATGTGAAAGCGGAAAAAGTGATATCCGAAGAAATGGCGGGAATCGATGGGGAAAAAGATGATAGGGAATGTGTGGAAGTATTTTTTGACGAAGGTATTTCCAAGGAAAGAAAGGGGGAAATAGGGGATGAACTATTGTCCATGAAGCAGGTGGAAGGCGTGGAGTATATTTCTGCGGAAACTGCCTGGGCAGTATTTGCGGATAAGTATCTGGATGAAGATGTTGAAATATCCTTTAAAGATAACCCGTTGGAAAAATCGGACAGCTATACGGTTTACCTATCGGAAAAGACGGATGAGATTATCGATGAGATACGGAATATAGACGGGGTAAGGCGTATTGGCGGCCAGTAAGGATAGAAATTGAGAAAAGTATTCTGATATGCTTTCTGAATTAAAAAGTTAGTTGTACAGACTGCCGCAGTTTTAAGGAACTTCGAATGAAATTTAGTAAAAAAATACCATTGCATTTTATTTGTTCAGTGCTATAATACTCTTCGAAATACAAAATCTTAATTAATATCTTTTCTTAGGGAGGACGGTAGTCATGAGAAACAAATTAGTAAAAAGAATTGCAGCTCTTTTGTGTGTAGCAGTAATGGGTATGTCTGTAGTAGCCTGCGGAGGCGGCAGCAACGGGGCAGCACAGGAAGAAACATTGACGGAAGAAGAGTATGAAGCAAAAGCTACAGAACTGGGCAACTCTTTAAACAGTGCCATGACTGATGCAGCTGCTTTAGATCCTAACGATGTGGAAGGCGCAAAAGAGTTCATCGAAGGTCTGAAAGCTCCTTTTGTTGAATTTAGCGCACTGAAAGCACCGGCAAAATATGCAGATGCACATGCTAAATTCCAGTCGGGATGTGATGCAATGGTAGAATATCTTGATATGTGTATCGCAGCTATGGATTCCGGGGATGTGGATATGGAGAAGATGACCTCTTTGCTTACCACTATCCAGAATGACTTTACAGAAGGCGCTTCCATGCTGGAGTAATTGACAGCGGCAAGAGAGTAAAAGCAGGATACATATAAATAACTCAAACTTCCCACACCGATTGGTGTGCTGAACCTTGAAAAATCAATACTTTAGTCCATAAAAAAGGCACAAACCTGCACTTGATGGTATAATTGAATTGCGAATAACAA
>BLLT01000430.1 GCA_011958945.1 Lachnospiraceae bacterium | reverse complement strand
TCATGAAGTGTCGAAGACACTTTTTTATATAGTAAAAGTTTTCGAAGCCTGAAGCCTATCGAAAAGGAATGGAGGATTATCATGGGAATTGTATTAAAGGATATACTGGCGGTTTTGCCGGCAGGGGATAAGGACGAAGTAAAAGAAACAACCATTTATATTGAAGGAAACAGAATCGAGGCCATAGGGGAAAAACCCCAGGGCTTTCATGAGGAAAAAGTAATTGATGGGAAGGACAGGCTGGTGATACCGGGGCTTATAAACTGTCATACCCACTCCTACATGGCATTTATGCGGAATGTGGCGGACGATTTATCCTTTATGGACTGGCTGTTCGGAACGATTGACCCGATTGAGCAGCAGATGACGGACGAGGATACCTACTGGGGAGCCTGCCTTGCCATTATAGAAATGATGAAAAGCGGAACTACATGCTTTAACGATATGCAGATGAACATCCACCAGACCACCAGGGCGGTGAAGGAGTCCGGGATGAGGGCGGTGATCTGCCGGGGGCTTGTAGGAAGCGGCAATGATGAAGCGGGGCAGATGAGGCTTAGGCAGGCTTATGAGGAAAGGGATAGGGCGAAGGATTGCGGCAGGTTGAGCTTTATGCTGGGCCCCCATGCACCCTATACCTGTGATGACGGGTTCATGCGTATAGTGTCGGAGGAAGCGAAGAAAAATAATATGCGGATTCATGTGCATCTGTCGGAAAGCGTCAGCGAAATCCAGCAGATTCAGGAGAAGTATGGCTGCACGCCCATTAAAATGGCGGATAAAAACGGACTGTTCGATGTGCCGGCCATTGCGGCCCATTGCGTCCAGGTAACGGATAGTGATATTGATATTTTAAAAGAGAAAAAGGTGAGTGTAGTGACCAACCCGGCCAGCAATATGAAGCTGGGGAACGGTTTTGCACCCATACCGGAAATGTTGGAAATGGGCGTAAATGTGTGCCTGGGAACGGATGGGGCAGCTTCCAATAACAGCCTGAATATGTTCCATGAATTGAGCCTGCTGACTCTGGTGCACAAAGGAACCCACAAAACACCGCAGTGTATCAGCGCAAGGGAAGGCTTCCGCATAGCCACTATAAATGGCGCGAAGGCGCTTGGGCTGGAGCAGGAGATTGGTTCCATTGAAGAAGGGAAAAAAGCGGATTTGGCCATCCTGAATTTGAACACCCCATCGCTTACACCAAGGAACAATCTAATAGCAGGGCTCTCTTATTCCGCCAACGGGTCGGAAGTGGAAACGGTAATTATTGACGGCAAAATTGTTATGGAAGACAGAAAGATATTGACTATGGACGAGGAAGTGGTGTATAAAAAGATTAGTGAAATCATTACCCGCATGGGTCTTGATAAAAAAGAATACTAGTCAATGCGTCAGCTGGCTAATATTCGCTGCACTTGTAACATAAGTGATGATAGGACAGACGACCATCACTATAATAAAAATTCGGCTGAATATATCTCATAATTTTATTTTCCCGGCAGGATGCCGCGGAGTGTTGACTGGAGGAAAAGAAATGAACAGTGAAATCAGAGACATTAATTTAGCCGAATCAGGCGAACGAAAAATCGAGTGGGTAAAAAGGAATTGCGACTTGCTCCGCACTTTGGAAAAAGAATTTTCCGAAACAAAACCTTTTGAAGGAAAGAAAATAGCCCTTTCGGTACATCTGGAGGCAAAAACCGCTTATTTGTGCAAAGTATTGAAAGCGGGCGGTGCCCAAATGTATGTAACAGGCTCCAATCCCCTTTCTACTCAGGATGATGTGGCAGCGGCTTTGGTAAAGGACGGGCTGGAGGTACATGCATGGTATGATTGTACGCCGGAAGAATATGAAACCCATATCCGCCACGTATTGGAGGCAGGGCCTAACATTATCATCGATGACGGCGGGGATTTGGTAAACATGGTGCATACCCGCATGCCGGAATTGATTCCTGCGATTATCGGCGGCTGTGAAGAAACCACCACAGGAATTATCCGCCTGGAAGCGATGAATAAGGCGGGAGAACTGAAATTCCCTATGGTCCGTGTAAATAACGCGGATTGCAAGCATTTATTCGACAATAGATATGGAACAGGCCAGTCCGTATGGGATGGCATCAATCGTACTACCAACCTGATTGTAGCAGGAAAGATAGTGGTAGTGGCAGGCTACGGCTGGTGCGGAAAAGGTACGGCTATGAGGGCCAAAGGGCTGGGGGCGAGAGTCATTGTAACGGAAATCGACCCTATTAAAGCCATTGAGGCTGTTATGGACGGTTTTGACGTAATGCCTATGAAGGAAGCCGCTAAAGTGGGCGATTTCTTCGTGACGGTTACGGGCTGCGATAAAGTCATTGATGAAGAGGACTTTGCAGTGATGAAAGACGGCGCGATCCTTTGCAATGCAGGCCATTTTGACTGTGAAATCGATATGGCAAGGCTGCGTGAAATTGCTGTGGAGACAAGGGAGCAGAGAAAGAACATTATGGGTTATAAGCTGCCTACCGGACAGTGGATTTTCATCTTAGCAGAAGGCAGGCTGGTGAACCTGGCAGCAGGCGACGGACATCCCGCCGAGATTATGGACATGAGTTTTGCGATCCAGGCCCTTTCCGCAAAATATCTGGTGGAGCATGGCAGCGAATTAAGTGAAAAATTAATTGATGTTCCCAGGGAAGTGGATATGGATGTGGCGAGACGGAAACTTGCCTTCCTTGGAAAAGAAATTGACGTGCTCACAGAAGAGCAGGAGAAATATTTGAATAGTTATACTTTGTAATAGTACTGCCCGCCGAATCGTATCCGTACGAATCCGGCGGGCAGAGTTTTCTTATAGGATTCGGGTGTCAAAAGCCCTTGCTGC
>BLLT01000429.1 GCA_011958945.1 Lachnospiraceae bacterium | reverse complement strand
AATGGGGGTTTATGGATGTACACAATTGACAGCAGGCAGAAGAACAAACCGTACCCGTTAGGCGTAATGACAGAGTGTGATAATACCTATTTTTCCGTAGTGATGAAAGACGGAAAGGATTGTGGAATTATTCTGTATGATAAGAAGACGGGAAGGGAGAAAAAACTTCCTTTTCATTCACAGAATAAGTTCGGCTCTATTTATAGCATGGCAATAAAGGATTTGGATATTGGACGCTATGCATATAATTTTTATGATGGGGAAAATGTATTTACGGATCCTTATGCCAAAAGGATTCATGGGCATGAAAAATGGGGAAAGCGGGAGAAAGTGCTAAAGGGAGGCTTTTTGGAGGAAGACTATTCCTGGGAGGAAGATGAGCCTTTGAAAATTCCTTATGAGGAAAGCTTCATATATTGTTTGAATGTCCGGGCTTTTACCAGGCACAAATCTTCCGGAGTGGCCAGGAAAGGAACTTTTCGCGGGATTATAGAAAAAATCCCTCATTTGAAGGAACTTGGGATTACGGCGGTGGAACTTATGCCGGCCTACGAGTTCGATGAAATAGAAATGCAGAGGGCAAACCTGCATTTGTCCGCAAAAGAAGAACTGCCGGTGAAATACAATTGCTGGGGATATAAAGAAGGGTACTATTTTGCCCCTAAGGCGGCTTACAGTTCGGATAAAAATGCGGCAAGTGAATTCAAGGATATGGTGAAAGCATTACATGCAAACCATATTGAGGTAATTATGCAATTCTATTTCCCCAATACGGTGAAGCAGGGGCTGATATTGGATGTGGTTAAATATTGGGTTACGGAATACCATATAGACGGCGTACATTTAAAAGGGGAGCGGATTCCCCTGCAGGTTCTTGGCACGGAGCCGCTTTTGACGGATACAAAGCTGTTTTATTACCATTTTCCCTATGAACAGATTTACGAGGAAAACGAAACGCCAAAATTCCGAAATCTGGCATCTTATTCGGATGACTATATGTATACTGCCCGCCGCTTCTTAAAAGGGGATGACAATATGCTGGGCTGTTTTTTGGAACTGCAAAGGAAGAATCCAAAGCAGCATGGCGTCATTAACTATGTAACCAATTATTATGGATTTACTCTGGCAGATATGGTGTCCTATGAGAAAAAAAATAACGAAGCAAACGGTGAAAACAATACGGACGGAAATGATGATAACGGTACATGGAACTGCGGAGTAGAAGGGAATTCCAGGAAAAAAGGCATTGTGTCACTGCGCAGGCAGCAGATGAAGAATGCGCTGACCATGCTGTTTTTATCCCAGGGAACGCCCTTGATTTATAGCGGAGATGAGTTTGCCAATTCCAGGGCCGGGAATAATAACCCATATTGCCAGGACAATGAGATTGGATGGGTTAAGTGGAACCGGAGCGGGATGGGTGAGGAGATCTTTGCCTATATGAAAGAATTGGTCCGGCTGAAAAAAAACCATCCGGTACTGAGAAATCCGTTGGAATTAAAGATACTGGATTATATCGGCTGCGGTTATCCCGATCTATCCTATCATGGCGAGGAAGCCTGGCGGCCGGAGTTAAATAGCTACAGCCGTTTCGCCGGGGCTATGTACTGCGGCTTTTATGCGAAGAACAGGCAGGGGGAAGAGGATTGCTTTTTCTATGTGGCCTATAATATGCACTGGATGGCCCATTCCTTTGCCCTTCCTCAGCTGCCCAAAGGAATGGAATGGCATTTGCTTGCAGATACTGGGAAGGGTGGAAAAATTGAAATGGCCGAAAACTCGGAGGAAGAACAACAGCATGTGGATGTGGCACCCCGTACCATACGGATTTATTGTTCCAAACAGATAGAAGGGGCGGAATGCTGCAATAGAAACCAATATGTAAGGAGCGCATTTTAGGAAATGAAGGCTTGGGAGCATTTGAAAACTATTACTTACCATAAATACCTTGTGATGAAGGGCTGCTTTAAAGTAGGATTATATTACCAGGGAATGATGCACGATTTATCAAAATACAGTCCGACTGAATTTTTGGTAGGGGCCCGGTATTATCAGGGCGATAGAAGCCCGAACAATGCGGAAAGGGAAGACATCGGCTTTTCCAGCGCATGGCTGCATCATAAGGGGAGAAATAAGCACCATTATGAATATTGGCTGGACTACAGTACGAAAAATATTCCAGGAGGTATGGCCCCGGCGCCTATGCCGAACCGTTATATTGTAGAAATGCTGATGGATCGTATTGCAGCCAGTAAAGTATACAAAAAAGAGGCATATACGAACCGGTCTCCGTTAGAGTATTACCTGTCCGCCAAGGAACCGGCGCCTTTGCATAAAAAGACAAAGAAGGTGTTGGAGAAGCTCCTTTATATGCTGGCGGAAGAGGGGGAAGAGAAAACCTTTGCTTATATTAGAAGGCGCATCCTTCCAAAAAGAAAGTAGGCTGGAACTTGTAAAGTTCGGCCTTTGAAATCTTGGGCTAAACTGTTACTGGAACTTTTCCGTTCCATTTGCATAGGATATAGCATAGCAAAAAGGAGTGGAAAAATATGAATAATTGTTTAGTTTTATTACTTTTGCTTTGCTGCTGTGGAAATAATAATACCAGAGGGTGTGGCAGCGATATTCCTGATAACTGCGGATGCGGCGGGAGAGATCCAAGAAATGATGGCCGATGCAGGGATAGGGATAGGGACAGAGACAGGGACAGGGATAGAGATGATTCCTGCAGGGGAGGTTTTGCACCGTTCCCTTCACCCGGAAGTACTTGCGGATGTGAAGAAAAAAATTCATAAAGAAGCTAGGAAGCAGGAGGACGAAAGTCCTCCTGTTGTGGCTTCTTAGCAACAGTTCATCCCAGGACTTTGCA
>BLLT01000428.1 GCA_011958945.1 Lachnospiraceae bacterium | reverse complement strand
GTTGCTTGCTTCTTTACCGTATATGAGCATTCTCATAAGTCATGTCACCCCAGCTCTTATTATCTGCATAAACACAGCCGCTCATGGTAACTGATACTATCGCCAGTACAACGGCCGCAAAGACCTTCTTTATCTCTTTTTCCAATATCCCCATTTCTGCCTCCTTTCCCCATGCCTGGCACGAGGCTGTCTATAAGATATGTTTCAGGCAGCCAAAGCCAGCCATATCCTCACTTCAAACCACGCGTTTTCCTCAGAACGGCAGAGCAGCCGCCCGCCCATGCCTTTTACAAGGTACTCCGCAATATACATACCCATTCCGGAGCCTTCTTTTTCTTTTGCATTCTGCCCCCTGAAATATTTCTGTGTCAGGAAGATTTCCTCCTCCTTTTTTACCCCTTTCCCAAAGTCCTTAATGCTGATGCAAAGGCATTCATCCTCAAACCAGGAACAGACTTCTATCTGCGTATCCGCATATTTGTAGCTGTTGGAGATGATGTTGTCCGCCACCTGCATAAACCGCACCTGGTCAGCCATGACAAGGCACTCCGGTATCTCAAAATCCTTTATCCGTTTCCTGAAATCCGCCTGCCGCAATGCTTCCCCTATGGCAGAGCTTCCCAGCTCCTTCGGTCTTACCTCCAGCCTTTCCAGATCATCCAGCATACTTGTATGGAGGTTATGGATCATCCCGTTTATCTGGTTCGTTTTCTGCGTAATCGTCTCAAATTCCCGGCGGAGTTCGTCAGAACCTGTCGTAAGGGACTGGTACTCGGCAATCGCCTGAATGGAAGCCACAGGGTTTTTAATGTCATGGCTGATGGAAGCGATCACTTCACGACGCCTCTTATCCGCCTCCTGCTCCCCTTTTCTCGCATAGAGCAGTTCTTCCCTCATAATGTCAAAACTCTCCGAAAAAGCCCCAAAGGATGCACTGCAGTCCACCGGAATATCCAGGTTGCCCCTGGCTATCTGTCCGGCAAAATCATTCATCCTCTTTACCGGGTCAAATATGTGCTTCCGTAAATAGAAAACAGCAAGGATGTCTTTCAGAAGAAATATGGCAAGGAATGCCAACGCCCAGACTCCGACTTTTCTTTTAAAATCATCCTCCCCGTTATTGATAAAGATGATCCTGCCCAGTACCTTCCCATCCTCCAAAATATCAACGCTATAATCTTTATGGATGTAATCATACACATAATCCGTATTGAGGCCCGGGCTGGATACTGCCACCGTCCTTCCCTCCGCATCGGTCACAAGATAATCCGTGCCATATCCCTGCATCATGCTGACCGCTCGCTCTGCATCCGGCCAGTATTTCCTGACAGTGAATATGATATCATTCGCCTCTGTATTGTTTATTTTATCCTGCGGGCCGGCTGCAAAAATACAGCACAAAGAGATGCAGGCAGCCAGGTACAGGCAGATGGTGACAGCGATAAAGCACTTCATTTAGTTCTCCTTTGCCAGACGGAACATATAACCCTTTCCGTATTCCGTAATGATATAGACCGGGCTGGACGGATTTTCCTCCACCTTCTCCCGCAGCTTCCTGATATGGACATTCAGCGTCCCGTCCCCCACATAAGCCTCCTGCCACACTTCCTTGAAAAGCTCCTCCTTCTCCACCAGCCGGTTCCTGTTGCGGACAAGATAAAGTAACAGCTTCATCTCCATCCTTTTTAACAGGACAGGCTTCCCTTTTCTTAGCAGCGTTTCTTCTTCCATATTCACCTGGCATTCCCCGAAAGAAATGATCCTGTCATCCCCGACAGAACACCTCCTCAGCACGGCTTTTACTTTCGCCAAAAGGATGGGAAGGGAATAGGGCTTGCAGATAAAATCATCGCCGCCCACATTCAGCCCCAGCAGGATGCTTTCTTCTTCCGTCTGGCAGCTTACAAAGATAATGGGAACCTTTGTCTCCTCCCGTATCTGTCTGCATAGGTTATACCCGCATCCATCCTCCAGATTGATGTCCAGCAGGATCATTCGGGCGGTATTTCCCTTTATAAATTCATGATATCCCTCCACCCCGGATACTGCCGCAGCGTTTATCCCTGAAAGGTTCAAATATTTGCAGGTGTTTTCCGCCAGCGGCACCTCATCCTCTATCATAAGACAATCATATACCATTTATCCGTTTCCTTCCTTTTAGCCATACAGCCCAAATCTTCCAGGTGAGACTTAGAACTTCTTCGCGATATGCCCTCTGGCATGAGCAAAAATTGCCAAAGGCAATTAGAAGTTCTTCTCACCTTACTCTGCCTTTATGAGACTGCAGGGAACAATTTTCCTGACCTTCCATGCTGAAAGGAATGCTGTCAGGCAGCCTGCCGCTTCCATGCACAGGACCAGCACAACAATCCAGACTGCAGGGAAACGGAATGCGAGCCGGTAAACCCCCATCCCACGAAACAGCCCTGCCAGCACGGCATTGAAGCCGAAATACAAAGCAATGCCCCCTAACAGGCTGCCCCCCGCGATATACAGCATGAATGTAACAACCGTCTGGGATATGATCTGTCCGTTGGAATATCCCAGCGCCTTCATTATCCCAAAATCCCTTTTACGTGTCAACAAAATGGAATTGGTTACAAAATAGCCCATGATGATGACCAGCAGGAACATGACCGCCATAATAAAGAATACCACGCCAGACACGCTGCTTATGATCGGAGCAAGCTGGGAGTAGAATACCCGTTCAAAGCCCCCCGCATAAGAAATACGGTCCAGAAACCTCTCCTCCAGCCTGCTGCAGTATTCCTCCGCATCAACCCCCTCCTCCAGATAGATATGCACTGTCTGCCACTGCGCCCCAGGATCGACCAAATTAAGCCCTTCCATGGTAAGATAGATGTCCCTCCCTCCTGTGTAGGTTCCCTG
>BLLT01000427.1 GCA_011958945.1 Lachnospiraceae bacterium | reverse complement strand
TGATGTTTACAGGTTTTTATGTATTTTACTTCTTCTCTGAAAAATTGGGTTCGAAATATACAGCAAAGGTTAACGCAACCGTAATGGTTACATATCGAATTTCAATGGTAGAGCAAACCGGTGAAAAGAAATTTTAGGAATATTTTGATTTGTCGAAAAATGACTGTAACTGATAAATAAATCGGGATCGCGTTGCATTCTGTATTCTGGTTGTAACTGTCTGGCAATAATCTGTCTTCAGAGGACTGAAAAAATAGGGAAAGATTATTTCTGCCAGACTGTTAGATTGTCAATCAGGCAGTTTGAAGGACAATAGAAATTTATTTACGGATTTTGATTTATATGCTATACTCCAATAAATGATGGTTGATAGTTTGGTTAAAATGAGTGCAGCAATGAGGAGTTGCTTGAGAAGCTAGGACTAATAACAGATGGGAAGTTAAAAAGAGCTGCAGTGTTATTATTTTACAGAAATCCGCAGCGGTTGTTTACGGGATGCTATGTAAAAATAGGAAGATTTGGCATTGGATCGGATCTTCAATATCAAGATGTTGTTGAGGGTTCTCTGATATTGATTGCGGATAGGGTTGTAGATTTGATTTATCTCAAATATTTGAAAGCAAAAATAACCTATGAGAATGATGTTCGGGTAGAAACCTATCCTTTTGCAAGAGAAGCGGTTCGTGAGGCTGTCTATAATGCGTTGATTCATTGTAAATGGGAAGACGGAATTCCAATCCAGATTCGGATTGAGGATAAAAACATGTATATTAGTAATGCATGTGTATTTCCAAGTGATTGGACAACTGAAAATTTGATGAGAACTCATAATTCCAGACCTTATAATCCTGATTTGGCCGGTACATTTTATCGTGCCGGATATATCGAAGCATGGGGACGTGGAATTCAAAAAATTTGTGAAGCATGTGAAGAACTGGGAGCACCAATGCCTGAGTATATTTTGATAGGTGATGACTTGACGGTGAAACTTTCAGCTTTTGAAAGTGCTGCTATATCTGAACCCAAGACGCCAAGACGCCAAAATGGCGGATTAAATGGCGGATTGGCAGATAGAATTATTATGGTAATATTATCTAACAAGGCAGTTACGATTGCTGAAATATCGGATATATTAACTATTCCGAAAAGGACAGTTGAGCGTGAAATAAAAAATCTTCGTGAAAGTGGGAGAATTACACGTAAGGGAGGAAGACGATATGGATATTGGGAGATTATGTAATGGAAGTAAAAGGACAAGGGTAACACTTACAAGAGATTACTATACATGATTGGATGAATGAGAAATGTTAAAACGAATGAATAGAAATATTGATATTAAAAGTAGAAGAGTATAATAAAGTGTAAGTAAATTAGATGGTTTTTTGAGAGCAGAGTATAATTCTGAAAAAAATTATCTGGAATATTACGCGGGATTAGAGACATTAGATAAGGTGATCAGTATTAAAGACCAGATTATCTATGGGAGACGTGGAACTGGGAAAACACATTTATTAAAAGCATTACAAGAAAAATTGTTAGCAGATGATCAAAAGTATTTGCCAGTATATATTGATTTGCGTACTTTTAAACCAACCTTGGAAAGTAATAATGATTTGTATTATGCATTAATTATTTTTCAGGAAATTGTTGTAGAAGTTCTAAAATGTGTATATGTTAATTTGGATTATTTATATCAAGAGTATACTGTTGAACAGCAGAAAATTATTATTGATCCTCAAAGAAGAAAGATATTAGCTTTGTTGGAAAAGTTTAACAGAAGTTTTATAATAATATTTTGTTTGCTTGACGAGTGGTCTGAAATCCCGGAGACAAGTCAATATATTTTAGCTGAGTTTTTGAAAAGAACATTTGTACCTAAGAAAGTAACGTTAAAAATTGCTGCTATTCCAAACAGAACGCAGCTTATTTCTGAAAATAGAATCGGATTGGAGGATGGCGGGGATATATTTGGATTTCCTTTAGACAATAGATATATCTATGAGTTATATCCTGAAATCACAAAAGCCTTTTTTAATGAACTGCTTTATAAACAATTATATTTGATGGATCCCCAATTATATGAAATTTTTTATGATAATAAGGAAAAACGTCCTGTACATAATTTTATAAATATTTTTTTAGCTAATCAGGCGTTGCGTGAAATACTTATTGCATCTGCAGGAATTCCCAGAGACTTTTTGAATATATTTATTTCTGCATATAATATATTTTTTACTAAAACCAATAACAGGCATTTAGTTGTAGCGGATATTCGCAATGCAACAGTTGAGTGGTATGGGGTGGATAAGAAAAAGACAGTAGATGCCAACAGTAATGCAAAATTATTATTAGATAAGATTATTAACGATATACTTATAACAAAGAAAAGATGTCATTTTTTGATACCGGAAAAGTATGAGAAAGTAAAGGAATTAAATGATTTAATAGATTTGCGAGTAATTCATTTACGAAAGAGGGGAATATCTCATAAGGGAAATAAAGGCGTTGTATATAATGTATATTATTTAGATTATGCTTGTTATACAAGTACTAATTTATATCATAATAAAATAAATACCACTCTTTTAAATGAAATAGAAACAATAGATGATTTTAGGGAGATTCGAAGGGTTTCTTTGGAAGATAAGTTTTTTGAAGATTTTAATATGAATATAGGAAATAGCTTTAAATGTCCGAAGTGCGGAGGTATGATTGACATGAATCACCCTTCATATGCACAACATAAAATTTGTATGCATTGCTGGAGCAAAATAGAAGAATAGCGAAGGGCTTTCTAAAAATGAATTGACAATTTTATATTTTGTAAGAGATGATTTTATGGTATGTAACCGCATCACTTGGTAGAGCACGCGGCTGTTAACCGCGGGG
>BLLT01000426.1 GCA_011958945.1 Lachnospiraceae bacterium | reverse complement strand
GTCACTGAATCCGCCCATTTTAAAGTTTGCCTGCGGCAAAGGGGCGGTTTTCTTGGCTTTATTATACCACAAAAATAGCTGAAAAACAAGAAATGTAACAACGTATGATGGGTGTTATATTAGTAAGACATTACTGTTTGCCCGACTTATGCCCTGTGGAAAAGTTCCATGTCCGGCATGGAAATTCCAAGAGGCCGTTGCAAACAAAGAGGAGGATAATTCATGGATAAGAATTGGATGGTCTTACTACAGCAGCAAAATCAATTAAGCAAGATGATATATGGAAAGTCTGAAAGAATTATTCTGGGGGTAAATGTATGGTGAATTATGAGATGGAAGAATTGGTGCCGATAGTAGGCAAACTGGCGGAAAAGTATACAGCTTTTGAAAGCACGTCTGTTTCCTATGAAAAGGCGGAACAGCTGATGGGGGCTGTTTTGTATTGTATTCATGAAACATGGCAGGTGCCGGCCGGAGAAAGGGAGAAACAGGGGGCGGACCTTATGGCCAAAGGGGAGCGGCTGTCCGCTGCGCAGGCTTATGAAATGGGAGCCCGGCTGGTGGAAGAAAAAACAAAGGCGGCTCTGAGCGAATACGATTTTAACGTTGGATTACCCTATTTTGAAGGATATTTCCCGGTATACGGGGGTGGATAGGATATATGAGTTTATACAGTGTATCCGTCTGGAGCAAATTTTTTTGCATAAATTTCCAAAAAATATATCCTGAAAACTTTGATGAAACATAATGGGATGTACCGGGAAATGATAGAAAATATTTGTGAAATAGTATTTACATCTATAATAGGCCATATGCTGGCGAGAAAACCGTTAGAGGAACAGGAGTTTAGAATGGAGGAGTATTTGCGGATACAGGAAGTGCTCCGGGATAGCAGTGCAGCCGATGGGAAAGAACGGTTAGAAGGGGCGGTGGGCATATTTGTGGAGAAATATTACGGGGAAGGCAATACATTGCCCAAAGAGTTGACGGATTCTCTGCGGGTCTATCTGAACGGTGCGGTGGAAAGTGTGCTCCTCCGGTTGAAAAACGGTGTGGATTATGGTGTCCTCGACCAGATACTTTAACGATTGCCCATGAATAATATCCAGTATTTACATGTCCAAAAGTGCTGCCGTTGTGTGGTAAAATAGTCAGTAGGAAAGGGGAAAAGAAATCAAGGGAGACAGGAGGGTAGGGAAAGGACTGCCGGGTTTGTGTCGGCACGGCATTTGCAAACCTGATAAGCCAAATTGACTTTGTGCAGTTTCAGCAAAGCTTATAAATCTTAACAAGATTCACAAGTTTGATAAAGTTAAAGCGATAGAAGCCGTGCAGAAATGAGGGTTGTTATGTTTCAGAAGGCAAAGAAAAATACGGATATTGAAAAAGTATGTAAGGTATTTGGGGATTATATGGAGAAGAGTCCATATATAGACTTGTTCTGGTCGGATAAGCTGGGATATATTTTGGCACAGATGAACGCGAAAAAGGGTGAAATTGTGGAAAGCCAGGTGATTTCCGATGCGGGCAGCCTATGCTGGATTATGTTCCACGAAGTGGCCGGGGAGGTGCTGCAGCGGACGAACAAAGAGCACGCCCTTTACGAGGCGGATGCTGCCGAAAGGGATGAAATCGAAAAAACCTTGATGCCATATGCGGAACAATTGCCGGAATACAGGGATTTTTATGGCAGACTATTTGAAAGGCCATAAAAAGTGTCATAAGAAGCGCCATAAAAAGCGCAAGGGAGAATAGGTACATAAACAGCGGAGGGCGTAACGGCCCTCCGTTTTTTTGGCTCTTAGGAAGCGAAGCCAAACACTTTGAGCATTGATAGGATTCGCAGGATGAGGTCATGTTTTCTTCTGCCTGTATTCATTAGGGCTCATATGGTAGTGCTGTCTGAATTTTCGGCAAAAATATCCGGAACTTGCAAACCCGGTTTCTTCTGCAATGGAAGAAACCGATTTTTGAGTAGTGCAGAGCTGTTCCGCAGCTTGTGCCAGCCGATACTGGATGAGATATGCGACAGGAGAAATATGGATGCCTGACTGAAAAATATGTAAGGCTCCGCTTTTGCTGATGGATGCGGAGGCAGCAATCGTTTCAAGCGTAATCTCTTCCGTGTAGTGGTCATGGATATATTGCATCATAGTCTGCAACCTGGCCTGTTTGTGATTAAAGCGGTAAAGGTCCGAAGAACTGGATGCCAGGTCGATATGCTTTGTCATGATATCCCAAATTTTAAAAAGAAGCTGTATGGTGCACAATTCATTGTTTTCATCCGTTTCCTGAAGCGCAAGAACCTGTGACAAAAGCTGCAGAACATGATTTTGCCATGCCGTATGCGGGTTAAAAATCTGGTATTCGATAGATGAATTTATAACAGGGCTGATATATTTTTCATAAATAAGGCTGCTCTCAGGCGCTAACAGGGTTGGGGAAAAAACAATATTAGGAACGAATGTACTGCCTTGCGCCTCGAATCTGTGAAGGATACTGCTGTTGATAAATAAGCCGCAGCCTTGGTGCAGTTTTATTTTATTGGTTCCTACAAGGCAGATAGCGGTTCCTTTGGCGACAAACAGGAATTCCAGTTCATGATGCCAATGCCAGTCAACCCGGTGGAAATCAAATTGCCAGATATCCTCAGGATAATAGGCAAAAGGATAGCTGCTGTTTCCATGCCGGACTGTTTCGCGTAATGTCTCATCGGTAGTGATCTTATAATTGTCCATAGAGCATAGCCCTTCCTGAATTCAAAATAGAATTTGGGATATTGTACCATAAATATGCGATTATGTGCAATGACTTGGCATAAACAATACGATATAATCATAACAGTTCAGCCCAGGACTTTGCACTTGCTGCAAAGTCCGTACAAGCACAT
>BLLT01000425.1 GCA_011958945.1 Lachnospiraceae bacterium | reverse complement strand
TGGTTTCATCGGTGATGTCGGCATCTATTGCGGTATATCCCATGCCAGCGCAAAGTGCCTTGTGGGAGTCGCTGCCGCCAATCCCGGGTTTGCCAAAACGTTTGGCCAGTTGGGCAGCGGCCCTGTTGGATTCCGTCGATTCGCAGGAGTTATATGTTTCGATAAAATCAAATCGGGAAATCAAGTTCCGCGATTTCCTGCCCCGCCTTGTATTCATAAGGCTTAAATATTTTTCGCCGCAAGGATGGGCAGGCCCCAGGATACCGCCGAAATGATGGACAATATCCACCAATAAATTCACCGGAAGCCCCCTAAGTTCCAAAAGGGGAAGCTTTACGCCAGTAGGCATAATGACAATAATATGCCCTGCATCAATGGTATCATATTCGATGCCTTTGAGCACAACAAAGTCTTCCAGCTCCGGATGCTGGTTTTTAATATTTTTCAAGTAATGCCGATGGGCTTTATAGGAATTGTGATCCGTAATTAACATGCCCTGATAACCTTTTTCCCGAAGGGAAAGGATTGTTTCATAAAGTGTGATTTTGCCGTCCAAAGAGCCTTCCTTTGTGTGGCAGTGCATATCCAGTTTCACATGATACCTTCTTTCTACAGCCGCTTGCTGCATTTTTCTTCACAGTATTTGCAACGGTAAATTTCTTTTTTTTCATCGGAAAGGACAAAAATATGCGGAAGCCCCTGTTCAATGGAAGTGATGCACCGGGGGTTTTTGCATTTAATGATGTTCCGGATTTCCTTAGGGAGGGTGAGCTCCCTTTTATCTACGATTTTTCCATCCTTGATGACGTTTACCGTAATGTTATGGTCTATAAACGCCAGTACATCCAGATTCAATGTGTTAATGTCGCATTCCACTTTCAGGATATCCTTTTTCCCCTTTTTATTGCTTCTGGCATTTTTGATAATAGCCACCGGGCAGTCCAATTTATCCAGCTGTAGATGATGATATAGAGAAAGGCTTTTTCCTGCTTCGATATGGTCTAAAACGAAGCCTTCTTCAATTTTTCCTACATTTAACATAATATCAGTATATCTCCTTTACTTATTTTTTATGCCTCTTGTCCGCTTAGTGGGGCAAAGGCGGTACTATTATTAAAATCTAATGATTACAGCTTTCCAGTAAAGTAAGAATCAGTGCCATACGCACGTATACGCCATACTGAACCTGCTTAAAGTAGGCGGCTCTCGGGTCATCGTCTACCTCTACGGAAATTTCGTTTACCCTGGGGAGCGGGTGCAGGACCAGCATATCCTTTTTGGCAAGCGCCATTTTATCGCTGTTTAAGATATAAAAATCTTTTAAGCGCACATAATCTTCCTCGTTGAAGAAACGTTCCTTTTGCACCCTGGTCATGTATAGGAAATCCAGGCGGGGCATGATTTCTTCCAGACGGATGACCTCTTCATAGGGGATATTTTTTTCTTTTAGCATTTCCGTGATATAGTCAGGCACCCGCAGTTCCTGAGGTGAAATAAAGATAAAATGGATATCGGGATAGCGTACCAGCGCATTGATAAGCGAATGGACGGTACGGCCGAATTTCAAATCCCCGCACAGGCCGATGGTAAAGTGGCCCAGGGAGCCCTTCAGGGAGCGGATGGTGAGCAAGTCCGTCAATGTCTGGGTAGGGTGTTGATGGCCGCCGTCGCCGGCATTGATGACCGGAATGGATGATTTCTCCGCTGCCACCATGGGGGCCCCTTCTTTATGGTGCCGCATAGCACAGATATCGGCAAAGCAGGAAATAACGCGGATAGTATCGGATACGCTTTCCCCTTTCGATGCGGAAGAAGAACCGGCATCGGAAAAACCGATGACGCTGCCGCCCAAGTTCAGCATGGCGGCTTCAAAGCTAAGCCTTGTCCTTGTGCTGGGCTCGTAAAAACAGGTGGCCAGCTTCTTGCCTTCGCAGGCTTTGGCATACTTTGGCATATCCTTTTCAATGTCATTGGCCAGGTCAAAAAGCTGATCCAATTCCTCTACCGTAAAATCAAGAGGGCTCATTAAATGTCTCATAATATATATTCCTTTCTGAAAGTAAATTAGAAAAAAGAAAAGTTCCAACCGAAACAAAATCGAAGAGAAATATTTTCCCTTCGATTTATATATGATTTTCCGTTCACATAAATGATAACAAATCCTCTACTGTTTTACGCCTTGGTGCAACAGGCTCTTCCGCCGGGTAACCGATGGGAATAAGGGCTACAACCTCCCTGTCCTCCGGGATATTGAGAAGCCCGCCTACTTTTTCATCATCAAAAATACCTTCGATTACGCTGCCGATACCCTGCTCATAAGCGGAAAGGCAGAAAGACTGGGATGCAATGCCGGCATCGAACATCTGCCAGGAATCCCCTCTTCTGGTAGTGAAAGAACCATCCCTCTCATAGCCGCATCTGTTTTTGATAACGGTTACAACGATTAACATGGGGGCACCTTTGATGATAGCGCCATTATTAGGGAAAGAGGAAGTGCATTCGTCAGCAATTTTATCTTTTAATTCCCCTTCCACCGCGATATAACGAACAATCTGCGTGTTCTTCCAGCTGGGGGAATAAGACGCCGTCTCAATGATTCCCTCAAGAAGGGAATGATCGATGGGCTGTTCGGTGAATTTGCGGATGCTTCTGCGTCCTTTGATGCATTCTTTTGCAGTCATTGATTACCTCCTGTTTCGACTCGGTGTGATAAATTCTACAATTGTATCTATGATAACACAACGGAGGGAGGCTTTCAACTTGTAAAAGGAATTAATTTGGGATTAATTTAATTTACGAGAACGAGAACACAGGCCACCAATCTCTTGACAGAAATTGGTGGCCTGTGCTATACTCCCTGTAAAGCATATTTCTAAATAATCATTTCAGAAG
>BLLT01000424.1 GCA_011958945.1 Lachnospiraceae bacterium | reverse complement strand
CAATACGCTGATAGGCGTGTTCGGAGTGGATGAGGACGGCAGGGCAATGGATGCATCGTTCAGGCTCCCGGAGGGAGAATACTATGTGAAGGAACTTGCAACAGCGGAAGGCTATAGGCTGGATGACACGGAATATAAGTTCCAGGTGGCCTATGGCAATGAGAAAGCGGAGATTACCCTCCCAGGGAATGGCGAGCCGGTGATAAATGAACGAAAGGACGGCATGCTGGTAGTACATAAAAGGGGTGCGGCATTCGCCAATGTGGAGACAGT
The DNA here is from genome assembly GCA_011958945.1 of Lachnospiraceae bacterium. Lineage (GTDB taxonomy): Bacteria > Bacillota > Clostridia > Lachnospirales > Lachnospiraceae > Kineothrix. Next base: position 2,624 of record BLLT01000424.1, on the reverse strand, counting down.
GTCCGCGTTCGGCAAATGGGCGGTAAACATGCCGGTATTTACAGAGATGGGGATAGCCGGCGCAGAAATAGAAGTGTATGCCACTGAGGAGACCCGGATAGGGGATAAAGTATACCAGGCAGGGGAACTGATAGACACGCTGATAAGCGGGGAAGACACGGAGGAAAACCCCTCTGCCAGCATATCCTTACCTTTTGGAACTTACTTATTAAAGGAAGTAAAAGCGCCTGAAGGCTATATCCTGGAAGAGAAAGAGATAGAGGTTGTGCTGCAGCCAGAGGAACCGGGGCAGGAAGTAGTCCTGGAGGAATACAGTTTTATCAACAGAAAGGCAACGGTTACGCCCGAACTCCATAAGAAATTCTTTGGGCTGACGGATGAAGAGGCGGCATCGCTATACGCCCAGGTCGTGTTCGGCGTCTATGCGGCGGAGGATATCCGGGGCAATACGGATTCGGCCGTGCTGCGGGAAAATATGCTGGTCTACCTGATCCAGCCCGGGGAGGATGGGGAAAACCATTCGGAGGACTACCTCCCGGCCGGGAAGTACTACATAAAAGAGCTGGCTACAGCGGAAGGCTATGCAGTGGATGAAAAGAGATACTACTTCACGGTGGAACCGGACAGCAGGGGTCTGCTGGCGGTAACTGAGAAACCGGAAGTGGCAGGCAGCGATGAAACAGAAACCGGGGGAACAGGCAGTGAAGGTTTAGAAGAGGGCGGAACAGCCCAGGGGAAAGTAATACTGAACTACCCGGAAGGGAACAGGATTCCTTTCAGCTTCCGGAAAGTGGATGCCCATGGACGTGGGCTGCCCGGGGCAGTATTCCGGCTGTACCTGTGCATGGAGGAACATGAGCACATCCAGATTGCCGGGGAAGGCAGCTGCTTTAAAGAAATCGAAGGATTAAGCCCCGTAACAGGCGGGGAAGACGGGATGGTGTATTTTGGGGAACTTCCGCAAGGCAGCTACCAGCTGGAGGAGGTCCAGGCGCCGGAGGGCTATGAATGCCCGAAGGGCCAGTGGTATATCCGGATAGACCCGGAGGCCGAAAGCCCCATTACAATACAAGCAAGGGAAAAGGATGGAGAGGTTCCGCCGGCATTTATGACAGTGGAACAAAACGGCCAAAGCGGATGGGAGTACCGGCTGCTGAACTACAAGAAGCAGGAACTCCCGATGGCAGGCGGTACAGGAACCATCCCTTATGTGGGGGGCGGCGGAGTGCTGCTATCAATGGCCGGCCTGCTTTGGAAAAAGAGGAGAAAGGAGGACGAACCGGAATAGACTGAAATACAAGAGGGTATAAGGAACAGAGACATAGCGGCGGCAGCCGGGATAAGCAGGGGCTGCTGCACATAGCCACCCTGCTGCGGGGCACCTGTCCGCAGCAGGAGAAAGAAAGGAAAAGAAAGTATGAAAAAGATGAGAAAGTTCAGCACATGGATACTGATGCTGGCAATGGCATTCAACGTATTCGCCGGGATGGCGCTGCCTGTGCATGCAGAGGAGAAAGGGAGCATCCGGATTACGAAATACCAGATTACAAGCCAGGCGGAATATGATGCGCTGGCAAACCGTGCGGACGGCAATGAGATTGCAGAAGGTGAACTGCCCCAATATGCCGTGCTGTCCGGGGTGACCTTCACGCTGCAGAAGGTAAACTATAAGTCGGGGATGACCGCGCAGAATGCATCCATCGACACCAGCTTCCCTATGCAGACAGTGGTAACGGGTGAGGACGGGAAGGCTTCCTTTGAAAGCCTGGACAGGGGTGTCTACCTCTTAAAGGAAGCAAACGGTGAAGGCACGCCGGAAGAAATCCGCGGCGTGATGGAGCCTGTGCTGATACAGATACCTATGGCAAACGAAGTACATAAAACGGATGAAAGTGCACCGGAGTACCTGTGGAACATCTATGTATACCCGAAGAACCTGACAGACCCCGATGCACCCAAGGTGGAAAAGCACGTGGTGGAATACGGCAATATGCATGCCGGCATGAACATAGGCGACTCCTTCCCCTGGATTATCACGGCAGAGATCCCCACGGGGGTTGAAACCGGGAGTCTGTACCGCATTACGGATCAGCTGGATACCCGCCTGGACTTTGATACGGAGGTAGAGCCGACGGTAACGATCCCTATGACGGATGGGGGAACAAAGACCCTTGAAAAGGACACGCATTATACATTCAGCCGGGATACGGACAGCGCTGACGGCAGGTTCCTGACCTTTGATTTTACGGAAGCAGGCAGACAGGAACTGGCCACAGCCCCGGATGACAACAGGAAGGTAACGGTTACTTTCCATACAAAGATTAACGACACTGTAGTTGTAAAAGACGAGCTGGGGGTAGCCATCCCCAATAAAGCCGGCCTGGACTTTACAAACAGCACCGGGAACGAGTACCACACCGAATCGGATGAGCCGGATGTATATACGGGCGGCTACACCCTCCTGAAAGTGGACGGGATTACAAAGGAAGCCTTGGAAGGGGCGGAATTCGGTATCTTTGCCACACAGAAGGATGCAGAAGATGCGGTTAAGGAAAATGCGATCCAGCTTGCAGAATCCGGCGAAGACGGCTATGTGAAATTTGTAGGGCTGGAATATGGCGAAC
>BLLT01000423.1 GCA_011958945.1 Lachnospiraceae bacterium | reverse complement strand
ATCTCAGATGGGGGATTAAAAGACTTTTTCATTTAGCCAAGAAAGAATCTGCCCCCCGACAAAGGCGATTTGGAAAGGGCAGATTCCGTAACAGAGAAGCCGAAAGGCCAAACTGCTGCCATTAAGCCGTAAACTTTCCGATAAATTCCCTGACCCTTTCGTTAGGATTGGCAAAGATTTCTTCCGGTGTACCTTCCTGTCTGATAACGCCCTGTTCCATAAAAATAATGCGGTCGGAAAGTTCTCTGGCAAATTGCATTTCATGGGTAACGATAATCATGGTCATATGCTCTTTGGCCAACTCCCTTATGACCTTTAGCACCTCACCGGTCAATTCCGGGTCCAGTGCAGAAGTGGGCTCGTCAAAGAAAAGGATTTTGGGCTGCAGCGCCAATGCCCTGGCAATGGACACTCTCTGCTGCTGGCCGCCGGAAAGCTGGTATGGATAGGCATCCTTTTTATCCTCTAACCCCAGCTGGCAGAGCAGCTTCATGGCGCGTTCCTCCGCTTCCTTTTTCGGCACCTTATCCACACTAATGGGCGCATCGGTGATATTTTTCATCACACTGTAATGGGGGAAAAGGTTAAAATTCTGGAATACCAGCCCGAAATGTTTGCGTATCTCCTTTTTCTTCTGCTTTCCCGCATAAATGCACCGTCCGTCTTCCTCCCAGGCCGCCGCCTCCCCCAGATATTTCAGTTCTCCCCCATCCATTTTTTCTAACATCGTGGCACACCTGAGCAACGTAGATTTGCCGGAACCGGAAGGCCCGATAATGGATACCACCTCCCCTTCCCTCACCGATAAGGAAATATCCTTCAAAACCTCCACACCGCCAAAGTTCTTTCTCATATGCCCAATTTCCAGTAGATTCATCCCATTTTCCTTTCTTTGCTGCTTTTTACCGATAATAATTCATCTTTTTTTCTATGTATTCCATGCCAAAAGCCACCGCCAAATTAAAAATATAGTAGAACACACCCGCCGCCATCAACGGCATTACACTTGTTTCCTTCGCCGCAATCTGCTTGGCAATGGTAAACATCTCCGCCTCTGCCAGAACAAATGCCAAAGAGGTATCCTTCACCAGTGTGATTGTCTCATTGGTCACCGGCGGCAATATCCTTTTCATAACCTGGGGCAAAATAATTTTAAAAAAGGTCTGCCCCTTGCTATAGCCCAGTACCTTCGCCGCTTCATACTGCCCTGCCGGCATAGATTCGATACCGGAACGGTATATCTCCGCAAAATAAGCCGCATAGTTCAGCACAAATGCCAAGATTACCGCTGTAAAACGATACCCCGATGAAATACGGATTCCGAAAACATAATAGGGGGCAAAATACACCACAATCAGCTGCAGCATCAGCGGAGTTCCGCGCATCACCGAAATATAAAATTTGCTTAAACCTTTTACCACTCCCCTCTTGGACATCCTCCCGAAAGAAAGAATCAATCCTAAAGGCAGGGAAAACAGCAGTGTCAGTACGAAAATCCCTACAGTAGTTCCCATCCCCTTTGCCAGCTGCAGAAATATTGTTGTTATACCCATGATATACCTCCATATCAGAACAGTGTATTGCGATGGCACACGCCGAAAATCCCAAATTTCCGACTGCTGCCAAGGCATTTTTGTGCATTTATGCCCTAAACACAGCGCCGGGCGTCCGTCGGCTTGCTGACACATTTCCTTTGAACGCCCGTGTGCATAGAAAAACCGCTGCCATGCATTATCCCGCAGCGGTTTCCCGGTACTGTGCAAAAAGGTCTTCACTCCCGCACCCAGTGCAGTACATTCCCATCGCGCCGAAAGGGAATGTGTCAAAACACCAATTATTTTCCAAGGCATACGCTGTCAGTCAGCCCGAAATCCGCATACTTTTCCGCAATCTCCATAAAAGTACCGTCATCCACCATTTCCATCAGCGTTTTTTCCACCTGGTTTTTCAAATCTTCATTTCCCAGTTTAAAGCCAATCCCATACTGCTCGCTGGCCAAAGCCTCCTCTAACATCACAAAAGCGTCTCCCCGGGAACTAATCTGGTAATTGGCAACACCCACATCAATAGCCAAAGCATCAATAGCGCCCTGCTCCAAATCCATAAATGCCACGTTATAATCGCCGTATTGCTGCAAATTTGCAAAAGTTGCCGTCAAATCCGCCGCATCCCCTTCCAGGGCGGCCAAAGCGGAGGAATCTTTCTGCACACCTACCACCTTGCCTGCCAGATCGGCCTGGGAAGCAATCCCTGCGTCTGCCGGCACTACAAACATCTGGCTGTTATCCACATAAGGCACGCTCCAAGTGTAGCTGTCCTCCCTGCCCTGCATGGTAAACCCATTCCAGATACAGTCAATCGCCCCTGACTCCAATTCCATGTCCTTCGCATCCCAGTCGATGGGCTGTGCCACAAATTCCCAACCGTTGCGCGCACATACTTCCTTTGCCAAATCCAAATCAAAGCCTACATATTCCCCATTCTCATCCATATAACCATAGGGCGGGAATTCCGCATCAAAGCCTACGGTAAAAGTATCCCCTTCTCCCTTTGCCGCTGCCCCATCCTCAGCCGGAACTGCTGTATCTGCTGATGCTTCTGTATCTGCTGATGCCTCTGCATCCGCTGTGTTTTCTGTGGAAACAGTAGTTTCCCCTTCCGCCGCAGCTGCTTCCCCTGCCCCGTTTGCATCCGCGGATGCCGTATCCGCCCCGTTTCCGCAAGCGGTAAGAACTCCTGCCGTCATCGACAATACACATAATAATACCAATAACTTTTTCATAATTCTCCTCATTTCTGCACGGCTTTTGTGACCCGGCATTCCCGGGGCTTTACGCATGATAAGTTTGTGGATGCCGCGCAGACACAAACTTGGGATTGAAAATTTTTAGTTTTCAATCAT
>BLLT01000422.1 GCA_011958945.1 Lachnospiraceae bacterium | reverse complement strand
GGGAAGCCGAAAGGCTGAACTGTTACAGTAAACCGCACAAAAAAAGACCTCCTACCAAAACAGGAGATCCTTTTTTCACCATGGAACCGAATTATTCCTTACTCGTCCACTGCAATGATTTCTTTTTTGTTGTAAGAGCCGCATTTCTTGCATACGCGGTGAGGCATCATTAATGCGCCGCATTTGCTGCATTTTACCAATGTAGGAGCGGTCATTTTCCAGTTTGCTCTTCTCTTATCTCTTCTTGACTTAGAAGATTTATTCTTGGGACAAATAGACATCGTTACACCTCCCTTTTCGCTTCAAAGATATCTTTTATCCTTGCCATCCTTGGATCAGGTATGAAACGGTCACAGCCGCATTCCCCTTCATTTAAGTCTTTCCCGCACTGTATGCAAATTCCCTTGCAGTCCGGCTTGCACAAGACTTTGGCAGGCAAGTCCATCAGGCATTCATTTTTTATCAGGTCATCTACGTTTAGCTGATAGCCTTCCATAAAGTTCTGCTCATCATCTTCCTCTTCTTTGGAATAAGCATCCGGCGAAACCGCCTGCCTCACAAAATGAAGGCATATCTTCGTAGGTACAGGCTTTAAGCACCGGTCACACTGCATGGCCAGGGTCAATTCCATCCTGCCTTCTATGGATGCTTTATTTGTTCCCAGATTGGTCAATGTAAGGGCTAGGGGTGTCTTCTCTATAATAGGAAAATCGCCCATCCGGCAGCTTATCTGAGTTAGTTCAGTCTCCGCCTGCTTCTTTGCTACATATCCCTCAGATGTAAACGCATCGCTTAGGTTGATTAACATAGCTGACTCCTTAATATTTTGCACTCTGTCAATTATAACCAGCAAAAATAGGTTTGTCAAGGTGTTTTGTTGAATTATTAGGGCTGAACTGTTACGGGCTATCTATTTCCTGACAGCCCCATCGAATTACGATATTCATATAGTTTAGGCAATCCGCCAAAATATTACCCAATATCATTCTATCAGTTCCAGTTTCTCAAATGCCTTAAGCAGCCCGTCCTTTTCCACATCGTCCGTAACAAAATCCGCAGCCTCTTTCGCTTCCCTGCCGCCGCTTCCCATGGCTACACCGATTTCACAGCACTCAAACATGGGAATATCTATTTTCGCATCCCCAAAGGCAATCGTATCCTTCTTTTCCGCCCCCAGATAGGTAAGCAGGCTCTCCACTGCATTGCCTTTCGTTATGCCTTTCACTCCCAAATCACCAAATAACGCTTTTTCACCTGCGCCGCCCCATGTGCCGTTTTCCAAATCCGGGAACATTTCTTTAGTATCCAGAAAATCCTGATAGGAGCGCAGCAGATAACTCACCTTGTTCAAATCGTCACGGTAAAGTTCCCCGCCATACACCATATCGGGAAACACGTCCGCCACAGTTATCTGCTGCGGGTTTTCTTTTCCTTTACGCCTGCTGTATTCGCGGATTGCCGTCTGTGATGCATCTTCAAAACGTTCACTGGCAAACAGCCCGTTATTGCTTTCCAGATAAAATTCCAGCCCTTTTTCATGAAGGTAGTCCACAATTCGCACGCACTGCTCCTTTGTAATCAACTGATGCAGCACCACATGCCCCCCGTCCTCCACATAGTTCCCATTTCCGCCAATCATCCCATCCAGGCCAATGTCCCACAGTTCCTGATACACCTCCGCTTTGCTCCGGCCCGTACATATATATACACGATGCCCGCCTTTCCGCGCCGCCCGGATTGCCTGTATAGCGGACTTGGGAATCCGGCCTTCATAATCCACCAGCGTTCCGTCCACATCCAAAAAAATTATTTTCCTTTCTTTCAAGGCATTTCCTCTCCCTTGCCTTGCACCCGTAAAGGCGCGCTAATTAGTCTAAATCTTTCCCATTAGAAGCAATGACTTTTTTATACCAAAAGAAAGAATCTTTTTTCTTCCTGCTCAAATCCCCGGTTCCGTCGTCATATTTATCCACATATACGAAACCGTAGCGCTTTGCCATCTCCCCGGTGGATGCAGAAACCACGTCAATCCAGCCCCAAGGGGTATATCCCATAAGATCTACGCCATCCTTCACCGCTTCTTCCATCTGCTCAATATGCTGGCGCAAATAGTCAATCCTGTAAGGGTCATGGATGCTTCCGTCCTCTTCCAGTTTGTCATAAGCCCCAAGGCCATTCTCAACCACCATCAGCGGAATCTGATAACGGTCATAAATCTCATTCAGGGTATACCGAAGGCCTTTCGGGTCAATCTGCCAGCCCCAGTCGCTCGCTTTCAGGTAAGGGTTGCTCACCCCGCCAATCAGATTTCCTCCTGCCTTCCCCAATACTTCCGGGTCCACAGACTGGCATACGCTCATATAATAACTAAATGTAAAGAAATCCACCGTTCCTTCCCTCAGAATCTCATCATCCCCCGGCTGCTTTTGGATTACAATATTGTTTTCCTCAAAAAAGCGCTGGGAATAAGAGGGATAATAGCCCCTCACATGTATATCCGATACAAACCAGTTCATCTTCCGCATCACCTTCTGGTTTTCCAGCACATCATCGGGATTGCATGTATAAGGATAGCTGGTTGCAAAAAGGGTCATATTCCCCATTTTAAACCGGGGGTATTTCTCATGAGCCAGCTTCACTGCTTTTGCGCTTGCCACAAACTGATGATGCAGCGCCTGATAACGAATCTGCATCTCGTCCGGAACTGCATTCACAGGCCCGGAATAACCTTTTATCGTACCGAGGGAAAGAACTGCACCCATAGGCATTGTGCCGGAGTTGATTTCGTTGAAGGTCAGCCAGTACTTGACTTTATCCTGGTAACGCTCGAAAATCACTTCACAGTAGCGCATAAAGCAGTCAATGACTTCCCGCGAATACCAGCCATTGTATTTTTCCACAAGCCCG
>BLLT01000421.1 GCA_011958945.1 Lachnospiraceae bacterium | reverse complement strand
CACACCAATCGGTGTGGGAAGTTTGAGTGATTAATAAGAGGAATTCCTCTTTTGGCAAGTGTAAAGGCAAACATAGACAGCCTTTTTCCATCTGGCAGCCATTGAACTGGCTGTGACCAACTCGGTATATACCCTAATGGCATTTCGTTTTGGCAATATGGGCATTTTATAATATACACCTCGTATAAATACATCATCTGGATTCTCCCATGAAGAACAACGCCACTGTTCCCGGGCCGGAATGCGCGCCAATGGTAGGGCCAATATGATTTATCAGAAAGCTTTCTATACCAAAACGTTCCTTCACCTTATCCCTCACAAACTGGGCATCTTCCAGGGCATCCCCATGGCTGATAAATATAATATCGTTTTCTTCCCTATATTTCCCCATCTTCTCTTCCATATAGTCTACAAGGGCATTCAAGGATTTCTTTCTCCCCCTCACTTTGCTCAGGGGAATCAGATGCCCATCATCGTCCACATGGAGCACCGGTTTTATTCCCACTACCGTTCCAATGACAGCAGCCGTCCTGCTGACCCTTCCGCCCCTGTAGAGATGGTTCAAATCATCCACCGTAAAAATGTGTACCAGATGAGGTATGTTTTCTTCCAGCCAATCGGCTACCTCATCCAAAGTTTTCCCTTCTTTCTGCAGCTGTACCGCCTTGTGTACCAGCAGTCCTTCGCCCATGGAAGCACATCGGCTGTCGATAATCCTAATCCTGCATCCAGGATGCTCTTCCATTTCCATATCTGCCGCAATGCAGGCACTGCCATAACTGCCGCTCAGCCCCGAAGAAAAACCGATATATAACAGTTCCTTATTCTCCTTTAAATATTCATCAAAATATTCCCTACATTCCATAGGATTTACCTGGGATGTGGTAGGCATGTTCCCATCCCGCATCATAGAGTAGAATTCCTTCCAATCCAATTCGTGCCCTCTGCTGTAGGTTTCCCCTTTGATTGTATAGTTAAAAACCATAAGGCCTAAATTGTTTTCTTTCACATAGTCCAAAGGCAAATCCGCCGTAGTATTGGTAATAATTTTAAATCCAGACAAAATATCTCCCTCCATCACTTTCCATAGGCTCCCAAAATCTCTTGGTATCTGATTTTGCAAGCAGATGAAAGGGAGATTCCGAAAGGCTATTAAAAATCGAAACACCATAACATCCTTATTGTAACACTTTGGCTGGAAAATTACCAGAGATAATCCATTATTCTCTTCTGATGTTCCTCCTGTATACCTTTATTCCTTCCCCGAATAAGGCAGCCTACAGCGCACCAGGCGGCGCATCAACTGTTTTGGGTTAAAAGGTATAAGCGGATAGACATAGCTTTTCCCGGATACTGTCCGGTTGGATACAATTGCTACAGCAAAAAACACCACGGCTCCAATAAACCCATAAAGGCCAAATATCTGGGTCAAAATCAGGTTAATAATCCTCATAAACTTAATGGCATAGCTTAATTCATAATTCTGCTGGGTATAACTTGCAATAGCAACGAAGGCCATGTATAACATGACTTCGGAGTTGAACCATCCGCTGTTTACGGAAAATTCCCCTAATACAAGAGCTGCCATCACACTCAACGGAGTGCTTAACATATTGGGGGTATTTACCGCCGCAAGCCGCAGTCCGTCAATGGCCAGTTCCAAAAGCAAAAACTGCCAAAGCAATGGAATATTGGTCGCTTCTTTTACCATAATGAACTGGTAACCTTCCGGAATCCACTGTGGGTTCTGCATCAGCAGCAAAAATAAAGGCGGCACAAAATAAGTCATCAACGATATAATAAACCGCGACAGCCTTAAATACGTTCCTGTAATAGGCGGGAAATAATAGTCGTCCGCTTCCTCCACAATGTCGAAAATAGACGTAGGTGTAATCATTGCAGATGGAGAATTGTCCACCAGAATCACCACATCCCCTTCTAACACCTGAGCCGCCGCCGTATCCGGCCGTTCCGTAAATTTAAATTTGGGAAAAGGATTAAACCATTTTCTGCTAAACAAGCATTCTGCCAGGCTTTCCTGGTTCATGGTAAGGGCGTCCACTTGAATGTGGTTGATCTTCTCTTTCAGTTCTTTTAAAAAATCATGGTCCACCCGGGAATCCATATAGCAAAGTACGATATCCGTTCTGGAACTTTCTCCTGCCTGAAACATTTCCATACGAAGGTCCGTGCTCCGAATCCTCCGTCTAATCAGGGCCGTATTAAAGACCACCGTTTCCACGAATCCATCTTTTGAGCCCCGAAGAGCCTTATCCTTTTCCGGCTCGGAAACGCTTCTGGCCGGATATGTTCTGGAATCAATCAGCAGACATTTATCATATCCGTCAATAAAAAAGGCGAAAACACCGGATAAAATGCTGTAAATGATTTTCTCCCATTGATCCTCCATATCCACTTCCACATAGGGAATATGCTTTTTCGACATTTCATGGGCGCTTTCCGGCATTTCTTCCTGCGTGATATCCATAAAATACTGAAGTATTTTCTGCATCAGTTCATCCTTGCAAAACCCGTCAATTAAATACATGCAGGCATTTTTACCGCCCACCTGGATGACGCGATATATCACGTCAAAGCTGGCATCTGTTCCCAGCTTCTGGTTCAGATACCGCATATTTTCTTCCAAGGATGTGGAAATGTCCCCCTTCCTTATCTCTTCCCCACCCCTTCTCGTTCCTTTCGATTCCGCTTCCATAACAAAAAAACTCCTTCCATCCATAATAAAAGCGCCCCAATATATCCGGCCTGCTTCCCTGTGTAAAAAAGAATTGGCCCAGCAGCCAATTCCAAAGAATGCTTCGCATTCTTTCCTGGCGACTTACAACGCTGTGGCGTAATATCCTATAATGTAAAAAAGAGTTGGCCCAGCGGCCAACTCCAAAGAATGCTTCGCATTCTTTCCT
>BLLT01000420.1 GCA_011958945.1 Lachnospiraceae bacterium | reverse complement strand
GTCGCTCATGTTCCGTATGCCGTAATAGCTCCTTTTGTTGGAATTATATTTGCGGTGGTCTACGAAATTTACGGCGCAGAAAATAATGTGATTGTGGACGTGTCCTTTGTCAATGTGCGTCGTGAGTACATATTCATGCTGCCCCTTTGTTACCGCGTCGGCAAGCTGCTTTCCGATTTCATGGGCTTTCTGATAATCGACTTCCCCCGGCTCAAAGGACTGTATCAGATGAAAGGCTAAATTGTTCCCCTTTTGGAGTGCTTGGGACAAGGTATATTCAAATTCAATATCTGCCGTTTCATAGGAGCAGCCGAAAGAGGACACAAGCATTTTTCCGTCCGTCTTGTCCGGGTTTTCGATATAGTCAAGGGCTTTGCTTAGAGTGCTTTTAATAGGCTTAATCTTTGTAACCGCCATATCTCCGCAAGCACCCCCTTTATTTCCTCTATGTCCTCTTGGTATGCGTTCCCCGTCGCGTTTACGCGGCGTGCTATCTGGTTGACGTTGACACCGATTTTCTGTATCTCTGCGGTCATTGCCTTTATATCGGCATGGTCTATCTGAATGATATACCCGTCAATGGCAATCTTCCGCAGATATGCCGCCATGTTCCGGGTGGGTACGAGCTTCATTTTTTCCAGTATTAAATCCCGTTCCGCTTCCGTCACTCTGAATTTGATTTGCACCGTTCTTTTGCGTCCGTTCATGTATTCGCTCCTTTCCTTTCCGTTCCGAGGGTTTGGGACACTTCCCAACAAGCAATTTTCAACCGACGCGCCGCAGCGCGGGAGGGGAAAATACGGAAGTGGGTACCCGCTTCCTATGCTTGCTACGAATGTTTTTATCCCTTATGCCTTACTACGGAGCTATGCCCGGTTTTGCCAAACTTCCGCAAAAGAAAAACGCTGCAATCCTCAAAAAAAGATTACAACGCTCTCTAAACCTTATTCAATTCTGACGGACACTTCTTATCTGCCCTCTGTTTCGACTTCCGCTATCTCCTTTGCCGTTGCGCTCACAATCCGTATGCCTGTATCGCTCATACCGTCAAGAAGCGCGTCAAGCTGCCGCCGCTGCGTGTTCTTCTCTGGCGGCGTTTCCAAAAGAAACTGGTCTACGGATATATTGTAGCGGAGCATAAGCTCAAAGAAAATCTGTAAACTTGGGTGCTGCCCCTTGTTCTCAATGTTCGCAAGGTAGCGCGGCGAGATAAACATTTCGTCGCTCACTTTCTTGCGGCTCTCCTTGCGCCCTGTCCGCGCCGCCTTTATCGCTGCCCCAAAAGCCTTGAAATCGTATTTCGGTACTGGTCTTTTTGCCATAGTTATTCACCCTGTTACATTTTACTGTTCCCCTTTCTTCTTGGATATGTCTACACAATTCAATCAGTTAGCCAAAATAATTCATATGTATATGTTGACAATTAGCCGCTTTTTTTGTATAGTATTATTAAAAGGGGGAAATGTTTATGTTACATAGCATGCGTATTCGATAAACATTGAAATCAAAAAAGATTTTTCCCATTTTCAATATGGGCTTTTTTGTCATGCTTATTTTGCGTATGCTATACAACAAAACTAACGATGTATAGACATAGTATAAAAACTATGCCTTAATTTTGTTGTAGTGTTATATGTATAAATGCAGGTCAATGCTCATGTTGAGAATTGACCTGTATTTTTTTGCACAAAAGGAGAAATATTATGCTTGAAAAATATTGGATAAAATGTCCAATTTGTAACGGAAAGACGAGGGTTCAAGTATTTTATAATACGGTATTAAGAAATTTTCCTCTTTTCTGCCCTAAATGTAAATTAACACATATCATTGATGTTGAAAAATTAGAAATCATAATCAAAAACTCTGAAAAACAAAAGGAAGGATATTAAATGAAACACTTACCTAAAAGTACACTTACGGAAATATTGAATGACCCATACGGATTTACTTACAAAGAAATGTCGGAAGTAATTGGAGAGGATAAAGCAAGAGCCTTATATGCGGAATTGTATAAACAGCCATTTCACAAAAAAAATCTATCAATATCAACAAAAAAAGTCTATAAAAGTAGCGATACTGAAAAGTATGTTTATGAATTGAAAGACAACAGGTATATCGAAACGGTTTTTATTAAACGGCGAGATGGTGGGACTGTTTGCGTAAGTACGCAAGTTGGTTGTTCTGTTGGCTGTATTTTTTGTGAGTCCGGACGCAATGGTTTCGTTCGTAATCTAACACCATCTGAAATTGTGCAACAGGTCATATTGATACGTCAAAAAGTAAATCGTATCGTTTTTATGGGAATGGGAGAACCTTTATTCAATTACGACAACTTGATTGCAGCAATCCATATTCTTCGAGATAGAAATGGACTTAACTTTCCAACCGACGGCATTACCGTATCAACAGTTGGTCCAGTTAATCAATTAAAAAAATTGCGCGAAGAACATCTAAAAATTCAGTTGACAATATCTTTACATGCAGCAACACAGGCTGCGAGAAACTGCATCATTCCTCATATGCACATGTACGCTATTGAAGATGTTGTTAAGCAAGCATTGTCCTATTCACAAAGGCATAATCGAAAAGTGGTATTTGCGTATTTGCTTTTACCAGGTATAAATGACCGTTCCTCAGATATAAGGCAACTTGCAAAATGGTTTAAGGGCAAAAATGTTATGATTAACGTGCTGCAATACAACCCGACGAGTAATTCAAAAATTAGAGCACCACAAAAACAAGAAATGGTTGCGTTCAAACATCAATTAGAGCAAACAGGACTTGAAGTTACCATGAGAGTTTCTCATGGTAGAGAGATTAAAGCAGCTTGTGGACAGTTAGCTAATACATATAATAAAGCCAAAAAACAACAAAAATAATTTAATTAAAAGAGCCAGACGCACAGACGCAGAGCCGATAATATGCAGT
>BLLT01000419.1 GCA_011958945.1 Lachnospiraceae bacterium | reverse complement strand
ATTGTATTTTGTATCAGAAGTATAAAATTCAATGTCATATACCTGTGTTCCATGGCTATGATCAAGCTCTGTCTTTTTAAATGTGACATCTGATTCGGACAGGCCTGCATCCTTGAGCGCTGCAGCTTTCGCAATATCAAGAAAATCCTCCTGTGGCTGCGCTGTGCTGTTTCCGTTTGCAGCAGGCTGATTCTCTGAATCCTCCTGTGGCTGTGCCGTGCTGTTTCCGTTTGCAGCAGGCTGATTTTCTGAATCCTCCTGTGGCTGCGCTGTGCTGATTCCGTTTGCAGCAGGCTGATTTTCAGCATCTTTCTGCGGTTGTACAGAACTGTTTCCGTCTGCGGCAAACTGATTTCCTATATCCTGCATATCATTATACCCGTTTCCGTTACCGTCAATGTCTCTTGCGATAATCTCTCCATTCTTAGCCTGAATTAAATATTCATACTCTGTACCGTTGTTGTAGAAATCAACTTCATATTGAAAACGTCCGTCATCAAATTCGAGCCGTGTGCGCAGGGCGGATGCTTCTGCCTCGCTCAAACCGGCATCTTTGAGAGCGACAATCTTTGCCTCTGCCTTGGTAATCAGAGTACTTTTAAATGCTGTTACACTGGCGGCTATAATAACAACCACTATACAAATCACTAAAATAATTGCCTTCTTTGGTGTACTGAATAATTTTTTCATATCATTTATCCCCGCTATTCTATTTTTAGATTAGTATAATAGAAAAAGATTAGAAAAACGTTAGAATCAGAAAATTATACAGGAAACTTTACGGTAAATTTGCTTCCTTCCCCTACGGCAGAAACAACTTCTACAGTTCCTCCGTGATATTTTGCTATATCCTCCACCATGGCAAGTCCAAGGCCTGCGCCCTCACTGAACCGGGCAGATTCTACCCGATAGAAACGCCTAAAAATCCTTTCTTGCTGTTCAACGGGAATCCCTATTCCATTGTCCTCGACAGACAACAGAATGCCGTTGTTATATTTTAACCGAATGGAAATCCTGCCATTCTGCTTTCCATATCGGTAACCGTTGCTTATCAGGTTTGTAACCATTCTTGTGAGCAGCATGGCATTTCCCATCAAAAATATACCCGGTTCAATCTCCCGGTCAAGTACAATATGTTTGCTTTTCAGGAGTGCCATATCTATACAGATATCCTGAACAAGTGCGCTGAAATCAACCATTTCTCTGGGATAACTGTCCTTATTCTGCTCAAGGCGCGCAACACAAAGCATATCTTCAATCAGCTTCGACATTTTTCTTCCCTGTCGCTGAATCACCTTCAAAGCCGCCTCATATTCCTCCGGTGTTCTCGTATTCTCCAGTATGTATTCACACTGTGCCATAATTACAGACATAGGCGTTCTCAGTTCATGGGAAGCATCGGAAGTAAATTGTTGTTCTGATTTAAACGCCTGATCCAAACGATTTATCATGTTGTCCAGCACATCTGCAAGCTGGTGAAGCTCATCCGTTCCGCCGCCCAGATGAATCCGTTTATCTAAATCCTGTCCCTGGCTAATCCGGGCCGCCGTCTGAGTAATTTGGTGTATTGGCTTTAATGCCCTTCCGGCAATCCAGTAGCCGCCAA
This sequence comes from Lachnospiraceae bacterium, assembly GCA_011958945.1. GTDB lineage: Bacteria > Bacillota > Clostridia > Lachnospirales > Lachnospiraceae > Kineothrix. The sequence goes on along the minus strand of BLLT01000419.1, from coordinate 1,330 downwards.
CGACGGCCAGAAGCAAAAGAGCAGGAAGTGCAATAATGGAAAGCCGGACAAGCCACTGAAGCTGCTGTGTACCCTGATTCCGGGAAACCATTCCTCTCAGCCATAGCCCGTCAATACCATAACCGGAGAGCAAACGGTCGTATACATAATAGACAGTCTTGTTCCATGTTACTTTCTTGACAATGCCGTCCGAAAAAGGGATTTCCATACCTGCCCTGACGGACGGATTTTCCCCATACAACAGCTTTCCTGTTTCCTGATAAAGGGAAGAATAAATTCCATTCACCTGATCCAGAAAATCATCATCTATTTCCAGATATCCGTCCGAATATTCAATATACTGGTCGCCGTGAAGTTCTTTCCTATAATTTTTTTCCTCGTAAAATTCAATTTCGTCCACATTTAATTCTACGATTTCAATTAAATTATCCTGTATGCTTTTCTGGGTGACTGAGTTGCTCACCCAGAAAATAATGCCAAATGTTACGGCAACAATAAATGCCATAATACCTGAGAACCATGCGGTTATTTTTACCCTGATGGATAGATTCTTCATACTTTTTTCTCTATCATATATCCGTATCCCCTTACTGTATGAATGAGTTTATCCCGACAGTTCCCATCGATCTTTTTCCGGAGATAGCTGATATAAACGTCCACAACATTTGTTCCGCCCTCATATTCAAAATTCCAGATATGATTTTCAATTTTTTCCCTTGACAGTACAATCCCTTTGTTCAGCATAAGATATTCCAGGAGGTTATACTCTTTTGCGGAAAGCATGATTTCATTTTCTCCTCTTTTTACAGTATGAGAGCCCGTATCCAGTGTCAAATCCCCAACCTGAAGTGTGTTGGCAGTTATGTTGAATTTTTTCCTTGTCATTGCCCGGATGCGTGCGGTAAGTTCTTCTAAAGAGAACGGTTTAATTAAATAGTCGTCAGCTCCGCTGTCAAGTCCTTTAACTCTGTCCGCAACAGAATCCTTTGCTGTCAGAAACAGCACAGGTGCAGATTTTCCCGCATTTCTTATATGGCGCAGAACTCCGAATCCATCTACCTTCGGCATCATGATATCCAGAATCACTGCATCATAGTCCGCCATTTCCAGAAAATCTATGGCTTCGCTGCCGTTATAACAGCTGTCAACAGAATAGCCATCCGAAGTAAGTTTCCGAGTGATGATCTGGTTTAAGTCAGTTTCATCCTCAGCTAATAAAATACGCATATTCCTCAGCCCCTTTTTTACACAGATAAATTCGATATAACAAAGCATGGCAGGTAAAAGGAACTGTCCGATTATTAGACCCCAATAAACAGACATCATGCTT
>BLLT01000418.1 GCA_011958945.1 Lachnospiraceae bacterium | reverse complement strand
AGTTTGTGGATGCCGCGCAGACACAAACCTGCCGATTCTCTTCTTCCATTCGCTATGCACTCCAGCCGCTTACGCATCACCCAAGCTTGGGAAATACCACGGAAGAAATGTGCCCTTTGCCATAATGTATTTTCTGATGGGCATCCCTGCTCTCCGCTGCCAAAGCCCAACAGCCCGCGTAATTGCTATGTACGGCATATTGCGGGAAGTCGGACGATGTGATATCGATCCGAATCCTGGAGCCCTTCTGGAATTTCCATGCTACATCCCACATATCAATGGTAATCGGAACTATGGTATCGGAAGCATATGCGACCCTGGATTTGCTCCGGTTGCGATACCCAAGCGTAGTAATCCCCGTCCGCACATTATACGCCTCCCCGTTTTCCATCACTTCCATTACCTTTACAACAAATGCCGTATCCTCCGTATTCGTTTCCACATCCAATTCCGCCCTGATTTTCCCCAATACTGTTATGCTCTCTTCCAATGGCTCGGACAGGAAGCTTATGACGTCTTCCCGATAATCCGGCCCCGGCTGCAGCAGACTCCCCTGCTCCTGTGCCGTCACCAGAAGGGATTCTGCCCCGTGGGTGGAAACCGGATTTTCCGGGCAGAAAGTGAATTCCTCTACCCCTTCTTCCCCCTGTTTGGCTAAAAGCGACCGCTCCGCCCCCAGCCATAGCCGGTATTCCTCCTGGTTCTCCAAATCATAATCTGTCCTCTGATACCATTTGTCTTCTCCTATGATATAAGTATCAATGCTTCCTTCCGGCATCTTTCCTTCCATAAGAATCTCATAAAACCAGTCAAATGCCCGCAAGATATCATCATTTTCAAAGTGCTCTCCCTGATGCCCCTTCACTACTACATTAAAGTTATGATCCCAGGCCCCGATTACGAATTTGCTTTTTTTCTTCGCCTCTTCCGATAAGCTTCGGTACGTCTCAATGGCCGATCCCAGATGGTGGTCATACCAGCCTTCCCCCATATAAACAGGCACTTTCACCCGGGAAGGGATTTCCTTCAATAATCCCCACACCCCTGTATTCCAGTACTCATCGCTGGCATCGGTGCTCGTTACCCACTTTCGGTACCATTCCAGCTTTTTGCCCCATAGCCTTTCATCCACTTCCGCATGAGGGCGGAATCGGCAGGATTCCAGATAGTCCGCTGTCACCGGATAGCCCGCATTTTCCATAGCCCAGGCCGTCAGCACGTCATGGCGGAAGAGCCCGTCCTTATAAGCCGAAACATGACGGAATGTGCCATAGTGGGTCAAATACATGGTCTTTACCTTCTCCGGAAGAATGTCCGCAATCAGCCATCCTGTCAAAGCCAGATAGGAACATCCCCAATATCCCACATTGCCGGCCCAGGGAAGCCCGCAAACCCAATCTATCATGCATTTTCCGTCCGCCCTCTCGTTTACATTGGGTTCCCATTCACCTTCCGAACCGCCGCTTCCCCTGCAATACTGATAAATATAAGCAAACCCTCTTCTGCTATACTCCCGCGCCGTGGCACGGTATATGTAATCATTGTTGGGATAGCAGGTCCTCACTACGATTACCGGAATCTGCCCCTCCAATTCAGGCCTGTAAATGATCGTCCTCAAAGAAATGCCATCCTCCATAGGCAGCATGATTTCTTCCTCATGGACCTCTTCACACACCACGGGATGTCCGCATTGCGCAAACTGCTTTTCTATTCTTTTCAACTCAAACTTTTCCTGCTCTAACTGCTCCTGCTCTGTCATTCTATTGCCCACACCCTCTCTGCTGCTTTTTTATCTTCTAATTCTCCCCATTCCATGGCAACAGTTTGGCCAATGGCTTCACTGTTACTATTCATGGGCCATGCACATCCATACACAAGAAAGTTTTTTCCTTATTTCTCATAAAGCGTACAAGCCACAAAGTGTCCCGGCTCAATTTCACGCAGCGGGATATCTTTTCCCCTGCACTTGTCCGTAGCATGAGGACAGCGCTGTGCGAAACGGCAGCCTGGTTTCGGCTCGATAGGACTGGTAAGCTCCCCTTTCATGACTTCCGTGGAAAGCTTCTTCCCCGTCAGGCTGGGAATCGGCACCGCATCCAGCAGGCCGCGGGTATACGGGTGCATAGGGTTTTTGAACAGCGCATCCGTTTTCGCATATTCCACGCATTGCCCCAGATACATAACTACGATTTCATGGCTGATATGTTTTACCACGCTTAAGTCATGGGTGATGAAAATATAGGTCAGCCCTTTTTCATCCTGTAAATCCATTAACAAGTTCAGCACCTGTGCCTGGATGGAAACATCCAAAGCGGATACCGGTTCATCACAGACGATGAATTCCGGGTTCATGGCTAACGCCCTGCCAATCCCGATTCTTTGGCGGCGTCCTCCGTCCAGTTCATGGGAATAGCTTTCCGCGTAGCGGTCTGCCAGCCCTACCGTCTCCATAATCTCTTTTACTTTGGCCTCATATTCATCCTTTGTCTTACATACTTTATAATTTTTCAAAGGCTCCCCGATAAGATCCTTTACGCTTTTCCTGGGGTCCAGCGAAGCCTGAGGGTCCTGGAAAATCATCTGCATCTTCTTACGGACTTCATGCATTTGCTTTTCGTTATAACCCGTAATATCAACTCCGTCATAGATAATTTGTCCGCCCGTAGACTCGTGAAGATGCAAAAGCAGCCGGCCAAGGGTTGACTTACCGCACCCGGACTCCCCTACCACACCTAAGGTAGTTCCCTTTTTTATCTGAAAATTAACACCATCCACAGCGTGCAGCATTCCTTTTGTTGTTTTGAAATATTTCTTCAAATCTTTTACTTCAACTAATACTTTTTCTTCCATTCTAATAACCACGCCCTTTCCGTAGCCTGCAAATTTGGGGCCGCAGGCACAAACTTGCGGATGAAAAATGCCGCTTTTTGGGCATT
>BLLT01000417.1 GCA_011958945.1 Lachnospiraceae bacterium | reverse complement strand
GCTGACATGGACTATATCTCTCTAATGTCATTCCCCGGAAGGACAGGCAGTGTGATTTATCTGCACAGCTACCTATCCACTATGTTCCAGATATCGGATGTCCTTGTTGATAAAGAGGAGGTTGCCATGGTTCTGAAAATCAATATCACTCTGCCGGATGAAACCGATTCACAGGCGGATTCTGCCGTTACAGAGCATGAAGTATGCGTTTCAGAAGAATTATCCAGCGTTTCAAAATCAAACATGGAAGCTGTCATCAGCAAGATGGCGCAAGTCCTTGATGCACAGGGGATTTCCTGTTTTCAGTGTCCAAAATCCATATATAAGTTATATCCTTTATCAGACGCCTGCAGGGAAGATTATATATCCCACATACAGAAAGGTGCTGTACGGTTCGGAATGGCTGTATCGTGCGGGGAGGATAAGCCGGTCTACACCTTTGAGCTGACGCTCTCTCCCACCAAAAAAGACAGGGATGTGGTGTGGAGCCTGGAGCTGTCCGTCCAGCAGGTACGTAGTCGGTTTGAGATCGAATATGGGAGTTCCATTGAGGATTTTCTGGAATCGGTTTATGTGGCAGGGATAGATCTGTCAGACCGCAGTATAGAACACCATGCCAAATGCATCGAACGGAGCCATCAGATGCTGAAACTTCTGGACACTTCCATCGACCTGCTCCATACCAAACACAAGAATGGGGAGAGCTACTACTGGCTGCTGTATTACTCCTTCCTTTCCCCGCAGCAGTTAAGAAATGCGGAGGAGATCATAGAGAAACTGCGCCCCCATATCCGGGATATCAGCTTCCGCACCTATTACCGCAGGAGACGGGAAGCGATTGACGCACTCAGCTCTATCCTGTGGGGGTATACGTCTAAGGACAGTATCGACATTCTGGAGAAGTTCTTTCCGGACGATAAGGATACCGGGAAACAAAAATAAGCAACTATATGATATTTACAGGCAATCAGGCCGGATTGGAGAAAATATATGATAACATTGACCGAGGATGAAAAGAGGATGGTTTTCCAGTTGGAGGGCTGCCACAGGTATGATGCGATACAGGAGATCGCCGTGCTCTGCCAGTATACCCGTGACCACAATAAAAAGGCCACTGCAGAAAATCTGCTAAAGAAATTCCGTGAGCTTTCAGAGGATGACTGCAAGGAGCTGATCTGTGACATTCAGAGAAATTATCACCTGCCCTGGAAAGCAAGGACCATTGGTGAGATGGTTGCTGTGGCCCGTCAGGAATCCGGTGCCCGGAAACTGGAAGGGCATGACATCATGGCGCTAGAACGCTTTGACCCGGAAGTGACGCATATGATTGTGTTTGATGTGCTTTCGAGAGAGTCCCCCGTAGGAGATAAGGGGCACAGGATGCGGCTGTTTCTGACAGAAGCCGGATATGAAAAGGCGTTGGAGAACCAAGGCAATCAGTATATACATATAAGGAATCACGCTAGAGTAATAGCCGGAAATCTAAAATATGACCACACAGACAAGGATTTATGATTTGCATTTCTACAGCATAGCAAAGAGGCGACTATTTATTACTTCGATAGTCGCCCCTTTAAAATCTCTAATACCAACTTTCACGCTCTCGGTCTAATTCATCATAATATTCATCGTAAAAATACTTTGTTTTGGGAGGATATTTCGCATCAATGTAATTTGCAAATTGCATTTGTACAATGTCATCGTACTCATTGGAATGGTCGAAACCATATTTATTCAGATACCCCATTTTCTTTTGTGCTGCTTCTTCACTTAGACCGAAGCATTCCATAAGAAAACGTACATCTATTTTATATCCCCGTTTCGCAATGGTTTTAATGAGAACATTAGGTGCATTGGCCTGTGCTGCAAAAAAGTGTGCCTCTATTTCCTCTTTTTCACTGTGTTTTTTGTGATCACATTTAACATGACCTATTTCATGCCAAAGAGTATGCTTCATTCGTGGTCCATACTTCTCTTTATTGTATAAAATTAGTGTAAGTCCTGGACGCAACCCTTTTAAAAGAAAAGCATCTTCCAATTCATGTCCCAATGTTATTTCATCCATGGAAAGTCCTGTTTTTTTAGCATAATTCTGATAACTGCTTATCATTACCCCTTTACACTTTATTTTTTTTGCTGGTATTGGAAACTCTTGTATATTTAGCTCTAACAGAGTCAAATATGCCAATGAAGTTATTTTTGACCACTTGAACATAATCATTCCTCCTCATCTTCATCATCAAGAAGGAATCTGTCTATAGTTTCATTAAATATTTTATATGCCTACGGATGTGCTATAATGATGTTGCATCAAAGGAACGGTGCATTGATACAGAACAAAAAACAGCGGTATTGTGACTGGTACTCACAATCCACTGCCTTTCTGTAGCGACAATCCATTCAAAATGCAATGTCTGCTCCCTACAGCCATTTTAGCATTTTGACAGTTAATTTACAACCTCTATCTTCAAAATATAGCAGGTTTCTTATGGAAACAGCTCAGAATAACGCTCTGTAAATAATTATTTAAGGGAGATGGAAATTTTGACCTACACCTTATCATCATCTATACCGGCGATGTGGAAAAGGCTGATCCGGTATTTGACTGTGGCTGCCTTACTCTGCGTCCAAAGCAGGTTTTCTTATCCCGCATGGACAGCGGGGCAGTATTCGACGCCATACGGCAGAAAATCCATTCCGGGATTGTGCTTACGGATGATGATCTGATGAAGCTGGTGGTCCTGCCACTGTCTGTTCCCGGTCCTGAAAGAAAAACACAGTTATTTGAAAAGATTTCGTCCCTGGCAGGAGAGATTTCGGATGAGACACAGCGTAATTTCGTCCTCTCCGCCATGGCACTTGCCACTGAAAAGTTTATAGACAGAGAATAAAAGAGATTGGACCGGCAGCCGCCGGTCCTTTTTTAACAGCTCCTGAAAAACTAC
>BLLT01000416.1 GCA_011958945.1 Lachnospiraceae bacterium | reverse complement strand
ACACAAGAACTTTCAATACACTATACTATGTATGTATTCCCGGCGGCGTACATATATTATATAAATAACAGGACGCCGGGGAAGAGAATGTATCGTATGAATAAAACAGACAGCCGGCATATGAGCTGGCTGTATTTGTATTTGGGAGGTTTTTTGGCGGGAGTTTTTATTATCAATATATGGAGAAATCTGTTTTTGCAGAATATGGAACTTCTGAATGCTGCATCTTTAAACCGCCTGCAATATCTGGAAGTGGACAGAGGGGCTTTTTTTCTATATGTAGTAAAGGAACGCATAGGTATTGTGGTTATTTTAGGAGTGCTTGCAACTACATACATAGGAATTTATGTGGTATCCATGTTTGCAGTATGGACGGGGGCTATGGCTGGGATTCTGCTTTCGGTAGCATCTATCCGCTATGGGATAAAAGGAATTGCTTTTATATTGGCAGGAACTTTGCCTCAATACCTGCTTTTGGTACCGGCATGCATTATGCTTATGGACTGGTGCTATAAGCTGAGCACAGCATTATACCATCCGGAAAAAGCATATGACATGAAGTATAGCACCAAAAAGCAGTATCTTCTAAGGAAGGCGGTACAGTTACTAATCATTGCCGGGATTGCGATTGCCGGCAGCATAGTGGAAAGCTATATTAACCCGATGCTAATTTCTTTTTTCATAAAAATCTTTTAGAATTATTCATATTCCGCAATGTCATAAATTAATCGCTCCGAATCCTCCCATCCGAGGCAAGGGTCGGTAATGGACTTGCCGTAAGTGCCATCGCCTATTTTTTGGCAGCCTTCTTCAATATAGCTTTCGACCATAACGCCTTTTACCATCTGGCGGATATCATGGTTCAGTTTCCTGCTGTGCATTACTTCTTTCACAATTCTTACTTGCTGCTTGAACTGCTTGTCGGAGTTATTATGGTTGGCATCAATGATGCAAGCCGGATTCTTCAGGTTTCTTTCATTGTATAAAGAAATAAGGGTATTTAAGTCCTCATAGTGATAGTTAGGAAGGCTTCTGCCGTATTTGTTTACGGAACCTCTTAAGATAGTGTGGGTTAAATCGTTCCCGGAAGTCTGAACTTCCCAGCCGCGGTAAATAAAGGAGTGGGGATGCTGGGCGGCATAAACGGAGTTGAGCATAATGGAAAAATCCCCGCTGGTGGGGTTTTTCATACCGGCGGCCACATCGAAGCCGCTGACCGTCAGCCTGTGCTGCTGGTCCTCCACGGAGCGTGCACCGATGGCTACGTAAGAAAGAATATCGGAAACATAGCGCCAGTTTTCTGGGTAAAGCATTTCATCCGCCGCCGTCAGGCCAGATTCGGCAATGGCTCGGATTTGCATTTTCCTCATAGCAATGAGGCCGGCAAGGAAATCGGGTTTCTTTTCCGGGTCCGGCTGATGGATAATACCTTTATAACCTTCCCCGGTGGTCCGGGGTTTATTTGTATAAATTCTGGGGATGAGGACAAGCTTGTCCTTTACCTTTTCGTTTACCTTGGCAAGGCGGGTGACGTAGTCGCATACGGCCTCTTCATTATCGGCGGAACATGGGCCGATAATCACAAGGAATTTATCGCTTTTGCCTGTGAGCACATCCCTGATTTCTTCATTGCGCCTTTCCCTAAGCCTGGTCAGTTCTTCCGGCAGCGGATATTCCTTACGGATTTCGTCCGGTGTGGGAAGTCTTTTTATGAATTCAAAAGACATGTCTGTTACCTCCTGTGATGTATAGCTTTCATCTTTTTTTTGACAACAAAAGTAATTATAATATATTGGAGGATGGTGTGCAAGTGGGAATCCGAATAGTAGACAGCTATGTCTAATGCGCCGGTTTTGTAATAATTGGACATTTCTCGTTTTGTGTCCTGTTGGTTTGCAGCGGGAAGGGATAAACTGTAGATGAAGGCGGTGAAGGGATAGGCTGTGAGAATATTCGGCCAAAGTTATTGGAAAGGGGATGAAGAGGTGAAATATGAATCCAAAAGAAATAGGAGCATTTTTAAAGCAGTTACGAAACGGAAAAGGAATAACGCAGGAACAGCTGGCGGAGGTTTTAGGGGTCTCTGGGAGGACAGTTTCGAGATGGGAAACCGGCAAGAATCTGCCTGACCTTAGTATTCTAATACAAATATCCGAATATTATCAAGTGGAAATGAAAGAAATTTTGAACGGAGAAAGGAAAAGCGGGGATATGGATAGTGAATTAAAAGAAACATTGTTAAAAGTAGCCGATTACAATGAATTGGAAAAGCAAAGAGCTGCAAAGGCCGGAAGTATCTCATTTAATATTATGTTCCTGACATGTGCAGCAGCGATTCTCATGCAAATGCTGATAACCGGAAACTTGTCTTTGGTCATCGGAGAAACAGTTATACTCGTTACTGGAGGGATTATATACATTTTTTCTTCTATAAAAAGCGGTTGCTGGAACGGAGGGATAATAAAAAGCACTCCCCAAGGAGACTTTATTATTAGTATTATATGTACAGGAATATGCAGTCTCTTATTTTATCTGATACTGGCAAAAAGAATAACTTTGCCGCAATTGGCTGCCATAACGGCTGGCTTTTTCGTGGTCCTCTCGGCAATATCATACGCTGTCTTGAGAGGGATTTCCCACCTTTCCCGGAAAAAAGCCGACCGCTAACGCCAATACCTTCTCACCGCCAACACACAAAACCCGGTCTGCATCAGCTGGCTGGCTAATAAGCCCCAAAGGTATCCCTGTATGCCGAAAACCGGTATTGCCCAGAAAACAAAACAGAGCCGAAACAGTAAACTAACCATACTGAATGCGAAAGTATACCCCGTTTTCCCCAAACCATTTAAAATGCTGTTTAGTGTACTGGCAATATACATAAAAGGACAGATAAAGCTAAGGGTAATGATAAAGCTTCCGGCCAGGGAACTATGATATAATAGCTGGC
>BLLT01000415.1 GCA_011958945.1 Lachnospiraceae bacterium | reverse complement strand
CACTTGGCTCGTTGCTCGCGGGAATAAATCCATGCGGCTGTCAGGCATCTATATACCTACCGCCACAGTCAAATCGAAAGGAGCAATACCATGAGCAACAAACATAAGAATCCAACAATCAGCTTCCGAATCACTGATGCCGAACGAAAACAAATCCAGGCACGCATTCTTGCCAGTGGAATGATGAAAAAAGATTACTTTGTCCGTTCCTGCATTTACAACCGCATCTGCGTTGTTGGTAAGTAAGAAACCATATATCCTCTAGTACAGACTGTCAATGCATTGTATTTACAATTACTTAAAATGCAAAAAGAACTTACCATGAACAAATTTAATTAACAGCCTGTTTCCTATCTCCATCATTTTTCTTATGATGGAGATAGGATTCTTAATCCATTCTTATGACATTCATTTGCATTATTCTCTTAAAAATATTTTATTTTCTATATACCTTATTTTTTGTTTTTCCTGTGCCTTTAAGGATATTCAGCTTTTCAGCCTTCAACAACAAACGGCTTGCCGTCTTTATTTCAACTTCCAGCAATTTTGCCGCAGCAGCACTATTTATTTCTTTATTTGTTTCCAGATAAATCAAAATAATCTGCATTCTTGCTCTTTCCAATTCGGACATTGATTCGGACATTGATTCGGACATTGATTCGGACATTTTCTCTTTTCTTTCAAAACCGTCTCTTATGCGAATAATCGCATTTAAATAAGTTCTTTCCTCATCCATATCAAACTCAGGCTCCGGTGAACCATTTTGTTTCAGTTCTCTTAATATTTTAGGAATACCCGTTCCCTTTTTTTCAGACAAGTCGATCTCCTTAAATAATTCTCCAATTCTTCTGTTACGATATTTCCTTCCTTTCACTTTTCCTGATACAAAACGTTCAAGATTAATCCATTTCGCAAGTCCGGGATAATTGAGTATCTGAATGCTATCCACATATATACGGATTTCCACTGACTCCGGCTCACGATACGACTTGTGAAATACTGCATTTACCAATGTTTCTTCCAATGCATTATGCCACTCTTTTAAGCAAATTTCATTATTGATGATTGGTAATCCTTACATAAAATATCTAAAATCATACGGTCTATCATAGACCACTAAGTCTTGCTCAGCAACACGGGATAATGCCTTAGCAAAATCCAGCGTTACAGGCAATATTTTGTATAATCCGTCCCCACTGTTCCAATTCATTTTAGTAAGCATTAAAATTTCATTGACCAATTCCTGCGCCGATGATTTCCCCATAAATCGTTTTACCAATAATGGAGCAGGTATTCCTCTACCATTTTTATAATAGTTCAAGTTTTTTCCTGCCAATTCATCATGCTGAACACTTCCATGCGTCCAAATTAAAAATGTGTCCTTGTCAAGTGGAATAACAGTTCCTCTTTGAACGGGAAATGGTGTTGCAGTATCATTCTGAAATCTTATAGTTCTCCATGCAGAAAATTCTTGAATTTGCAACAATTCAATGTTACCCACACCTGCAAGCCCATTTGTTATTCCCTCCATCTCTTCCTTTGTAAAGTGTGTTGTCTTATGTATTACAATTCGATTTAGTTTATGCAAAGGAACCGATTCGTCATAAATTCTTTTCAAATTATTCATAAGGCGGCAAGCATCTCCACTTCTCATATAAGGATTTTTCTGTATAATCTGTGGATCTTTTAACGGACGCAAGTACAATTCCATGCCATTTCCTTCTGAATCAAATAACTGGCTACAACCAATTGATATTTTTTCCTTATTCTTTATTGATTGTACATAACTTAAACCAATATACGCCGTATTATATCTTGTCAACTTAGGTTTCCACAATTTTCCAATAGCCTTTGCATATATAGCGGTGGAAAGTCCCCACATAATTTTTGCCATATCACTATTGGTATGAACCGATTTTTCTTCTATTATCTGTGTAACAATACCTTTACCAGCGCAGTATATTTTTATTGAATCATGCAAATCAAAATAAACATTTTCATTTTTCAGTTCTCTCATTTTACTTAACTGGTTTGGAATATAAATTACCAAAACATCATATTCATGTTTTTCCCTTTCCATTGCATCAATATATCGACAAATACCATTAAAAAATCTTCAGCATTTGCCTTTAAAGCCTCATTTAAAGAATAACCCCTAAATCTTTTTGTATCATTTCCATTTGGAATATTCAATCCGCATCTAAACACGTCTTGAAACCCTATATATTCAGGCAAAAAAACTTTATCCTGTTTTAACGTTGTTGCATGATGCTTATTTAGTTCATTTAAGTGCTTCCATATATCTTCGGCGCATTCTCTAGGCGACAATACCGCTAATCTGACACTTCGATTAGCATACGATTCTAATGGTCCGTAATTAATTAATCCTTTTAATTGATTAACCGCCACGCGACTGCCATTTTCATAGTCAAAGGCAAGCTCGGTTTCCTTTGCTTGATAACATTTATTGATGCTGCCTGTTCCTGCAAATTGTATTCGTTGTGTATTAAACTCCAACACAGCATTTCCTAATTCAAAAATCATTTTCCCTTTCTTTGATAATTTCTGAATCCATATTTCTATCTTATCATTCATCTGTTTGTTATAGAGTATTGACATTTCACTGTTTACACTATTCTGATACGCAAATCGTTCTAATTGAGATTCATCATTTTTTAATACATGAACTGTAGGCAATAAATTCATAACTACATTACTATCGACAAATGATAGAGCTATTTTAATTGCATCATAAACAAAACAACCGTTCTTTAAACGCCCACTATTTTTGTCAAAGTACTTATTTTTTCCAAATGAAGATAACCCCATGCTTAATAAATTATTTTCTATAATCTCATAAAACATGCCTATGACATCTGAATATTCCAGTTTCATCATATATATTGGAATATCCATTTTGTTAAAAAGGGCGTTAGATGTATATCTGTAAAAATTTATCCCGAAAATTAGC
>BLLT01000414.1 GCA_011958945.1 Lachnospiraceae bacterium | reverse complement strand
CCCCAGCATAGCTGGGGGTTTAGTCCTAAAGAATTATATCACATTGGGAATCAAGTTAGGCAAAATCCATTAAGGCAGCGAATAAATATGAAACCTGTTTATTGCATATAGCATCGGAAAATGTTATTCTATTCATAGTGATGCAAATCTATTTATGCTCTGAAATGAGGGAAAGATTGAAAATTAAATATTTTCAATCCCAAGTCTGTGTCTGCGCGGCATCCACACACTTGACATACGCAAAAGGCCGCACAGAAATGAAGGAAAATATGGAAATAAAAGTTGTAACAGACAAAGACAAAAACTTTGTAATGGGCATTGACAAACATGTTAATGATATCGGCTATGCCAATCGGGTATATACCAAATCAGGTTACGTTATTTGGGCAGAAAACCAGCGTATCGGAGTATTATCTCATTGTATCTTGTGGGATAATCTTCCATTTATGAATTTCCTATTCATTATAGAGGAATACCGCAGGAAAGGCTTTGCCAAACAAGCCATTCTCCATTGGGAAAATAAAATGAAAAATCAAGGCTATAAGATGACTCTGATTTCCACACAAGTCGATGAAACGGCGCAGCATTTATACCGAAAACTGGGGTATGTAGATTGCGGCGGGTTAGTATTTAACAATACGCCGTTTGACCAGCCTATGGAAATGTTTTTCAGGAAAGTTTTGTAAAACAGCCTTTGCAATCAATAGGATAATTTTTCTTCTTATGAAAATTGGCTTTACATCAAGTACACACCCCTACTTTTCATACAATTCGCTGATAAAATTCCCAGGCATATTGTTAATTCCGCTTCGGCAGACATACCATCTGGTAAAGACTGTAAAATTGCTTAAGAAGCCCCAATCACCTATATTTCCCGTCCGGAAGAAATCACCAAGCAGGCTTTTCCAGGGAAAATATATCGCCTTATAAGCCGTCGTCTGATGTATAAAACAGCACTTTCCTCCGGGTTTCACGGCCATTCATCGAACACCGCAAATGGCCCCAAGGGCTCTGTTACATTTCCTACCGTCGCCACATAATATCCTCGTTCCCAGAACACTTTATTCCATTTGCTCTGTTGTTCCGGATGCCTGTCATATATCATTAGCGTACTTTTCCCTTTCAGATATCCCATAAAATTTGAAATGCTTATTTTCCGGAATACTTACGCACATATGCACGTGATCGGCACAGACTGCATCTTCTATAATCTCTACTCCCTTGTATTTGTACATTGTTCCTAATATCCCCCGTACATCAAGCCCCAACTGTCCGATTCACTGCTTTATTCCTCAACATCACAGCAAACGGTGTAATCACCAGATAAAGGACTGTCAAAATCACGAAGAACCCTATATCCGCGTCCAAAAACACGTATATAATATTAAATCCAAAATGCAGCAACACCGAATAAAGCAGGTTATTATGCCGCTCTAAAAAAATGTTCATCAAGACGGTCATAGACGTAATGACAACAATATTGGAAATGACATAGGGAATCGCCCTCCAGTCGGTAAAATCAGAATCCACTACCCACAGCAATGTGTGCCAGAAGCACCAAACCAACCCCTGATAAATGGAAGATTTTAAGAAATCATATTTTTTGTTGAATTCCTCCCTCATAAACCCCCGCCATCCCAGTTCCTCCCCCGTAGGGCCCGAAGTAAAGGACAGAAAAATGCTAAGCGGCAATGCCGTTGTTCCCAAATTAATATAGGATAACATCGGCTTTCCCTCGGCAATGGAAAAAATGAACAAGGAAAGGACACTGATTCCAAAAGTAAGAGCAAAGGAACATATCAGCGGAAACAGCTTCACTTTAGCCGAAAAGCAACGCTTCACAAAACCCATTCTCGTTTCATCCGGCCTGAAATATTTCCAGCCCATCAAAAGCAGATAAGTGGGCGACCAGGCAATCAGATTGCGCACCACCCACATAACAACCGTAGGAGCGTGAAAGACCAGGCTTGCCGTACCAGCCACAAAAATAATAAGTGCCCATACCAAAACATAAGAACTGATAATATACTTTTTCAAATAATTCGTTTTCATTACGCTAACCTCCATGTTTGTTACCGCTTTACACCTTCTTAAACCTGAATAAAGGGGCCGCTATTTCCCACCAGCCCCTTCAATGGATTTCAAGTGCTAATAACAAGCTCGCTTCCCGATATACGGTGCTGGGATTTGGACATAAATGCTGACAGCTTCTTTTGCCGCTGCTTCTGTCACCCCATTCCTACGGTTTACATCCACATCAATCCTCTTTCTAATGTCATCTATCCTCACCTTAAAATCTTGCTGAAGCGAAGGCATTGTGTTAGATGCAAGGCGGACACGGATTTTTTCGCCCGCATAGCCCTCCAACAGGAATTGCTTGGCACCGCCAAATTTCATATCATAACGTTTCCGCTCGTCAATATCATACTCTGTAATACTCTCAAATAAATACTCCGCCGTCTTTTTCCCCCTTTTTTCCTTCGAAAACAGATCATCGATGGAAATATCAAACAGCGTAGAGATTGCCATTATATTTTCTATATCGGGAATACCCCCATCCGTTTCCCATTTTGTAACCGCCTGCCTTGACACCCTCAATTTTTCCGCCAACTGCTCCTGAGACATCCCCGCCTGCTTACGAAGCGTTTTCAATTTCTCTGCAAATGTCATGTGAATCCTCCAAATGTTTCCTTTTTTTGTTTCCTTGCTTTGATATATCAAGTATAAAAAAAACCTTATATTTTGCAAGAAAGTAAAGATTGCATATCCGTTTTTTCTGCTACTTTACGTGGCATGGCTTCTTTTTATCGGAAAGTTCAATCCATCATATCCTATCTGGCACTATTGATACAGTCCGAAATCGAGTAGGAAAAAAGCCATCTTTCCCTACTCGCCGCGCGGCCCGCATGCTGCCCTGGCAGCAAACTTCCATATGTGGGCCTGCGCATAAAAAAGAATTGGCCCAGCGGCCAATTCC
>BLLT01000413.1 GCA_011958945.1 Lachnospiraceae bacterium | reverse complement strand
TGTATGCGTCCGTACGAAGGAATCGATGTAAAATAAGGAGATTAAGATGAATGTACTGGTACTGGATGTTGGAACATCAAGTATGAGGGGGATTCTGTTTTCAGCGGAAGGGGCTGCACTTGCTTCGGCACAATGCCCATATCGGGCAGATTATATGGAAGATGACGGGGTAGAGCAAAGCCCGTCGGATTGGGAAGAGGCGATGTACGGCATATTCCGTTCTATATCCGCAGAAGCGATGGCAAAACATGCGGATATAGATGCTGTTTCGATCACCGCACAGCGATCATCGGTAATTCCGGTGGACAGGGATATGATTCCGCTGCATCGGGCAATTATGTGGCAGGATAAGCGGTCGGCAAAGATATGCCGGCAGCTGGAATGTGAAAATGAAGAGATATTTAGACGATGCGGCTCTAAAGCCAATACGGTATTTTCGGCAGGCAAGATGGCCTGGTTTCGGAAATACAGACCGGATATTTATAAAAACACGTACAAGTTTACAGGAGTAGCGGATTATCTGGTTTACCTGTTAACGGGCAATCTTTGTACCGATTATACGTATGGAAGCCGTACGCTATTGATGAATATATATACGCATAAGTGGGATGCGGATCTGCTGAAGCTTTTTGAGGTCGAAGAAGAAAAACTTTGTCCTCTCGTGCCGCCAGGGAGTATCAGCGGATATTTGGGAAAGGATGCCGCGGAGAGGACGGGATGCAGGGAAGGGATTCCTGTGATCACCGCAGGAGGCGATCAGCAGTGCGGAACCATAGGGCAGGGAGTTGTGCAGGAAGGCTTCCTTTCCGTAACGGCAGGAACCGGCGGGTTTTTAATTACGGCGGTAGAAGAGATCCCGAAGAATCTGCAGCCCAATGTGATCTGCAACGTTTCATCCATAAAAGGCCAGTACATTTTGGAATCCAGCGTTTTGACATGCTGCTCGGCTTTTGACTGGTTCTGCAGAAATTTCTATGAGGAATGTTCGTACGAGGAGATTAATCGTATTGTAGAGAAAACCCCCATAGGCTCCAATGAGGTGGTTTGTCTTCCCTATTTTCAGGGACGTTCCACACCGGACTGGAATTATGGGGCAACGGGGATGTTTTCCAATATTACATTGCATACCGGCAAGGCGGATTTGCTCCGCGCCCTTTTGGAAGGGATCTGTTATGAAATTCAGAATGGTATTGATGTGATGAAAGAATATGTGGATGTAAAGCATATTTTGATCAATGGCGGTCTGGCCAACAGCGATGTGTTTAATCAAATGCAATGCGACGTATGCGACATAGAACTGATCCGGCGCGGAGAAACCGATGCAACGGCAAGGGGGGCTCTTATGGTTGCCCTGCAGGCCTGCGGTGTTTTTACAACCGTTCAGGAAGCCTTTCAATGCATCAGCCGGCAGGATAAGGTAAGCTTTTATCATCCGGATCGGGATAAAAAAGAGAAGTATCAAAAATGTAGAGAAAAAATGAATGAGATTTATCATAATTTATATATGTGATCGCGGGGAGGGGCGGGATGGACGCGGTCACATGTTTGCAATATTGCTCTTTGTCATGGTGATTACTTTATCACATACTTAGTGCCCCTTCCCCTTCCTTCAATTTTCACCACACCTTTGTTACCCATTTCTTTCAGTAATTGTGTTGTCTTTGATTTGCCAAACGGGGCGTAAGGGGCAATTTCGCTAATTGATTTCAACATTGTTTTGCTTAAAAATTTATATATTTTTTTTTCGTCTTCCGTTAACTTCCGGTTTTTTTCAAAAACCGGAAGTATAATCTTAATTGTATTTTCCGACACTTCAAAAACCGGCTGCTTCAATCCTTCTTCATAGAGCTGCTTTATCCGTGTGATTCCTGCACCGAATATTTCTACAAATCCCAGCCTGTAAAATACATTTGCAAGGTTTCTATTTCTTAAGATGGAAAGTTTCCCTGATAAATACTCATCTTCTGTTATTCCAGAAGGAAGTCCTCCCGGAGAAATAATTTCTATTCTGTCGTCAAACATCGAAACTCTTATTTGTGACTCCACATCCCACGCCCTATGAATCAGCGCGTTTGCGATTGCTTCTCTAAACGCGGCCTCCGGTATTTTTTCTACCTTTTTCCTTTCGACGCCTTGTATTTCCTCATATTGATAATAATCTTTGAATACCTCAGATACTTTTTCGTAGCCTGCCAAAATGGATATGTTATCAAAGGTTGCCCTCTTATGAATCACACTGATGTTCTCGCCGAACCTCACGATATCAATTCCCGGAAAATGATTTTTATCCGCCAAAATACCAGCCGCATTATTATATCCGGTGGCGCTGTTATATAAGTTCAGCGTTTTCAAGGTATCCTGATTAAAAGTTTCAATTTGAATACATTCTTTTAATTTTTGGCATAGCGTATCAAAAGTTAGCTCTTGATCTTCACACGGCAATTCTTCAAACCTGATATTTTTTCCTTCTAAAATCAGTCTTGACAGTTCCAGTGTGTCAGCCTCTATCGTTGCAGTATCATTTCGCTTATATGCTTTCGATTTATATAAATATGGCTTTTGAAGCCCGCTTTTTACAGTCAGTTTTATCGTACTGTCATTATTCTGCAATTCCAGTGTATAATCAGGCTGCGGGGTAATGCTGTCATTAATTTTATTTTCGATATCCAGACACGCCTGTTTTATATCCGACAGTCCTTTGATATTACCGTTGTCATCGATGCCAAAAAATATTTCTCCACCATCGTAATTCGAAAAGGCACTTACTGTTTTTAAAAATGTATTTGTAATCACTTCTTTGAATTCTGTTGTTCTTGTTTCACGCATACACTTCCCTCCCTTTCCAATTTTACTGCTTATATTGTACACAGAAGTACGCAAAAAATCAATCGTATTTCTTTACGATTGATTTTCTGCGTACTGATTCGTTTGGAATGGGCTACATCTTGGCAAATACGTCCTTGCCAAGCCCGCACACGGGGCACACC
>BLLT01000412.1 GCA_011958945.1 Lachnospiraceae bacterium | reverse complement strand
ATTGACGTGATTGTACGGACTTTGCAGCAAGTACGCAGTCGCAGGCTGAACTGTTACTAATTGATACAAAAATTTGCTCATTATAGTTGTAAGCTGGGGAATGAATCGGTATAATAGAAAAGTATTACTGTTACAAGAATAGTAAAGGAAAAAAATCAATGTCTCACAATCATCAGAAAAAAATTGCGGTAATTAACGATATGTCAGGGTTTGGGCGGTGCTCGCTTACGGTGTCAATGCCTATTATTTCTTATCTAGGCGTTCAGTGCTGTCCGGTTCCCACGTCCATTCTTTCCAATCATATGGCGCTGGGGGATTACTTTTTCGACGATTATACGGATAGAATGGAAGAATATATTGGAAAGTGGAAGAAGCTGGGGCTTAAATTTGAAGGGATCTCTTCAGGGTTTCTGGGATCGAAGGCCCAGATTGAGATGGTAATCGGCTTTATCAAAGAATTTTGCAGCGGACGTACAAGCGTCATCATAGACCCGGTGATGGGGGACCATGGGAGGATATATGCCACCTATACGGAGGAAATGTGCGAAGAAATGGGGCGTCTCATTGAGTATGGGGATATTATAACTCCCAACCTGACGGAGTGCTGCCGGCTGACGGACACAGCCTACAGGGAGGAAGGATGGGAAGAAGGGGAACTGCATGCCATGGCAGAGAAACTCATGATGCGGGGGCCGGAGAAAATAGTGATTACCGGGATACCGCAGGGAGAACTTATCGCCAACTATGTGCTGGAAAAGGGGAAAGAGCCGAAAATCATACAGGTTCACAAAGCCGGTACGGAGCGCTCCGGCACAGGGGATGTATTTTCTTCGATTATAGCGGCGGACGCGGTTAACGGCGTGGACTTTTGCCGGTCGGTGAGAAAAGCATCGGACTTTGTAAGGCAGGGGATTCTGGCCTCAGAAGGACTTCACATTCCGTGCACAGACGGCGTATGCTTCGAGGAAATATTATATAAATTAGAAAGAAATTAACCATAATATAGAGGAAATCTGCCGGGATTGGAAACAGTAAGAAGCCCGGCAGCATCCAGAGAATTTAAGGGAACAAGGCAAACGGAAATTTTCTGAGAAAGGGAAAATGAAAGGTGCCGGAAGGGCTCTTACGAAACTGGAATAATAATTGGAGTAATAACTGGAATTAGGAGATGCGCCATGGAAAATTCAAAAGAATTACAAAAGCAGTATCAGGAGTATAGGGAAAAAGTATATGGGGAGTATCCCGAGGTGGGGAGATTTTGGAAAAACAAGAAGCGGGTGATAGGCTTTCTGCTGATTTATTGCCTGGTTCATAATTTTGCCATGTCTTTTACGGTAACCGCCGGGAGGGGCAGCGCAGCGGCGATTATTTTAGGAACAATTGTAAGGATAGCCCCTGATTTGATATTCTTGTTAGCGGCCATGGGGCGGGGGTGGAAAATAGCCCTTTGCCTGTATTTGCTGGGACTGTATCGCCTGATAGACTGCCTTCAGGCTATCAGGGAAGTGGGGGAAATGTATTCCGGCGGGGTTTTGTGGATATTTAGCAGTATTTTTGAGAATTCTGTCTGGATGGGGATTATTACCCTTTGCCAGTTCCTGTATCCCGTTTTGATATTGTCTGCAGCAGTTTGGCTCACGCTGATACCAAGGAACAGGGAACTGGGAGAAGGGCTGGAGAGGGCGAATGAAAAATTGAAGGATTATTTGATGAACCTAAAAAATCCCCCACTCCCGTAATATTTCCAGCGTAATGCTGCTGGCGGCCTGTCCTCCGGCATTTGCCTCGCTGTGGATATTTGTGGCGAAAAAGTAGGTGTTTTGGGCTGTTTCCACGTAACCGATGAACCAGCCGTTTCTGTTCTCGCCGTCTATATTGCCGGTGCCTGTCTTTCCGTACAGTGTTCCTCCCGGTTTTTCTTCTAACTTGATAGAGTTTTGGACTGCCTGAATATTTTCCGGGGAGAAATGATATTCATTATGATATAATTTCCTAAGCAGTTCGACTTGCTCTATGGCGGAAATCTTAAGGGAAGAGCCCAGCCAGAGGCTGGAGGAATCATTGGAAAAATCTTGGTTTCCGTAGCCGAGCCCGGCATAGAATTCTTTCATGGCTTCGGTTCCCGCCCTTTTATCCAATTCCTGGAAATACCAGTTGACCGAGTCCTGCATTGCGGAGGCGAGGGTCTGATCCTTATTCCATTGTCCGATAGCATGAGGCCTGCCATCCCATGCCATGAAAGTAGAATCGGGGGTAATTATTTTATTTTCCAGCCCCAGAAGGGCGCTATATATTTTATAAGTGGATTCAGGTGCGGTGCGCTGTGCGCACTGCTTTTTGTTGTAAAGCAGCCATTGATTTTCCCTGGAATCGTAGAGTGCGAAACAGCCGTCGTATCCTTCGAAGAACGTGGATAAATCCACAGAAGCGGTCATCCGGGAAGGGGGGAGGGCGGCAAAATCCTGGGAAGCATATACGGGCATCCTGGCGGCAGATTCCAGGAAGAAAAGGAGGATGAGGGCGAAAATGCATTTTTCCCGCAGCGACTGCCATTTCGTCTGTCCGCGGTAGCCCGCGATATTGAGGATTCGCTTTTTCATCTGTTTCATGCCGCCGCCCATGCCATGGGCCCAAAGAAAGGCAGGGGAAGAAAGCTTTTCGGCAAAATTAATAAGAGTATTGCCATAACAAATATATTCCTCGGAGGGAAGCATCTGCAGCACAGAGGAATCACAGGCCCGCTCCTTGTCCGCCCGTATTTCTTTCAGGGCAAGGAGGACCACAGGGTGAAACCAGTAAATGACCCTGGCCAAACAAAGGAATATATTGGACAAAGAATCTTTATGCCGATAGTGCTGCAGTTCGTGCAGCAGCATATAGCGGATGGATTTCATGTCGCAGCCGGAGAGCATGGGAACGGGCAAATAGATTTTGGGGCGGAATAAGCCCACGAAGATAGGTGAGCGGAAGAAGGCGGAACTATAGAC
>BLLT01000411.1 GCA_011958945.1 Lachnospiraceae bacterium | reverse complement strand
CCCCGTTGCTTGCAGCGGGGTATTTGATTTACATATAGAAAAGTCCATTATCAGGTATAATCCACCTTAATTTTATCCTCATAAGGAAGCATCAGTTCATGCACCATCTCATAAGCGAAATCCTTCATGTCAGAAAATGTCTGCCTGTAGTTTTCTTCCGTCAGCCGATGATTCCCGGCGATAATCTGCTCCGCCATATACTGATTGATTTCCGGTGAAAAATGCAGTGTATCCATATAATTTTCCAGGTTGGTAACAATGGATCTTTCATCCTGAAAATAATATATTTCCACATTGCTGTAGGGGAGGAAGGCGGCCACGGCCTGCTCCATATTATAAAGATATGCCTCCAAGTCCCCGGTGCGGTAAAGGTTGTCCCAGAAAAGCATGGAATAGGCGGGGAAAAATATTTTAAATTCTGTTTCCGGATGGCTTTCGATTTGTTTTTCCATCAATCGGATATTGGCATCCAGCATATCCTGATAATAATCTTCTTCCTTCATAGGGGCAATTTCTGCGGTCCGTATATACAGCCCCAGCGCCATATCCTGATTAAATTCTTTCCACTGCGCCCAATTATAGGAGTTATTGGAATCATAGTCTCCAATCAAAGAATTGGCAATCATATAAGGGATTTTCTCAAAAAGCACCCCTTTATTATACAGATATTCCACATCATCAAAATAATTTTTATTATATAAGTACATGGGGCAGCCGGTGAGTTCATAGGTAGGAACAGGCTCGGCGGCCAGTGCAGAAGTATCCATGCTGTAAAAAACATATTTTAAATCGTGCTCCTCATAAGCCGCATCCAGCAAATAGCATAAATCTGCCGTAGCCCCATAGGAACGGATAGCCTTGATAGGGGTGCAGTCAAAACCATCGCCAAACCAGCCGTTGTAATAGTTCTCCGCTACGGAAGATCCTACAATCAGGCTGTCATAATCGAAGGTCCTTAGGGAACCGATGCACTGATATTCTTTGTCAGTAAGCACCTCCTTTAGTCCAAACCAGGGTTTGTGGTAATGGAAAAAGGGGTCGATGAGGATGACCGCCGCTGCTATAAGGAACATAAAAAGTAAAGTTCTTTTGGCAAACTGTTTTATAAATTTTTGGCTTGTAGAATTATTTTTATCTGACATAAAAAACCTCTCGGCATAGCTGCTTTTGCAGGCAGGAATAGTGAAATCTGTATAAGTAATCTAAAAATTAAAATATATAAAAGTACTGACCTGTGAAAAGGAAATCAGGGACCAAATAAATATTATAGTAATGAGCCAGCAGAACCTGGAGTCGTAATCGGTAGACTCCACCATTTGCAGGGCATTTTTCCGGGTTAAAATAAAGGCGCTGGCAGCCAGCATTAATAACAGCAAAACGACGTAAGCCACATTGAGTATGTCTGGCGCTAACATGGTAATAGCCTGCTTGAAAATATAAAATTCAGGAACATCCATATTTGCGGCCAGCTTGTAAATGTAGCCCGTGTTTCGGAAAGAAAATAGGTTCTTAAACATCTGGAAGGCATAAGCCATGCTTTCGCTGCGGAAAAAAAACAGGGATAAATTAAAAAATGAAAAAGTGAAAAACCACCCAAGCCACCTTGGAATATAAAATCGCGCAGGATTTTTTTCCGTAGTGCCCCGTATACCGATAATGCCTAAATTATCCCACACTACCAGAAGCCCTTGCATCACGCCCCAGGCTACATAAGTCCAGTTGGCGCCATGCCACAGGCCGCTTAAAGCGAAGATGGCCATAGTGTTGAAAATAGTTCTGGCCTTCCCTTTTTTGCTGCCGCCCAGAGGAATGTAAACATAGGTAATAAAAAAACGGGAAAGCGTCATATGCCAGCGCTGCCAAAGTTCTTTGACGGAGCAGGATTTATAAGGGGAATTGAAATTCATTGGCAGCTGAATATGAAACATATGCCCTAACCCCATAGCCATATCGCTGTAGCCGCTGAAATCAAAATAAATCTGGAAGGTATAAGAGAGGATGACCAGCAGGGTGGAAGGCGAATCCAAAAAGTAAGTCTGTTCAAAGCCGAAATTGGTTACAAGCGCCAGTACATCCGCCAGAAGAACTTTTTTTCCCAATCCTATGACAAAGAGGGAAATGCCTTTGGCGAAGCTGTCCATATCGAATTTCCGGTTATTTAAATCATCGAATTGAGGGATGATTTCCTTGTACAGTACAATAGGCCCGGCAATGAGCTGGGGGAAAAAGGTGACAAAGGCGGTGTAATTGGTAAAAGAATAATGCCCGGCCTTCCCCGTACAGCGGTCGATAATAAAGGAGAGCTGCTGGAAGGTAAAAAAGCTGATGCCCAGGGGGAGAAGAATGTGTTTCAAGTTAAAGTCCGCCCGGAAGATATAATTGATATTTTCAATGAAGAAATCGTAGTATTTAAAATAAAATAAAATGGCAAGGTTTACACCAATCCCGGCAAACAAACCGATGCGGTCCGTCAGCCTGGACTTGGAAAAGGTCATCAGATAGCTGATTAAGTAGTTGATGAGGATGCTGCCCACGATGATGAGGAGATAATAGGTATTAAAATAGCCATAGAACCATAAGGACATTCCGGTCAGGAACATTTTTGCCAGTTCGTATTTTTCCAAGCGGTTCAGCCCATACCACCCTAACAGGGCCATGGGCAGGAAGATGAAAATAAATATATATGAATTAAATAGCATGTATAATATATTACCTTTCTTATCTTAATTCTATAGCATTCGTATGGAAAGGGCACAGCCTGCGGCGGGATGCCGGACAATGCCTGGTCATCCGGCTTGCTTTTTTTATGCCTTTTTTTATGTGCCATCTTCTGATTAATATATACATCGTATCAAATATTATTTGCAATGTCAAAAAAGTTTCCGGGCGAAGTTTTGGGATAAACTTGATGAATTGGGAAATACTGATAATAAAAGTTTGGGTATTTCCAAATTTATAATGCGTAAAGACTTAGAAAATCCTTGGCAATGCCGGGCC
>BLLT01000410.1 GCA_011958945.1 Lachnospiraceae bacterium | reverse complement strand
GACACATTTCATTTTGATGCCCGTGTGCATAAAAATCGAACACTATGCCCGCGCTGTATGCATAATGAATTTCCGTTAAGAAGCACAGGCAGCGCAGAAATGGAGAAAATTATGAACCTTAATTTAAGACCTGAAAGCGAATGTAAATATGATGCCGTATCCCTGGGCGAAGTAATGCTCAGGCTGGACCCGGGGGAAGGGCGAATCCGCACAGCCAGGACTTTTCGCGCCTGGGAGGGAGGCGGAGAATATAATGTCGTCCGCGGCCTTAAGAAATGTTTTAAAATGAATACCGCCGTTATTACCGCCTTCGCTGACAACGAGGTGGGTATGCTCATGGAAGACTTCATTATGCAAGGCGGCGTGGATACCTCTTTGATCCATTGGATGAAGACGGACGGCATTGGCCGCATCTGCCGCAACGGCATCAATTTCACCGAACGCGGCTTCGGCATCCGGGGGGCGGTGGGCTGTTCCGACCGCGCTAATACCGCCATTTCCAAGGCGAAACCTGATGATTTCGACTTCGATTATATTTTCGGCGAACTGGGGGCTCGTTGGCTTCATACCGGCGGCATCTACGCGGCCCTTTCGGAACAATCCTGCGAAACCATTCTCGCTGCCATCAAAACAGCTAAAAAATATGGAACTATCGTTTCTTACGATCTGAACTACCGCCCTTCCATGTGGAGCGCCATCGGCGGCCAGGCAAAAGCCCAGGAAGTAAACAAGGAAATCGCAAAATATGTGGACGTCATGATTGGCAATGAAGAAGACTTCACCGCATGCCTTGGCTTTGAAATCGAAGGAAACGATGCCAATTTAAAAGAGCTGAACCTGGAAGGCTACAAGAAAATGATTAACGAAGCGGCAAAAGCTTATCCTAATTTCAAAGCCGTAGCCACTACCTTACGCGAAGTAAAAACTGCCACCGTCAACGACTGGAGCGCTATCTGCTGGGCCGACGGCGAAATCTACAAAGCCTGCGATTATAAGAACCTGGAAATTATGGACCGGGTAGGCGGCGGGGATTCCTTTGCTTCCGGACTGATTTACGGCCTGATGACCACCAATGATGCCCAGCTGGCGGTAAACTATGGTGCAGCCCATGGGGCATTGGCAATGACTACGCCGGGCGATACCACTATGGCCAGCCGCAAGGAAGTGGAAGCCATTATGGGAGGCGCGGGAGCCAGGGTGCAAAGGTAACCTGTCCATATTAAAGAAATTTTAAGAAAATCTTAAACCCGCCTAAATTGATTTCTTTTAGAATGATTGCTATTCTTTTAATGCAGCGGCAAAAGGGGTTCCGTTGCATTAAGATGAGGGTAATTTATGAGAAACGATGAAGGCGGGCATCTTTTGCCCAAAAGAGAAACTAATTGGTTCAGGGGAATCGCTGCGGTAATGGTTATTTTATCCCACTACGCCGAATGGTGGACCTGGTTCACCCCCGTAGAAGGGGATGGCGCCATTTTCCAACTGGCATTTACCAAACTTGGCATATATGGCGTGGATATTTTTTTCCTGCTTTCGGGCTATGCCATGGTGATATCCCTGGGTCAAAACCCCATGAACAAACATTTTGTATGGAAAAGAATTAAAAATACATATATCCCTTATTTTATCGTGGTAGGGATTATCGAACTGATATCTGAGGGTTTTGTTTCCCTCCAGGACTTTTTATATTTTGCCAGCGGCTATGACTACTGGTATATGTTTGTTCTCTTCCTGTTTTATATCGCTTTTATTATCATCTATGCAATTATCAAAAATAAGGGGTTTAGAGTAACTGCCTTTTGTATTTTTACCTATATTTTTTCCCGCATCCTTTATGATAAGGGCATGAGCGATTTCTGGTATGTATCCAATATTGCTTTTGCCTTGGGAGTCATTGTGGGAGAATATGAAAGTAAACTCAAAAAAATTATTGACAAACTATGGCTTCCTTTAACTGCCCTTCTGGCGGCAGGAATGCTTCCTTTTATCCGATGGGGACTGGACGGCGGCGTTCCGTTTGGCCAAACCCCGGAAGATTATCAGCTTTCCTTCCAGCTGGCAGCTACGGTAATATGGACGCTTCTCGTATTGATTCTCGTCTCCAAATGCCGTATAAAAGAAAGAATATTCGCCTTCCTGGGTAAATATTCCCTCTACCTCTACTTAACTCATACCTATATTTTTATGCAATGCATCAACAAGCTGGAAGGCAGCTATGCCGGAAGGTTTGCCGCCAGTGCCCTCGTCACTATAGCCGTTTCCCTCCTATGCGGCAAGTTAATAACCGCGGCCTGTGCCTATCCTTTCCGCAAACAGAAGGCTGAATAGGGAAGAACTTTCTTCCCTTGTTCCATCCGCGGTGCACTCCGCGCCAGGGCTTCAACACCCAAGTCTTATAAAGAACCCCCAATGGAATTACTGTCGTTCCTTGCTATCTTCCACATTAAAGTAATGCTGATACAATTCATGTATTTTGCGCTTCATGATATCCAATAATTCCACCGGTTCCAGTACAGTGGCATTTTTCCCAAGAGGCAAGATAAAATCGGCAACCCATTCCAAAGCCGAACTATTTATCCCCATGTCTATGATTCCGTCTCCTTCTTCCAATATTTTTAATCCACCGGCCAGCAAACAGTCGCTATTCTTGAATTGATGCAAGGATAGGGTATTTCCCTTTTGCATACGGCTTTTCCTCTATAATTTCCTTGATACGGTCAACCCGTAACTCTCTGATTTCATGGGCATCCAGCATTTGTCATTGTCCATTCAATTTCTTTTCCAGATTTGAAAGACGACAAAAAATCATCGAATAAAGGAGAATGTTTAATTAACAGCAAAAAGTAAATATGGTTAGCAGTTCAGCCTTCGGCTTCTCTGTTACGGAATCCGCCCATTCCAAATCGCCTTCGGCGAGGGGCAGATTCTTTCTTGACTAAATTGACGTGCTCGTACGGACTTTGCAGCAAGTGCAAAGTCCTGGGTTGAACTGTTACGAAGG
>BLLT01000409.1 GCA_011958945.1 Lachnospiraceae bacterium | reverse complement strand
CGGACACAAACTTGATATGCGCTGAAATGCAGCGCAGAAACGGGGTAAAAATGAAATATATCATTGTGCTTGGAGACGGCATGGCGGATGAACCGATAGAGGCTTTGGGGAACAAAACCCCTTTAGCTTATGCCGCAACTCCCGAGATGGATAAATTAAGCAAAAAATCAGAAATAGGCATGGTGCATACCATACCGGAGGGAATGAAGCCGGGGTCGGATACAGCTAATTTATCGGTGCTGGGCTATGACCCTGCGATTTATTATTCGGGGCGTTCGCCGTTGGAGGCATTGAGCATCGGCGTGCCCATGCAGGAGACGGATATTTCTTTGCGTTGTAATATTGTCACCGTTTCGGAGGAGGATGTTCCTTTTGGGGAAAAAAAGATTATAGACCACAGCTCCGATGAAATCAGTACAGAGGATTGTGCAGTGCTGTTGGAAGCGGTGAGAAATGAACTGGAGAGGGAGGATTACCATTTTTATGTGGGCACCAGCTATCGGCATTGCCTGATTTGGAATAGGGGAAAAGTGGTGGAACTTGTGCCGCCCCATGACGTGCTGGGGCAGGTAATCGGGCAGTACCTTCCGAAGGATGAGGTCTTACGGGATATGATGGAAAGGAGCTATGAAATATTGGTCAACCATCCCCTGAATATAGAGAGGAAAAAGCAAGGACTGAATCCGGCGAACTGTTGTTGGTTCTGGGGGGCAGGAACAAAACCTATGCTGGACTCCTTTGAAGGGAAGACCGGGAAAAAGGGGATGATGGTTTCAGCGGTGGATTTGCTGAAAGGGATTGCCGTAGGCGCCGGAATGGGCATAAGCCAGGTAGAGGGGGCCAACGGAGGGCTGCATACAAACTATGAAGGAAAAGTGGAGGCGGCCTTGAAAGCCTTGCTGGAAGATGGGTACGATTTCGTATATATACATATCGAGGCGCCCGATGAAATGGGGCATCAGGGAAGCGTGGAAAAGAAGGTGCAGGCCATTGAATATCTGGATGGAAGGGTATTGAAGCCGCTGGTAGAACGCCTGAACAAAGAGGAGGTGGAATACCGCCTGATGGTGCTGCCGGATCACCCCACTCCCATACGCGTGCGTACCCATACCGGAGACAGTGTGCCCTACATGCTCTATGACAGCAGCAAACCGCTGGCGCATGACTGGGATTATACGGAAGAAGCAGGGAGGAAAAGCGGAATCTATGTGCCCAAGGGACATCAATTGATGGAGCATTTCCTGCATTAGCCGGATTCTGTGCCACATCTGCACATTCGTATGCCGAACGGTTACGCCCCGCTTCCTGGCGGGATATTTGGCTCTTGTGTTAGGTGAGAGGCTGTGGTAGAATCATGAAATGTGGAATATAGTAAGAGTAGAAAAGGAACGGAGAAGTGCGAGTTTGTGTCTTACGCCCACGAATATCGCAGGCTGGGAAAGGAATATAGTTTATTATGAAAAAAGTAGTGAAATTCGGCGGCAGTTCTTTAGCCAGTGCGGAGCAGTTTATAAAAGCGGGGGATATTATCCGCAGCGATGGGGAACGGCGGTATGTGGTTCCGTCTGCACCCGGTAAACGCTTTGGGAAGGATACGAAAGTCACAGATATGCTGTATAGCTGCTATGCAAAGGCGGAAGCAGGCGAGGCATTTACGGATGAACTAAAAGCGATTAAAGAGCGTTACGAAGAAATTATCCACGGGCTGCAGCTGGATTTGTCTCTGGCAGAGGAGTTTGCGGTAATTGAAGAAAAATTTGGGGAGAAGGCAGGCGAAGATTATGCAGCATCCCGGGGGGAATATCTGAACGGGATTGTGATGGCAGCTTATCTTGGCTATGAGTTTATCGATGCGGCCACAGTGATTTTGTTCGATGATAACGGTGAATTTGAATCGGAGAAAACAAACAAAGTGCTGGCGGAGCGGCTAAGCCATGTGGAACGGGCGGTCATCCCCGGGTTTTATGGAGCCTATGGGGACGGAAGGGTGAAAACTTTCTCCAGGGGAGGCTCCGATATTACAGGTTCGATCGTGGCCAGGGCGGTAAAAGCCGATGTATATGAGAACTGGACCGATGTGTCGGGATTCCTGGTGGCAGATCCCAGGATTATTAAGAATCCGGTGGGAATTGAGACCATTACTTACAGAGAACTTAGGGAACTTTCTTACATGGGGGCGACAGTGCTCCATGAGGACGCGATTTTCCCGGTAAGGAGGGAAGGGATTCCCATTAATATCCGGAATACCAATTGCCCGGAGGCAAAAGGAACATGGATTGTGGAGAGCACCTGCCAGAAATCCAAATATGTAATTACCGGTATTGCAGGAAAAAAAGGATTTTGCTCCGTTAATATAGAAAAGGATATGATGAATTCCGAAATAGGGTTTGGCAGAAAAGTTCTCCAGGCATTCGAGGATTATGGGATTTCCTTTGAGCATGTTCCCTCCGGTATCGATACGATGACGGTTTTCGTCCATCAGGACGAATTCATTAATAAAGAGCAGAAGGTAGTGTCGGCGATTCACAGGCTGGCGGACCCGGATACGATTGATATAGAGTCGGATTTGGCGCTGATAGCTGTGGTTGGGCGCGGGATGCGCTCTACAAGGGGAACCGCTGGAAGGATTTTCTCAGCATTGGCCCATGCCAACGTAAACGTGAGGATGATTGACCAGGGCTCCAGCGAGTTGAATATCATTATCGGCGTTTCCGATGAAGACTTCGAGAATGCAATCCGGGCCATTTATAAGATATTTGTGGAATTGGAATTATAGTAAATTAAATTATAGTGCTTCGAAGAAGAGAAGATGCCCTCGGTGAGGAATCAAATGCCTGCCCCTTAGGGCGGTGCAAGAGTAATGCCCCGTTGCTTGCAGCGGGGTTTTTTACTGATGTCCATAGCCGGCCGAAGCGGATGGGCCTTATGTGTAGCAGTTCAGCCCAGGACTTAGCATTTGCTGCAAAGCAGGACTTAAAAAAGAATTGGCCCAGCGGCCAATTCCTAG
>BLLT01000408.1 GCA_011958945.1 Lachnospiraceae bacterium | reverse complement strand
TATTGTCTTTCAGTTTCCGCAGGGCTTTCACGGTGGTGTCATTCAGCAGCCACACAGCCTTTTTGCGGTAAGGCGCTTTCAGGGAATAGAATAAATCCATCACGTCATCGAAGGTGATGTTGGCGGTTGCGGTGGTCACGCCATCGGAAGCGCCGCCCGTGGCGTTCAGGATGCCCGTGGGCTTGCCCTTGCCGTCACCAATGAAAAAGGCTTCCTCCTCCTTGGTGCCGATCCTGCGCCCGAACTCCTTGGAGATGTAAGCCTCTAAGTTAAATACATTATCATTCAGTAACTCATCCGATACCTTGATCATGGTCGCCACCTTGAACGCGCCGATGGATACCTGCCCGAAGGAATCATCCGATTCCGGGTATGCCCCTTCTTCATCAATCCATGCCGCCTCGCCTTTGGACGCCACCACGGGAATCTTCCTGTCGCCGCTGGAGGTCTGGATGACTGTGGCAAGACCGCGGAAACAGTTCTCTTCCTCCAATGCCTCCACTAAAGTGTGTTCAAATTCATCCGGCACAAGATAGCCGCCCTCGGAATCCGTGCCCACCTGCAGGGCGTTCTCCACATCGAAGAAGTTCTTCCGGCGCATGGCGTTCCAGAACGTCCTCCTGTAATTGTCAGTCGCCCTGCCTGTCTTTTCCTCCCCGTCCGGGCGGTTATTCGGCTTGTTGGTGATTGGCTCGGAGGTGGGCCTGCTTAATTCCGCATCAATAGCGGCCTGCCGCTCCAGGCGCTCGATCTCCTTCCCAAGATCGACTACCTCTTTCTCCATCTTCTCATAGGCGGCGGTGTCCTCTGCGGAAAGCAGCCCGTCCTCTCCCCGCTTGCTGTCGAGGAACTTCTTTGCCGCCTCCCATGCCTTTGCCCGTTTTTCCCTTAACTCTAAAATCTTGCTCATAAACATTTCCCTCCATAAATTTAATGTGATAATAGGTTCAATCTCTTTTCAAGCTGCTCTATGGGTATCTTTGCCTCCGGCTTTTTCGGAATCAGCTTGGTCAGCAGGGAATTGGTCACCGCTGTGCGTGAAAACATCATGCCCTCCATAGCCACATCCCCTGATTCATCTGTACCTTCCCCTTCATGCAGGATGCCGTCCGCAAAGCCCAGCTCCACGGCTTTCTTTGCGTTGAACCAGCTTTCCGCATCCATGAGGTGGGATATCTTCTTACGGTCCATCCCGGTCTTAATCTCGTAGGCGTTCATGATGCTTTCCTTCACTTCATTTAACATCTCCCCCGCCTTCTGCATCTCTTTGGAATCACCGATTGCTACCGTAATCGGATTGTGGATCATCATTAAACTTGGCGGGGACATCAGCACCGTGGTGCCTGCCATAGCGATAACGGAGGCTGCCGAAGCCGCCAGCGCGTCCACCTTCACGGTCACATCGCCTTTGTACTCCATGAGCATGTTGTAAATCTGTGCTGCGGCGAATACGTCGCCGCCCGGTGAATTGATCCACACGGTGATGTTGCCGCTCCCGGCATTCAGTTCCTTTGCGAACAGGGCGGGCGTCACTTCATCTCCGTACCATGTCTCATCCGAAATCTCGCCGTTCAGCACGAGGGTGCGCTCTTCCTCCCCGCCCGCATCATTTTTAATCCAGTTCCAGAACTTCCTTTTCATTCTCTGCTATCCTCGCTTTCTGCATAGAAAAAACAGGCAGAACATACCCGCCTGTTTCTATATCTTTATTCCTCCTGTGACTCCCCCGGAATTCTCCCGAAAAGTCCTGCGTCCTTCAATCGACATAGATTCCCGTTGGTGAGAAAAAATTCACCACCCTCCTCCACGGGTATCAGATCCATGCTTTCCAGCCGCCGTATATCATTCGGACACATGAAACCGTTCTGGATGCCGATGGAGTAGCCTTTCATCCTGCTTTCATAATCGCCACGGAGCAGGCCGTCCACGTTCATCTTCACGAAATATTCTTTCTTCTCCTGCGGAAGGAACAACGCTTTCTGTATGGACTGCTCCCACCGGATCACCCACGGGTCTAAGGTATATTTCACGAATTCCAAGGACTGCTGCTCAATGTTGGAAAAGCTGCTCTTATCCAAATCCCCCACCATGTGCGGCGGGATGCGGTACAGCCTTGCGATCTCGTCTATCTGAAATTTCCTCGTCTCCAAAAACTGTGCTTCCTCCGGGGGAATCCCGATCTGCTGGTACTTTAGGCCTTCTTCCAAAACTGCCACCTTCCCGGCATTCCTGGAGCCGCCATAAGCAGCGTGCCAGCTCTCCCTTACCTTCGCCGGGTCTTTCAGCACACCCGGATGCTCCAGCACCCCGCCCGGTGTCGCCCCGTTCTCGAAAAAGGACGCGCCGTATTCCTCGCAGGCCAGCGTCATGCCCACCGCGTTCTTTGCCATAGCGATGGGCGAATACCCCACCAGCCCGTCAAAGCCAAGGCCGGGGATGTGCAGCACATCCTCCGGCTGCAATCTCACACGCCCGTATTCGGAAAAGTTGGGGTTTTCATCGGTGTTCCGGGTATAGGTGTAAAAGAGCCGCCCATGCTCATCCCGGTCAACCTCCATCTTGTCCGGCAGGAGCGGGTACAGGGAAAGCACCCTGCCGCTCCCGTCCCGGATGACCTGTGCGTAGGCATTCCCCCATATGAGAAGGTGGCTCATCAGCGTCTCCCGGAACACGAAGGAAGTCATCTCCGGGTTCGGCTCGTCATGGAGCAGGTAATATAATGGGTGGTCATACACCCGCTCCTTCCCGGTATCCGTATAGCGGTACACATGGATGGGGAGCGATGCCACCGCCTCCGCCAGTATCCGCACACAGGAATAGACCGCCGTGGTCTGCATAGCCGTCCGCTCATTTACATTCTTTCCGCTGGTGCTTCTCCCAAAGAAAAAGGAATAAGCCGAACCGCCGTAGCTGTCCTTTGGCTTATCCCTTGCGCTCCTCATTCCAAAAATGGATGGTAGTTTCATAGGCACCTCCTCTTAAAAATAGGCAAAAAGAAAGCACCTCCGA
>BLLT01000407.1 GCA_011958945.1 Lachnospiraceae bacterium | reverse complement strand
GTGCGCAGTTGCAGGCTGAACTGTTACCACTGATATCTGAGATACCAAAAGAAGCCATTGCAAAATTAGGCAATCCCACAATATATGATTAAAGCATCTCAAAATCCACACCATATATTGCGTACATACGCCCTTTTGCAACAACCCCTTTTGCAAATATATGAAAATATCACTTCTATTTAAATTCCATAATCCTGCAATTCTAATCCTTCACTACAACTATGTATTATATCTCTATCAGTTCATATTCCCCGTTCCCGATACCGATTTTCACCGCATGCTCTATCATGGATTTCCAGTTTGTCTGAGGCGCGGAATCCATAAAATGATCATGGTGTACATGGGGCATCCTATCCAACTGGCTGTTGGCAATTACCGGCTGCTTGTTGACCGCATCGGCACATGCCAAATCCAGCGCCACCGGGTCAAAGGATGCGAACATGCCCACATCCGGCACAATGGGAATATCATTTTCCGCATGGCAGTCACAATTGGGCGTTACATCCACTACCAGGCTGATATGGAAATGAGGCCTTCCCTGGATAACCGCTTTGCTGTATTCTGCAATCTTCCGATTCAAAATATCGTTGGATTCATCCCCTGCTGCCTGCACCGCATCCATTGGGCAGACACCGATACAACGTCCGCAGCCTACGCATTTATCGTGGTCAATATCCGCCTTTTTATCTGTAATCGAAGGTGCATCATGGGCACATATCTTGATACAGCGCCCGCAGCCTATGCATGCTTCCTTGTCTATGTATGGTTTCCCCGCACTGTGCATTTCCATTTTTCCGGCTCTGGAGCCGCAGCCCATACCGATATTTTTCAAGGCTCCGCCAAAACCGGTCGCCTCATGCCCTTTAAAATGAGTCAGCGTAATGAACACGTCCGCATCCATAACCGCCCTTCCGATTTTTGCTTCTTTTACATATTCCCCGCCTTCCACAGGCACTAAGACCTCATCCGTCCCTTTCAGCCCGTCCGCAATAATCACATGGCATCCTGTTGAAAAAGGGGAGAAACCATTCCCATACGCCGCATCCATATGGTCTAACGCATTCTTCCTGCCGCCTACATATAAAGTATTGCAGTCGGTCAAAAATGCCTTCCCGCCCAGTTCTTTGATTACCTTTACCACTACCGCCGCATAATTAGGCCTGAGAAATGCCAGGTTGCCCGGTTCCCCAAAGTGGATTTTCACCGCCGCATATTTCTTTTCAAAATCAATTTCACCGATTCCCGCCGTTTTTATCAGCCGTTCCAGCTTCTGAGGAAGGTTCTCGTTAAAAGATGTCCTCATGTTTGCATAATACACTTTTGATGCTGCCATAATTACCTCCGATGTTTATTATATTGTGTTTTATGAATTTTTAATATTTTCTTTGAACTGCTATGCATACCCATTATTTTCGATTTTCTGATTTTACGGCTTTGCTGTTTAAATTTCCCTATCCCCTGTTCCTGTTCTTTATATAATCCACCACGTCCAGAAGGGAATAAAATTTCCCGTACAGCATCGCTTCAATTTCCGCCGTAGGCTCTATCATATCCGGCACCATTACCGGCTTCATCCCTGCCCGGTATGCCGAACGGATTCCATTGGGGGAATCCTCAATGGCGATAGCATTCACCGGGCTTACACCCAGTTCTTCACACGCTTTCAAGTAAATATCCGGGTTAGGCTTGCTGTGTTCCACCATATCTCCGGTGACTATTGTACGGAAATAATGGGTCAGCCCGGTCTGCTCCAGATGTTCCATCACACTTCCTCTTCCGGTGGAAGAAGCAAGTCCTACAATATACCCGTTTTCCGTCAGATATTCCAATATCTCTTTTACTCCCTCCTTCAACGGAACACCTTCCTCCAGGAAACGACGTTTCATCAAAGCATGGACCGTCTCGCTGAATTCCTCAAAGGGAAAATCTTTTCCATAGAGATTACTCATAAGGATCTCCGCATCCGTATGATTCAGCCCCACACATCCCTTAATTCCTTCGCCCAGGTCACCCAGCTTCATCGCATCCGCTACTTCGGCCCAGCACTCATAACTGATTCTCTCCGTATCAAACAATACGCCGTCCATGTCAAATATGATTGTGTTTGTCATAGTACCTTTATGCCTTTCTTTTATGTAGTATAGATTCCAATACGAACTGGTTCAAATTCTTTTATCCATTATAGCCCATTGGCTTACCTGTAGCAATAGATTTATTTGTGCTATTTGTTAATTTTGGATTCAGTGACAGCGAAGCCGGAAGGGTGAACTGTTACTGAATTTTGTACCCCTGGCCAGACCTCCTTACCTGGCCGGAGGATACCCATTACAAAGCAGTAAAACACAATCCACGCGTCAAGTTCCTTCTCATCTTTTTCAAAAACAGATAAGACCTTAATCCGCGTTTAAAATCGTCCTCTCAATAATATCCACTGCCCTTTCATTCTCCTGCTGGCACACAGCCAGCACTTCCTCATCGCCTTTTTCGGCCGCTTCGCTGGTATCCGCCCCCAGCTGTACATAGCATACATAACGGTCTACCACCTCTATTCTGGATGCCTGTACTTTTCCGAGTTCCTGCGGGCGGTCTGCATATTTTACTATCAGTGCATCCCTATATGCGTTCATCATAGTTTCGATTTCCGTTAAATACTCCGCTTTCGCCTTCACAATTATCATCATATCAATATCCGTTTCTGCATTCAGCTTTTCCGCCAGAAAATCATCATACATTTCTTCACCGATTCCCGTTTCCGCATTCAGTTCCCCAACGGTCAGCTGTCTGTCCGGCCAATAATTTTCGCCCAGAATATTAATCACGGCTTCCTTTATTTCTTCCATAGGAGGATAAGCATCGCTGTACTCCCCGTATTCATCCGCATTTTCAGTTACTCGCTTTGTATTTTCTACACTGTTTGTATTAGAGTCAAATATTTCCCCTTCCCCGCATCCGGATAATACGACAGCAACAAGCACACATATGCCCAATATTACCAATAAATTTTCCTTAATTATAACTTTTTTCATATTTTACCTCATTTCTGCGCTGCTTTT
>BLLT01000406.1 GCA_011958945.1 Lachnospiraceae bacterium | reverse complement strand
ATATAGATAATAAATAGTGAAAAAATTGAATACTGATATGATTATGATTTTAGGGTACTGTTACGGTTGTGGCAGTACCTTTTTATATAAATTTTATGTGAATTGGAGCGTGATTCATTATAGAAACAACAGAAGCATTAAAAATGCCTTGGTGGAACAAGTATACATTATCGGTTCAGGAAGCCGCAGAATATTTTGGTTTTAGTGATAAAAAGGTTAGAAAGATTATAGATGAACATGAAACGGACAATTTTGCCTTATGGAATGGTACAAGACCGCGAATTAAAAGACAGCTATTTGAGAAATTTGTTGACGAAAAATTAAATTCTATATAGTAGCTTCCCAATTTGATTATAAATGATTGCTAATAGATTTTGGGGGGTAAGTATGGTATATTATTAATTATCATACCGAGACTCTCTGGACATGAAAGGAGAGGAAATATTTGTCAGAAGTAAGGAAAGACAGCAAAGGTCGTAAACTAATGACAGGGGAGAGTCAGGATAAAGACGGGAGATACAGATATAAATATTGTGATTCTTTTGGGAATAGAAAGTCTGTATATAGTTGGAGATTAACAGAGTCAGACGCATATCCCAAAGGAAAGCGCAAAGATATTTCCCTGAGAGAAAAAGAAAAAAACATTCAAAAAGAGTTAAACGATGATATTATCCCCGATGGCGGGAATATGACAGTATTGGAACTGGTGGAGAAATATATCAATCAAAAAAGAGGCGTTAAGCATAATACGCAAGCCAATTACAATTTTGTTATCAATGCCATCAAGAAAGAACCGTTCGGAGCAAAGCGGATTGATAAGGTGAAATTATCAGATGCCAGGGAGTGGCTGATTAAATTACAGGATGATGGCAGAGGCTACAGCAGCATACATAGCATCCGTGGGGTAGTCAGACCTGCTTTTCAAATGGCAATGGATGATGACCTTATCCGTAAGAATCCGTTTGAATTCCAATTAGCAACAGTCGTAGTAAATGATAGTGTGACTAGGGAAGCCATTACACGGAAACAGGAGCGGGAGTTTTTAAGGTTCATCAAAGAAGACAAGCATTTCTGCAAATATTATGACGGAATTTATATCTTATTCAAGACTGGCCTTAGGGTTTCTGAATTTTGCGGACTGACAAAAGAAGATATTGAGTTCGATAAGGAAAGAATCAAAGTAGACCATCAATTACAAAGAAAACGTAATATGGAATATGTGATTGAAACGCCTAAGACAGAAAAAGGCGTGAGATATGTTCCAATGAATGAAGATGTTGCAGAATGTTTTAAGCGTATCATTGTAAACAGAAAGAAACCAAAAATTGAGCCAATGATTGACGGTAGGGCAGGATTTCTATTTCTTGATAAGAATGATATGCCTATGGTAGCTTTGCATTGGGAGAAATACTTTCAGCATATCAGAGAAAAATATAACAGCATATATAAAGTGCAAATGCCTGTTATAACGCCGCATGTATGCAGACATACATTTTGTAGCAACATGGCGAAATCTGGTATGAATCCAAAGACACTACAATATATTATGGGACATTCTGATATTGGCGTCACATTGAACACATACACACATTTACAGTTTGATGATGCCAAAGAAGAGATGAAGAAAGTCTGTAATGAGTAGTGGGCTAAAAATTTGAATTTAGCCCTAAATTTAGCCCAAACGAAGAAAAAGTTATGCAAAGTTATTCCAAGTTATACTGAAAAAGGTAAACAAACACACTATCATAAAAATATAGCAAGACTGTTGAAAGTGCCGAAAATACAGCAAAATCAAGCATTTACGGAGGTTTTAGCAACATGATTAAAATACTTTTCATCTGCCACGGCAGCACGTCGGATAGCAGGGAATTGGCGGCACTTGTGGGGCAGAACAGGGCAAATCGCGGCATTTGGGAAAGTGGGTTACTACGGTTTTACTACGAGTGAGGGAACGAAAGGAGAGCCTTGCATATTTTTCTAAACAAGATTGACAATAGGATATATTTTCATTAATATTAAAATATAAATAAGCTGGTAGCGCAACACTGGTTGGGCTGGTCGAAAGACCCTAGTTCATCGAACGGCGGGGAATTTCCCCGTTATTTTTATATTACTTCAACACTAAGTCATGGAGGTGATTTGGCATGCCAGATATTAGTGAAATTCAGAAAATTGTTGTTCCTATCGCACATGCCTATGGGGTAAAGAGATTATATCTGTTTGGCTCATATGCAAAAGGTACGGCAAATGAGAAAAGCGATGTAGATTTACTTGTGGAAAAAGGAAAGTCTATGTCGTTGCTTAAACTTTCCGGGATGCGCCAGATGGTTCAGGAGGCATTGAACCTTTCAGTTGATTTGGTTACCACTGCAGGCATTGAGGATGATTTCAGGAAAGAAATAGACGGAACGGAGATATTATTGTATGAAGAATAAAGATATAATTATCCTCAAAAAAATTTTGGACTATTGTAGTCAGTTAGATGAAGCATGTGATATGTTTGATAACGATTACAATAATTTTTTGAGCAATTCGGTTTTTCAAAATGCCTGCTGTATGTGTATTTTGCAGATAGGGGAGTTATGCAAAGTAATATCAGAGGAATTGAGAATGCAGGAAAAAGTTGTTCCGTGGAAAGAATGGTGTGGAATCAGGGATATTTTTGCACATCAGTATTCAAATTTGGACTGTCAGTCAGCATGGGAAACTATACAACATGATCTTCCGGAATTGAAAACAGAAATAGCAAGAATCTTAAAGAAGAATGATGAATAGCAAAAAAATGAATTTTGAGATAATAAATCAGGAGGCAATGGAAAGAGATATTGCGGACTATGCGAAAGACAGTAGGTTGACAGAGCCATCAGATGGCAAATGCAAAGTATGGTATGCCTTATAAAAGCGCAATTTGCCGATTGGCTGAATTGAGACTTGGGCTGAATAAATTTCTCATAGGTTGGGGTAAAAGAAGTAAATCGCCTACCTCGGGGTAAAAGTCCACTAAGTCTAATTGCGGCACAGGCGGCTATTCAGAAATAATGCCATAGGATTTTTGGTACTAAC
>BLLT01000405.1 GCA_011958945.1 Lachnospiraceae bacterium | reverse complement strand
TGCTTCGCATTCTTTCCTGGTGACTTACAACGCTGTGGCGTAATTTCCTATAATAAAAAAAGCACAGACACAATTCTATCTGTGCCCATGCTTATATTCTGCCCCTTAAAGCAAATTCCTATTCAAATATTTTTTACCTTGTCCCTCGTCCTATTCCACATAATCCGACTTTACATATCCGGTCTGCCCATTATATTTTACCCTGGTCCAACCGTCCGCCTGCTTCATAATCACTTCCAGCTTTTCTCCCATATATGCCAATCCCAGCTTTTCCCCGCTCTCGCTGGCGGATTTTCGTACATTGACATTTTCCACTACAGTAACAGTCTCTCCTGTACTGTCCGTTGCCACAGGAGCTGTTTCCTCCTGATTCTGTGCTGTCTCAGTCTGATTATCGGTTGCGGCGGCTTCTGCTTCAGCCTGCGCGGTGCTATTATCCTCCGTTACCGCCTCTTCCGAAGCCACTTCCAGAAATTCAGTCTTAATAAATGCATCCTGCCCTTCAAAGGATATCTTACTCCATCCGTTGCCTCTCTCCTCCAACAGCGTGAACTCATCCCCTATTTGGGCTTTGCCTAATTTATCCGCGGTTTCACTGTCAGAACTTCTAACATTCACCACATCCGTTGCACGCACTTTCTTCACCGTATTGCTCTGCGCTTCTTCCCCCTCTTCCGCCGGGGTTTCCTCCGCTGCGGCCTGTGCTTCTTCCGCCGCACGGGCTTCCTCTTCCTCTTTGGCCAGAATCTCGCCCACAGATATGTCAATCCTGTTGGACAAATCCGCCAGGAAAGCTTTCAACTCATCGTCGCTTTCCAGAAGTTCATTATATTCCGCAACCGCTTTATTATTCAAATCCACCATATCGTCCTGCAAAGAAATATCCCTGATATAATTGGTAACCACAGAATTTGTTTCCCCGCCATTGATATAGCAATTGCCGTTTTCGTCAGTGCAGACATAGAAGGCCTTCATACCGGGAACCAGCTTATCATATTCCGTGAATTTCACTTTAGAATATACATAAACGAGATAAGAACCTTCCACCGGCCCTAACTTCGTATACACATCCAGTTCCTGATAGGAATCCACATACTTACTCATTTCCTGAATCCGGATTTTCTCCCTGTCATCCACATAAGCATTCATGGATTCAATCGTCTCCACATCCCCGGCCGCCATGGCAGCATAATAATCATTCATCAGGGTATTCACCCCCGGATATGCATTCAATTCCAATTCCAGTTCGGGAAGTTCCTCCGCCGTCTCTAAGGCAGCTTCCGGAGCGGACTCCGCACCATTTTCCCCTTCTATACCGGCTATCTGTGCCTCCACCTCTTCCGCAGCTTTTTTATTCGCATTCACCGCCACCAACACTGTTATCAATACGCACACTAAAAGAACTATGGGCATCACAATCTTTGCATGATCCGACACCCACTCTTTTATATCTTCAATTCTATCCCCTATTCCGCCACCATTAAGAGATGTTCTTCTTCTTGGATCGCTCATATAAACAAATATCCTTTCTTTAAATAGGCAAAACTAAATGGCTCCGGCAAAGTAATAGTTCAGCCCACACCCATCTGCAAACAGCGCCTACGGCGCTTTCTGCCACGTTGCAGCTGAACTGTTACCTTACAATTATTTCAGAGTGATGTAAATGCACCCGGCAGGAATCGAACCTGCATTAAAGGCGTCGGAGGCCTCCGTTCTATCCATTAGACTACGAGTGCATAAGAGAATTATATATTCAAATATTACAAATTTGTTACATCACTCTGATATAATATCATAATCGAGCCCTGTTGTCTAGTGTTGATTTTGTGAACATTTAAAACAATTTTTTGATTTTCTTACATTTTATAGAAAAATAATAGACAGAATCGGTCAAAACTTCCTCCGGTTCCACTTGTGTTGCATTGATTTCACATACCATTTTCCACAGTTCTTCCCCATTTACCATCCCGTCATCGGGAATCAGAATGACCTCATGGACAGAACTGGGAAGCACATAAAAGCTTTTTTGTTGTTTTTCGGAAAACTCTTCCAGAACACCTTGATAGAACATAGCTGCTGCCCCAAAAAGCTTTTTGCCATTTCCCAGCACATACATTTTTCCGGATTCTTCCGCCTTCCTGCTGCTTGGCATAGGCCCTTCCTGCTGCCCGCACCCCGGCTTTGCTCCATCCGGATTCCCACTGCCTGGCATTTCCTCTTCCCCTTCCGAAACCGGCATGATACTTCCGGAGAAAATATCATTCATCACTTCTTCCATGGAGAGTATCCTGGGCGGCAGGAAATGGGGGGTATTCCTCTGTGCATCCCAATATAGGCGTTCTTTGGAAATGCCCCACATTTTCAGATGGCTGTCATAAATCAATATTGTAGCGCAATCCAATTCCTTCTTTGGCACATAGCAGTAAAACACAAGCGCCATGTCCAAAAACAGGATATGGGGGATTTGGCGCAGCAGTTCCTTATTCCTTTCATAACCAATGACTTTATATACTACTTTTTCCTTCATTTTTTCATAATCCATAAAGAAACTCATATCAATGCTGCTTTCCATTTTGGATTCTTCATAAATCTTTCGTACTTCGTTCATTACAGAGCGGAAAGTCCTTCCGCTTTCGTAGGCATCATATAGGCCGTCCAGATAAATATTGGGGGAAATATTCATCCCCGTTTTCGATATTGTTATGCTGTGCAGAATAATCCCGTTATTTTTGGTAATTTCTTTCACGCTGATCTTGATTCCTTCTTCGCTTTCCGCCGCCAGGCTTCTTTTCACTTTCTGACAAAATTCCATAATTTCCATAAAATATACCTCTTTTCTTTTTGTTGTTTGTACTGTTTTACTGTTTCGTTACTTTACTGTTTTGAATTTCCCGGCGATACGCCGTCGAATTGCTATTGAATACATATTAAGAAATTGAGTAGGAAAGAGCCATCTTCCCCTACTTGTGCGCCGAACGTCCGTCAGCTCGCTAACACATTTCGTTTGGATGTCCGTGTGCATAAAAAAGAATTGGCCCAGCGGCCAATTCCAAAGAATGCTTCGCATTCTTTCTT
>BLLT01000404.1 GCA_011958945.1 Lachnospiraceae bacterium | reverse complement strand
CACGAAATGCGCAGTTCAGCGCATTCCTGACCTCTGAACAGTAATATATTATCTATTGTATCACTTAATAAGTCATAATACAATCTTGAAAATTAGATAGTTTTCGTATAGGATATTATTGTCGAAGAAATGATGTTTTCCGCTTTCACAATAGAAGAAAGAACGGCGGATTATACATATAGAAAGGGTATGGATATTGATTATGGACATTATTTTGAAGCTGAGCGAGGAATTGGCAGTACAGAAGTGGCAGGTGGAGGCTGCTGTGAACCTCATTGACGAAGGGAATACCATCCCTTTTATTTCCAGATACCGGAAGGAGGTTACAGGTTCCCTGAATGATGAGGTGCTTCGCAACCTGTTTGAAAGGCTGACTTATCTGCGGAATCTGGAGGAGAAGAAAGAACAGGTAATAGGAAGCATAGAGGAGCAGGGAAAGCTGACAGATGAGTTAAAGGAAAAAATCCTGGCGGCGGAAACCCTGGTGGTGGTAGAGGA
The DNA here is from genome assembly GCA_011958945.1 of Lachnospiraceae bacterium. Classification (GTDB taxonomy): domain Bacteria; phylum Bacillota; class Clostridia; order Lachnospirales; family Lachnospiraceae; genus Kineothrix. Next base: position 2,607 of record BLLT01000404.1, on the reverse strand, counting down.
CTTATACCGCCCTTACCGGCCCAAAAGGAAGACCAGGGCCAGTGTGGCGAAGGAAAAGGGTTTGGATGGCCTGGCACAGTGGATACTGGACCAGAAAGCAGACTATCCGCTGGAAGAGGAGGCGGAAAAGTATGTGAATGAGGAAAAAGAAGTAAAAACAGCGGCTGAAGCTATACAGGGGGCTAAGGATATTATCGCGGAAGGTATTTCCGACGAGGCGGATTACCGCATCTATATTCGGAATATCACGATGGAGGAAGGCACTATCACCAGTACGGCGAAGGACGATAAAGCCGAAAGCGTATACGAGATGTATTATAACTATGAAGAGCCGGTGAAAAAAGCGGCCGGGCATCGTATTCTTGCCTTGAACCGCGGGGAGGCCGAGAAGGTGCTAACGGTAAAGATTGTGGCGCCGGAAGAGCGTATATTGCGTTATTTGGAAAAGAAAGTGATTACTGCCGGCAATGAAGTGACCTCCCCTGTGCTGGAAGCTGTGATTGATGACAGTTATCACCGGCTGATTGCCCCCGCCATCGAAAGGGAAATCCGCAATGAACTTACGGAAAAAGCCGAAGACGGCGCGATTTCCGTTTTTGGAAAGAATCTGGAACAGCTTCTGATGCAGCCTCCTATTGCAGGGAAAGTAGTATTGGGCTGGGACCCGGCATTCCGGACAGGCTGTAAGCTGGCGGTGGTGGATGCTACGGGAAAAGTATTGGATACCAAAGTGATTTTCCCTACTGCCCCCCAGAATAAAGTGACAGAGGCCAAAGCAGAACTGAAAAAGTTGATTAAAAAATATGGAATTTCCTTAATTTCCGTAGGGAACGGCACGGCTTCCCGTGAATCGGAGCAGGTGATTGTGGATTTGATTAAAGAACTGGACACCCCGGTGCAGTATGTAATTGTCAATGAAGCGGGTGCTTCGGTTTATTCGGCCAGTAAACTGGCTACGGAGGAATTCCCTAATTTTGATGTGGGCCAAAGAAGCGCGGCATCCATTGCCAGAAGGCTGCAGGACCCGTTGGCGGAATTAGTGAAGATAGACCCTAAGTCCATCGGCGTAGGGCAGTATCAGCACGATATGAACCAGAAAAAATTAAGCGAAACCTTAGGCGGCGTGGTGGAAGACTGTGTAAACAAAGTCGGTGTGGATTTGAATACCGCATCTGCCTCACTGCTGGAATATATATCAGGGATTACGAAGGCAATAGCGAAGAATATCGTGGATTACAGGGAAAATAATGGCCGTTTTACATCGAGGAAACAGCTGTTGAAAGTGGCTAAATTAGGGCCCAAGGCCTTTGAACAATGTGCAGGGTTTTTACGCATTTTGGACGGGGAAAATCCATTGGATGCTACCAGTGTGCACCCGGAATCTTATGAGGCCACATTAAAGCTATTGGATAAAATGGGGCTTACCATGGAGGATGTAAAGGCAGCCCAGAAAAAAGCGATGCAGGAGAAGGGAAAGGCCAAAAAACCTGTTCCCAAGCAGGAGAAAAAACAGAATAGAGTGGTTATCCGTAATACGGGAACTGCCATGGGAAAGGCCCTGGCAGCGGCGATGGGAGCAGTGGCGCTGGAAGGGTCAGATGAGGCTTTGGCATCATCTGGCAGGAAGGAAGACGCAACGGCAGCGGTCAGCACTTTAGAAAGACGGCTGAAAGATAAAAAGAAGATGGCGCAGGATTTGGGGATAGGCGAAATTACTTTGACGGATATCCTGAAAGAACTGGAGAAGCCGGCCAGGGACCCCAGGGAGGATATGCCCGCTCCTATTTTGCGCAGCGATGTGCTGGAAATGAAGGATTTGAAGCCAGGGATGGTGCTGAAAGGAACGGTCAGGAATGTGATTGATTTTGGCGCCTTTGTGGATATTGGCGTTCATCAGGACGGGCTGGTGCATATTTCCCAGATTACGGACAGGTTTATTAAGCATCCCCTGGAAGCGGTGAGTGTGGGGGATATTGTGGATGTGCAGGTTATTTCGGTGGATACGGCGAAAAAGAGGATTGCGCTTACGATGAAGATTGGGAAAGCGTGATGTGGGGCTTTCCTGTAATGGCTGAAAACGGAACACTGTGCCAAGGAGGGGTGTTTGGGCGAAAAAAAATGTTCTTGACAAAATATAGATTGCGTTATATGCTAAATGAGAATTAAATAATTGAGAAAATTCTTCGGGGTTGGGTGAAACGATGATTCGTCATTCCCTACCGGCGGTGATAGTCCGCGACCTGTTCCGGTTAAGTGTTAAACTTTCCGGCAGCTGATTTGGTGAAACTCCAAAACCGACAGTAAAGTCTGGATGAGAGAAGGAAAATGAGTGTTTGTTTTATTGGAAAAGGGCAAAGGAGTTTGAAAAGCCGTTATTTCCGTGAGCAATAGCCTATTGCTTGCAGCGGAAGTTTTGATTCAATGAAACAGCATAACTACAGAATGCAGCCCCGGACATGTATTGTAATGTCTGGGGTTTTTTATGCGCAGCCCCGTGCAAAGGAACTAAGCCGCAAGGCGGCGCACGGGGCGCGCGGCGGGTATGGGAAAGGTCATTCCCCTACCCGATTGCATACGGGCGTCCAAATGAAATGTGTCAGCAAGCTG
>BLLT01000403.1 GCA_011958945.1 Lachnospiraceae bacterium | reverse complement strand
GGGTGCCGGACATGATTTTAAACCGCCCTTACCACACTTCCTCCTATGTGCCGGAAGTGGCGGCAGGCAATAAGGTGATGGCCTTCGGTGACTTTTCCTATTACTGGATCGCTGACAGGCAGGGGCGCTCCTTCAAGCGTCTGAATGAACTGTTTGCGGCAACCGGGCAGGTGGGATTCCTTGCTTCACAGCGTGTGGATGGAAAGCTGATCCTTGCCGAGGCAGTAAAGACCATGAAGGTGAAGGCTTCCGCATCATCAGCATCATAAGAGGGGAGGCGGCAGGGATGGCAGTCCTGACATTGGAGGAGACGAAACAGTATCTCCGGGTAGACAGCGCAGATGAGGATGCTTTTATTTCCGGCCTGATCGAGACCGGGGAAAATCTGTGTGCAGATGTGGCACGGATGGAATTATCAGAATTGGAAGCGCATCTTCCTATGGTGCGGATTGCCGTCCTTTATGCCGCCGCCTATCTGTATGAACACCGGGAGCAGGCAGACCACAGGGAACTGGCGGGAACGCTGCGCTCCCTTTTATTCGGCATACGGAAAGAGGTGTTCTGATGTCTTTGGGAGAATGGAAAGATAAGATCATCATTCAGAAAAGCGTGGTGGGCAATGACAAAGCCGGGAATCACATTTTATCGTGGGTGGATTATTACACCTGCCACGCCTATGTGAACAACCTTTCCGGGAAGGAGTATTGGGAGGCGGCACAGCTTAATGCGGAGAAAGAGATATTTTTCCTTATCCGTTATTGCAGCGAAGCCGCAGTCATTGACACGGAGCATTTCCGCATTATTTTCCGGGAGCAGATTTATAACATCACGTTCATTGACAACGTGAAGTACCAGAATAAGACCTTAAAGCTGCGGGCGGCTTTGGAAAAGAGGTAAAAATGTCTGAAAAGAAAGTATCCATCGAGCAGATGGCGGAGGCGGTCATGGACGGCCTGATCGAGTATGCCGGGCTTGCCACGGATGTGATGAAGGACTGCGTCACCAAAGCCGGGAACACGGTGAAATCGGAAGTGAAAGCAAACGCCCCGGTTCGGACAGGGCAGTACAAAAAGGGATGGGCTGTGAAAAAGCAGAAAGAGACCGCCAATGCACTAGAACTGGTGGTGCATAACAAGAAAAGGTATCAGCTTACCCACCTTCTGGAGAAAGGCCATGCCAAGCGTGGCGGCGGGAGGGTGCGGGCATTCCCCCATATCGCCCCTGCGGAACGGGCGGGCATCCGGGAACTGGAGGAAGGCATCAAAAGGGGGCTGGAAGGATGAGCCATGAGGAAGTATTGAAGATGATGGAGGAAATGGGGCTGCCCTTCGCCTATGACCATTTCGTGGAGGGCGAATCCCCGGAGCCGCCCTTCCTCGTATTTTTATATCCCAAAGCTGACAATTTCGCGGCGGACGGGATTGCATATTTCAAAATAAACCAGCTTGACATTGAACTGTACACCGATCTGAAAAACCCGGAACTGGAAGAAACCATAGAGGCGGTGCTGTTAAAGCACGGTATTTTCTATGGGAAATCGGAAACGTGGATAGAGTCGGAAAAACTGTATGAAGTCCTGTATGAAATGGAGGTCTGAAATGAAGAACAACAATAAAGTGAAATTCAACATCTGCAACTGTCATTATGCTTTGCAGAAAACACAGGAGAACGGGGAGATCGGGTTTGAGACGCCCGTGGCGATGCCCGGTGCGGTTTCCATCGCCCTGGACCCCAACGGGGAGCCGGAATCGTTCTATGCGGACGGCATCGAGTATTACATCATAGCCAACAACATGGGCTATGACGGGGATTTGGAACTTGCCCTCATTCCTGAAAGTTTCCGCACGGACGTATTGAAGGAGGAAGCGGATAATAATGAAGTGCTGGTGGAGAACGCCCACTCCGAGACGGCGGCCTTTGCGCTGCTTTTTGAGTTTGACGGCGATATCCGCAAAATCCGCCATGTGCTGTATAACTGTTCCGCAAGCCGCCCCAAGATCGAGGGCAAGACCAATGAGGAGAGCCGGGAGGTGCAGACGGAAACGCTGACCATCAAGGCAAGACCGCTGGCAAGCGGCTATGTGAAAGCCAAGACCGGGAATAAGACATCTGCGGAGACTTATGCCAACTGGTATAAATCCGTATACCTGCCGGAGCCAAAGGCAGTAGATGCAGAAACAGAAGGACAGGGATAAGGAGGCTGAAAGGATATGAGCATTGTCAGAAAAATAGAGATTGACGGGCAGGATGTGCTGTTCAAGGCATCGGCGGCAATACCGAGGATTTACCGCTTGAAGTTCCAGCGTGACATTTATAAGGATTTGCGGATTCTGGAAAAGAGTATTGGTGAGGGGGATGAGGAAAACTCCAACCTTGATCTGTTCTCATTGGAGATGTTCGAGAATATCGCCTACACGATGGCGAAGCACGCCGACCCACAGATTCCAAACGAAGTGGATGAGTGGCTGGATGGTTTCAACACATTTTCCATCTACCAAGTGCTACCACAATTGATAGAACTGTGGGGACTCAATGTGCAGACGGATGTGGAGGCTAAAAAAAACTTCGCCCAACTGAGCGGGAAATGACCACGCCGCTGTTCCTGCTCCGGTGTGTACAGTTAGGGCTTTCGATGGCTGACCTGGAACTGCTCTCCATCGGATTGATCAATGATATGTATTGTGAAAGTATGAATGATTCCTATTCCTACGCTGTACTTGGCGATCAGGCCGCAATGGACGCATTTTGATTGAAAAAACAGCCTTTTTCTGCTATGATTGGAAGTGGAAAAAGGCTGTATGACTTACTTTCAAATCACAATTTGAGGAGGATTAACAATGTTTATTTCGATAGCAATACTTTTTATAATATGCGGGATTTTGCTTCTGCTAAAAACAAAGAAAATGCCGAAAGAACAAGGACTTCATATTATTACTGGTGTAGGTGCCATTGTACTTATTATTTTAGGGGTGATATTAACTTACTGTATACTTTCTGGAAAAATAGTTTTACCGTTACATTGATAACTTCTCATTTGCAGGGCTGATACAACAGCAGAAAAACAGAATAAATTTTACATAGGCACTTGCCATAACAGCAGGTGTCTTTTTTTATGCATTTTTTCAGGGAGCTTCCGGGCTTCCTTTTTTG
>BLLT01000402.1 GCA_011958945.1 Lachnospiraceae bacterium | reverse complement strand
AAGTCCGGGCATGATCTTCCTTACTTCAAAATGTCCGGAATGCTTATATTTTCTGATTTCCAACCACGCTTTTGCTGAATGTGCTTATGTTTTCCTCATAGGCAGTCGCCGCCAGTGCGCTTACTCCTGCGGTCTGGAATGCCGCCGCATCGTCACCGCTTTGCATTCCCCCTGCAAGAAATGCCTGTAACCTCTGCCTGCTTGCCATCTGACTTTTCAGGTAGTTCTCCTGTGCCGCCGCCTTCCTTGCCTGTGCCTTTTTGACCGCCTCCTTCTCCTGTTCCTCCATCAGTTCTTCCATCCTCTCATGGCGTTTTTCCCACCATGATCTTTCATTTCCGGCAAAATTAGAGCCGCTGCCTCCCACCGGTCCCGCATAACCGTAGCATTCTTCCGGGGATGCCCCGATAACATCATAACCAACATAGTTTGAACATCCGGTTATACCTTGAACCGAACATGCTGAACGTACCCGATTCAAAACATATTCCTCATACTCTGGATCAATTTTCATTCTTTCAAAAGCTTCTTCTTTAATTATAATTGCTCCCGATGAGTATGTAGAACGAGCCCACCCGCTAACGGGCATTTGGGATATTTCATTCATAACCCATTGCTTATACTCATCCAACGTCATTTCATCTTTGGATTTTCCACCAACTGAACTATTTGAAACTTTAGCTAAATTCGGCGGATAATTAATTACCATGTCCCCCGCCCATGCTGATGAGCCGGATTTTTCCGCCGCATTCTTTCCTTCCGCGGCTTTCTGCACCTCCTCCGCAAAATTCCCGGTTCCTGCCGCCTTTTGGCTTCTGTTTGTGTAGGCATAGGGGTTTACTCCTGCGCCGCTTACATTACTGATACTCATACCTGTCTCCTTTCCTGTAACATCACCGTTACACTGAACTCATTTTTCTTTACCCTGATATCCACATCCCCCATATATTTCTCCGCTTCCCTCTTTACATTGGAAAGCCCGATCCCATGCATGGAACCCTGCCTTCCGAAAGGCTCCTTTTCCTTTGTGGAGATTGGGAGGTTCGTATCCGCATCCATGATGATCCCCCCTTCAAACGGGTTTCTGACCTCGATCAGGAAGAACTTTCTCTTCTGCCTGCTGGAAATGAAAATGTACCTGTCGCCCTGCAGCATCTTCCCGCAGGCTTCCAGGGCGTTCTGCAGCAGGTTGTTTACAATGATGCCGATGTCATAGGCATCATACCTTTCCGATTCCGGGTAGGTAAATTCTGACCGGAACCGTATGCCCTGCTTTTCCGCTGCTTTCTGCCTGTCGTTCACGATCACGTCAGTAACGGCATTCCCTGTCTTTATGGAAAATTCAAAGGCATCCATGCTCTCATCCATTCTGGAAATGTACTGCCCCATGCTGCCATAGTCCCCGCTTTCAAGCAACCCCTTGATATTGGTCAGATGGTTTTTCATCTCATGCTTCATCCGGCGGATGCCGTCATAGAACTGATCCACCTCCGCCATCCGCTCCTGTATTGCATGGACCTGCTGCTGTTCCACAAAATACCTTTCCTTTTCCTTCTGGAGTCCCACCATTTTCTGATAAGATATTATGGTCACCAGAATACCGGCATAAAACAGTGCGGCGGCCACAGGCACGATCCCTATCAGCACCGGGTACTGCTCATAAAGCTGTATGGACAGCTCCCCCGTGGTCACGATCAGAATCCGGAATAAAATATTGACAAACAGGATGCCCGTCACGGGCGTCAGCAGCAGATAGCACAATTCCCTTATGTGCAGTTCCATCCTGCATTTCCTGATCTGGCGTGCCACCATATACAGCAGTGCGGAAAAAAGCACAAGCTGCAGCAGTTCCACCAGACAGAAATTCAGGGCTGCATTCCGAAGTACCCGCTCTACTCCTTCCTCCCCTTTCACAAGATGCCTGCCCGTGTAGAAATTCACGCTTGCCACCGCCAGCGAACTCAGGTTCCTGATGCAGAAGAACACCACCCCCATGAACAGTGCGGTCTTCTTTTCCACCCCTAAATACTTTGCCGCCAGCGTCAGCAGGACTATTACGGAAGCCATGCAGACCAGCGCCCCCATACTGACTGCCATGTTAAAAAAATAGATGATGGAATAGGATGCAAACACAGCCAGCATCTTTATGATATCCGCCGGATGCCCCCTTTTCCGCCCCGCCATATACGGACAGAAAAATGCCGTCAGGCAGCAGGCATACAGAATGACCTCAATCCCTACCGCTGTATTTTGGAACAGCGTAAAACTTGCCTCACTCAATGACAGCCCTCCTATTTCATAAACCGCAGGTACGCTTTTACAAAATCTTCATACTTATATTTTGAGATCAGGAGCTTATCCCCATTTGTCAGCGTTACCTCTGTTTTGTTGTATTCATCCACATAGGACAGGTTGACCAGGTAGCCTTTGTGGACACGGCAGAACTGCCCCTGCAGTTCTTCTTCCAGATCACTCATTTTTGCATAATATTCCAAAATCCCGTCCTTCATATGGACGGCTATTTTATGGTTCTGGCTTTCCATGTAATAGATGTCGCTTAACGGTATTGTTTTTCCCGTATTCCCATACTGGACCATCAGCACCCTTTTCCCCTGCCCGGCCTGCTGCGCCGCCCTCCTAAAAATCTCGGCAAACCGCCCTTCGTCAATGGGTTTCAGCAGGTACTGGAACGCCCCCACGTCAAAGGCATCATACACATATTTTTCATAGCCCGTGACAAATATGATGATGGGCTGTTTGATATCTTCCATGCCCCTGATCCGTTTTGCCATTTCCATACCATCCATTGATGAATCCGGGCCTTTCAGCTCAATGTCAAGAAACAGCAGGTCATGATCAGCCCCCGCTAAAAAATAATCCTCCGCCGTGGCATATTCCGTGACCTCACACTCCACTCCCTGTTTCCGAACCAGCGAACAGATGTAGCTCCTTATATTTTTTTCATCATCACAGACCGCTATTTTGATTGCCTCCACCTCCTTTCCTCACTTCGTGTATCGGAAAAATAAGAATATTTTTAACTCCGACAGCGTGAATAGACGATTTGACAGCGTAACTGGATTGACGCTTTTTATCCTTAATATCCCCTCTGCCGCTCTCAATATCCCCCCTTAAGGAAACAAAAACGCAAACCGCCGTGTAAGCAT
>BLLT01000401.1 GCA_011958945.1 Lachnospiraceae bacterium | reverse complement strand
ATGATTTTCCACATAAACTTTGAATACGCTATAGTAGTTACATCCTTTCCCTGATATTTTTCATCAGTTTATTCAATTCCTAATATTCCATCCAGTGTGCGCATCACCTTTATGATTTTAATCATAATATTACAGACTAGGTATGAAAAGACACATTTTTTTCCGCCTGCCAGGAAATTTTTGTAGGATAACATAGATTTGCTTTTGCAGATATGCTATCATGATTTTGGGAATGAAACTAGAAGCGCTCCAGGAAAAAGAAAAAGAGAGAACATTTATGAAAAAAGACAATCTGATACTCTTAACAGAATATTTGCGGAGAAATAATACCTGGGTCAGTGCGGACGAACTGGCTTCTTTTTTGCATACCTCAACCAGAACAATCCGTAATTATATTCAGGAAATCAATAATCAATCCTCCTCCCAGATTCCGTTGATCCAATCCGGAGCACAGGGATACCGCTGGCATATGGAAAATTACCCGGGGCAAAAAATATACAGCCTAAGTACCTCTTATGAATTTCCCCCTATCGGGCGGGAATATTATGTCATACGCAAGCTATTGTATAATGATTGTATTCCTGTTGATACATTATTAAATATTCTGGCCATCAGTGAAAGTACTTTAGAACAGGATTTATCGAAAATCAGGGCAATTATAAAGGGCTATCATCTTTCGATTCATCTAAAGCGGAATACATTTCGCCTTTTAGGCAAAGAAATTGATTTGAGACGTTTGAGCATCGACTGTATAAAAAAATCATGCCGCGTTGAACTGTTAACTACCAGATTTGTAGAAATTGCATTCCCCCATATAAAAGTAAAAAGTGTTATTCCCCTTTTGGAGGAATGTCTCGGAAAATATCATCTGTATCTCAACGGATACAACCAGGGAAGCCTTCTGCTGCTTGTTATCATTCAACTCGACCGTATCATACATCAGCACAGCATTATAAAAGAAGAATTCTCCATTCCCTGTATGGAGCAGTATCCCGACTACTATGCCGCAAAAGAGTTTTCCAGCATTTTGGGAAAGCTTTTTGACTGTCATTACAATAATTGGGAAACAGCGTATCTCATGACACTTTTAATAAGCAGGACCGATTATATGCTGTCCGAAAATAAACTCGATATTCCGGCCTTTGATGCTTTTTATGAGTTGGCTGTGGATTCGCTTGCCATTGGTTCACGTTATTTGGAACTTGATTTTTCCAAGGACGGTTTTCCGCACATTTTGACCCATTTTATTATGCGCATGGATGTGCGTCAGAAAATGCTTCTTAGCACCCCCAATCCGCTGGCCCCCCATTTACGCAGCGTTCATCCGCTGCTCATGGACATTTCTTCGGAAATGATGTTTCGGTTCAGCCGTGCTTTTTCTATTGGAAAGCCTTCCGACGAAGTGGGTACTCTTGCGTTGCTGCTGTCTGATTATTTATATGAACGTTTCCCTTTTGAAAGCAGATTAAACTGTACTCTGGTCTGCCCTTCCTTTTTCAATCTGGCGGATAAAATTGCCAAACAGCTTCAATCCAGCCTAAACCACGTGATAAATATTGACAAAATCGTAACAACTACCGACATTGAGGCCTTTTCGGCCAAAACGGATTTTATTATTTCCGTACTTCCCATTAAAAGCAATTCCCATACCGTTATCATATCCCCTATGCCAAATTCCGGGGATTACAGGCATATTATGGAAGAAGCTCATATTATCAAAGAAATACGCAGGCGCAAATATCTGACTGCATATCTGAGGGCCTATTTAAGCCCCGGCTTATTCTCAGTGGATGTTCCATACAAAAGCAAGGAAGCCGCTATCCACGATGCCTGCCGCCGGCTGCTGGAGGAAGGCGCTGTAGAAGACGGGTTTGAGGAGGCGGTGCTGGAGCGGGAAAAGATGGATACCACCGCTTTTATGGATATGGTAGCCCTCCCTCATGTATGCAGTAAGCTTGTAAAAAAGAATTCCCTACGGATTGTCCTCAACCATACCCCTATCCCCTGGGGAACCCAAAAAGCCTATATGATGATTCTGATTGCTTTGGAGGAAGATTTGTTAGTTGATTTTCAGCACTCCTATGGCTTATTTGTCTCAAAATTCTCGAATCCTAAAATCATTATGACCCTTTTAAAGTCTACTGATTATGACTCATTTATGGAACTTATTGAGACGGAAATATAAAAAATTATATTCGGTTATTCGTCAATTTACGTCCGTCTGATAACGGACTTGCCTATAAGGTAAAAAGAAGCAGCCAATAGAATGCTCTACCGGCTGCCCCTTACTCACCATCAATTCATATATTTACTTACTTGTGTATCAATAAATGGAATTGCAATTGTGCCCTGGTTCAATGCTTTCACTCCAAGCCCGAGGAACAATACTTTCTCTGCAATATCAATTGCCTTTACAACACTCTTTTTAAACCTTAGTTCCGCATTCCGAACAGAAAGCTGAACCCTCTGTCAGCTTAGCACCGCATTTCGTGCACACTCTTTCTTCTGCCTCTTTTTCCGGCTCCGATGGTGCTGCCGCCTCTGTATCCGCTGAATCTTCAGCAGGCGGTGTCATAGCATGGCCGCAAGACGAACAAAATTTCACATCTTTTTTTACCATGTTTCCACAGCCAGGACATTTCACGCTATCATCAGCAGCCTCCTGTTCATCGGCTTTTGGCATAGCCGCACCGCATGAACTGCAAAAAACGACTCCTCTTGGAACTTCTGCGCCACATTTTTCACAGCGCTGAATTCCTTTGATATCTTGAATCTGTTTCTTGTATTCAGCAATTTGCTGTTCCAATTCAGCAACTGTTGCCACCATTTCAGCAAATTCCGGTTCGCATTCATTCCCGTAAGTACTCACAAAAAGCTTCCCAATCTGAACATACGCATTATTTATCTTGTTCTCGTTTTGAGAAATCAAAGAGTTAACGCGTACGATCTCCGACATTTCCTGTGTTTTTTGCATGGCCTTTTGCCCTGCATCTGTAACCTTTTTCCCCAAATCATCAAAAAATCCCATTTTCTCCTCCTTGCTTTTCTTTTTAGGTGATCGTTAAATTGACTGACCAGCCGGGTTCTCATGCCTATTTTCTATAAATTTCCGCTCCGCTTATAAAAAAGAATTGGCCCAGCGGCCAATTCCAAAGAATGCTTCGCATTCTTTCCT
>BLLT01000400.1 GCA_011958945.1 Lachnospiraceae bacterium | reverse complement strand
GAATGCAGGCGCGGCAAACGGCACAGCCACAATAAGAAATGCAAATACACCAGAAGATATAGAGGCAGCCCTGGAAGGTTATGAATTGGAAAATATAGGCATAACGGATGAAAGCGGACGGATTCAATTTTCCGGTCTGGAAAAAGGGGAATATATCCTGGTAGAGCGGAAAGCGCCGGAAGGCTACCGGCTAGGTAAGCAGAAGATATGGCAAGTTTCCCTTGATGAGGAAGAAGCAATCATCATCAGCGTGCCCAATGAAAAACCCAAAGGACGGATTCGCTTTACCAAGAAGGGTGACATCTTTGCAGGGGTGGAGGAGAACCCTGCCGTGCTCTACCCGGAACAGAAAGTCCTGAAATGGAAAGATGCGGAGATAGAAGGTGCGGAGATTGCAATATACACCACAAAAGAAGTGAAATGGAACGGGAAAACATATCAGAAAGGAGAGGTGATTACTACTGTAAAGAGCGGTGATGTCAGCGATTACCTGCCGGTAGGCGAGTACGAATACCAGGAAAAATCAGCGCCTTCCCAGTACATTTTAGATAAGGAAAGGTATCCGATTACCGTAGAGGAAGAGGATGTGACACAGACTCCTGATGAAGATGCCGGCACACCGGCGGAAGCGAAGCTGACCAATGTCCACGGCGAGGTAGAACTGATACTGGAAAAGGCCTTTGAAGATGGAACACACCTGGATAAGGATAAATTAACCGAGCAATATGAAAAAATAAGATTCGGCATATACACAGAGGATTACCTCTATGCGGCAAAAGCCAGAACAGGGGAAGGGACAGATTCCAAAGAGCCGGGAGAAGCCAATGAACCGGATGAACCAGAAGGGCCGGTTGTGGAGCCGGATACGCTGATAGGCGTGTTCGGAGTGGATGTAAACGGAAAGTCGGTAGATGCTACCTTCAAGCTTCCGGAAGGAAGGTACTATGTGAAAGAACTTGCCACAGCAGACGACTACGTGCTGGATGAGACAAAATATAGATTCCAGATATCCTATGATAACCGGAAAGCGGAGATTACCGTACCGGAAAATGGCGAACCGATAATTAACAAACGTAAGGACGGAACGCTAATTCTCCATAAAAAGGGATATGCATTCTCGGATGTGGAGACGGTTCCCTTCGGCAGCTGGGTAATAAACAAACCGGCATATACGGAGATGCTGATAGCAGGCGCCGAGATAGAAGTGTATGCAACCGAAGAAGTCCGGATAGGGGAAAATGTTTACAAAGAAGGCGATCTGATAGACACGCTGATAAGCAGCGGCAATAGGGAAGAAGAAATTCCCGCCAGCATATCCTTACCTTTTGGGACTTACCTGTTGAAGGAAATAAAAGCGCCCGGAGGCTATATCCTGGAGGAAGACGCGAAAGAGGTAGTGTTGCAGCCGGAGGATCCGGAGCAGGAAATTGTCCTGGAAGAATACGGCTTTTGGAACAACAAAGCTAAAGTTACGCCTAATATCCAGAAGAAATTTTTCGGGCTGACAGAAGAAGAAGCGGCACCGCTATATGCGCAGGTTGTGTTCGGGGTCTATGCGGCGGAGGAAATCCACGGCGACACGGATTCTGCAGTGCTGAGGGAAAACATGCTGGTCTACCTGATTCAGCTGGATGCGGATGGGAAAAACCATTCAGAGGATGAACTCCCCATCGGCAAGTACTACATAAAAGAACTGGCTACAGCGGAAGGCTATGCACTGGATGAAACGAAATACTACTTTACGGTAGAGCCGGACAGCCAGGGGCTGCTGACAGTGACAGGAGATCCTGCATCGGAAGAGACAGGCAGCGGAGGAACAGACAACGATGGAACTGGCGGTGATGAAACAGGCAGCGATGGAACAGAAGGGGAAGAAACAGCCCAGGAGAAGATAATACTGAACTACCCGGAAGGGGAGAGGATTCCTTTCGGATTCCGGAAGGTAGACGACCATGGGCGCGGGCTGCCCGGTGCAGTGTTCCAGCTGTACATGTGCACGAACCGTGAGCCGGGGCATGAGCACAGCCAGCTTGCCGGCGAAGACAGCTGTTTTAAAGAAATCGAAGGCTTAAGCCCCGTAACAGGCGGGGAAGACGGAATGGTGTATTTTGGGGAACTTCCGCAAGGCAGTTACCAGCTGGAGGAGGTCCAAGCGCCGGAGGGCTATGAATGCCCGAAGGGCCAGTGGTATATCCGGGTAGACCCGGAGGACGAAAACCCCATTACAATACAAGCAAGAGAAAAGGATGGAGAGGTTCCGCCGGCATTTATGAAAGTGGAACAAAGTGGCCAAAGCGGATGGGAGTTCCGGCTGTTAAATTATAAGAAACAGGAACTTCCGATGGCAGGCGGTACAGGAACCATCCCTTATGTGGGGGGAGGAGGAGCGCTGTTATCAATGGCCGGCCTGCTTTGGAAAAAGCGGAGAAAGGAGGAAGAGCCGGAATAGACTGAAACGCAAGAGGGTACGAGAAACATAGTGCAGCAGTTTGGATAAGCCCAGACTGCCGCACATAGCCACCCTGCTGCGGCGTACCTGGCCGCAGCAGGAAAAAGAAAGGAAAAGGAAGTATGAAAAAAATGAGAAAACTTGGCACATGGCTGCTGATGCTGGCGATGATGCTTAACGTATTTGCCGGGATGGCACTGCCCGCGAATGCAGCGGAAGACGATGATAGGACGGGGAGCATCCAGATTACGAAGTACCAGATTGCAAACCAGGCGGACTATGATGCGCTGACAAAACGGGCGAATGGCAATAAGCTTGACGATAGTGAACTGCCACCATATGATGTGTTGGAAAATGTGACCTTTACATTGGAGAAAGTGAACCACAAAAGCGGGATGAGCACACAAAATCCCACCATTGATACCAGCTTCCCTATGCAGACAGTGAAGACGGATGAGAACGGAAAAGCTTCCTTTGAGAACCTGGGAAGGGGCGTCTATATATTAAAAGAGGTAGCTAATGAAGAGACGCCGGATATCATCACTGATACGATGGAACCTGTACTGATCCAGATACCTATGGCAAACGAAGTACATAAAACGGATGAAAGCGCACCGGAGTATTTGTGGGATATTTATGTATATCCGAAGAACCTGACAGACCCCAATGCACCGAAGGTGGAAAAGCACGTGGTGGAATACGGCAATATGCATGCCGGCATGAACATAG
>BLLT01000399.1 GCA_011958945.1 Lachnospiraceae bacterium | reverse complement strand
GGATTGGACATTTGGCGACTGCCGCGAGGATTCAACCCCCCGCTGCTTGGCAGCATTGCAAGTTTGACACCCAGTTGCTTGCAGTGGGGTATTGGATTTTGGTTTGCCAGGTTTGCGGATGCCGTGCGGACACAAACCCGTTTCAGTCCAGATGGAACAGCAGCTTCAAGGAAACCCTCATGTTCATACACAGTTTCCATCCCCGCTTTTCCTTACACACGAAACTGTCTGGCAATCCATGCGGACACGGTTCACCAGACAGCCAATGTTTCCGATAAGCTGTTATCACTTATTTTAATATATGAATTTCCAATCGTCAATATTCTCGCTTGCAAATGATTCCCATTTCGTAACAGAGAAGCCGAAAGGCTGAACTGTTACCCCACTTTATAGTAATTGGTATTATGTTCTCTTTAAAAGCACCTCTTCCTCATATGCCCTTACATGCTCGAACCATCCTTCTCCTGCCGGCACCCCGTTTATCTCACAGAACCAGTTCCATACATCTCCGAAGGGATAGGTTTTTAATTCTTCCTGCTGCATCATCAGTTCCGTAAATCTCCCTTCATCCTGGAGAGCCTTTAACTTCTGATTAGGGGAAAGAAGCGCATAAAGGAGCGCCCTTTGCATATTGCGCATACCCACCACCCAGGCGGCGATACGGTTAATGCTGGCGTCAAAATAATCCAATGCCAGAAGCACCCTGTCGATGGCATCGTTCCTTACGATTTCCTTGGCGATTTCTTTCGTTTCATCATCGAAAAGCACCACATGGTCGCTGTCCCAGCGCACGCCCCTGGTTACATGGAGGGCAATCTTATCGTTAAACAAAAGCATGGATGGGATTTTGTCGGATACCACTTCCGTTGGATGATAATGCCCGTTGTCCAGCAGGCTGATAATGCCGTTTTTTGCCGCATAATTTATGGTAAACTCGCTGGAACCCACGGTATAGGATTCCATGCCAATGCCGAAAACTTTCGACTCCAGGCACACCAGAACCTTTTCTTTATCATAAGGTATTGCCAGAATCTCATCCAGGGATTGTTTAAACCTGGCCCTGGGCCCCAGGCGGTCTGCCGGCACATCCTTCATCCCGTCGGGAATCCAAATGTTCATGGCACAGGGACAGCCCTGTTCTTTGGCCAGATATTCGGAAATTCTGATACATGCCTTGCAGTGCTCTACCCAGAATCTGCGCACCTTTTCGTCCGGGCTGGATAATGTCAGGCTATCTTCCGCCATAGGGTGGGAGAAGCATGTAGGGTTAAAATCGAAAGCCACCCCGTTTTTCTTTCCGAACTCCACCCACTTTGCAAAATGCTTCGGCTCCAGTTTATCCCTGTCCGCATATTCCCCTTCTTCAAAAATCGCATAGCAGGCATGGAGATTCACTTTGTGTTTGCCGGGAATCAGGCTGAATGCTTTCTCAATATCGGCCATCAGTTCTTCCGGCGTCCTGGCCTTGCCGGGGTAATTTCCCGTTGTCTGGATTCCGCCAGTCAAAGGGCCGTCATGGTCGAATCCAATCACATCGTCCCCTTGCCAGCAATGCATGGAAATAGGGATTTTCTTTAAAGTCTCCAATGCCCCATCCGTATCCACACCTAACTTTCCGTACTGCTCTCTCGCCGCTTCATATCTTTCTTTTAGTGTCATATTTTTCTCCTTATTCCAGTTCCGCATTATGGTTGATATTCTTCTACCCCGAAGGAGCGGCAGATGCATTTTCGGGCTTCCTGCAGGCTGCCTAGCTTGCCGGCTTCCATCATTTGTACGGCCAGGTTGCCGATGGCTGTGGCCTCTCCCGGGCCGGCGTATACGGTGCGGCCGCTTTTTGAAGCCGTCAGTTTGTTCAGGTAGGCCGCATTGGAGCCGCCTCCTACGATATGGACCGCTTTGTATTTTTTCCCGGTCAGGTTTTCCACATCCATAAAGGTTTCCGCATAGCATTCCGCCAGGCTCTGGTAAATCACCGTTGCTATCTGCCCCAAAGTCCGGGGGATTTCCTGCCCTGTCTTCTCGCAGTATGACTGGATTTCCTTGGTCATATTCTCGGGGGCAAGGAAGCAGCCGTCATTCACATCCACCCTGGAGGGAAAGTCCTTTTCCTCTTCCGCCTGCCTGCATATTTCCGCAAAGGAATAAGCATCCTCAAATTCATGCCTTACCGACTGTATCATCCAAAGCCCCATAATGTTTTTCAAATAGCGGAAGCGGTATGCGTAGCCGCCTTCATTGGTAAAATTCTTCTCCATGCTCTCCTTCGAGCAAATCGGCTCCATAATCTCCGTTCCAAGCAAAGACCAGGTTCCCGAACTGATATAGAGGCTCTCCTCTTCCAGGGTCGGCACCGCCAGCACTGCGGATGCCGTGTCATGGGATGCAATCTGCATCACCTTGCACTGATACCCCACTTTTTCCGCAATTTCTTCCTTCAAATCCCCCACTATCGTACCCGGCATGGAAAGAGGTTTGAAAATATGTTTCGGGAAGCCGAGCATATCCATCAGTTCCAGGTCCCAGTCATTGGTCCTGACATCCACCAGCTGCCCCGTGGTGGCATTGGTATACTCGCTTTTCTTTTCCCCGGTCAATACAAAGTTAAAATAATCCGGAATCATCAATAGGCTGTCTGCCTGAACCAAAGTCTCCGGCTCTTTCATTTTCGCCGCCATCAACTGATAAACCGTGTTAAATATCAGCTTTTGAATACCGTTTCTTTGATACAGCTTATCCTGGGGGATGATGCGGTATACCTCTTCATCCATCCCCCTGGTCCTCGTATCCCTGTAGCCGTAGGTACTGCCTACTATCTTATCCTCTTTATCAAGCAGGACATAATCTATCGCCCAGGTATCGATTCCCATGGAAACAGGTATCTTTCCCGCTTCCCTGCACTTGGCCATCCCCGCAGTAATCTCTTTTTCCAGATGCTCCACATCCCAGTACAGATGCCCGTCCTTTTTTACCATTCCATTCTCAAAACGGTATATTTCTTCTATGGACATTTTTCCGTCCTGCATACTCCCCAGTATATGCCTTCCGCTGGACGCCCCAATATCCACCGCCAGAAAATAATCCCCCATGGCATTCTCCTTTCCCGTTTAGGTGTCTTTAGGTAATTGCGAAGTTCTAAGCTGTGATAATATTCAGCAAGTTTATCGGTTTCGCAATTACCTCTT
>BLLT01000398.1 GCA_011958945.1 Lachnospiraceae bacterium | reverse complement strand
CACCTGGAATGTAATCCGGCTGGCCGTCTCCTCTATCTCTGTCCTGGCCAGGCTTGTTATCTGGAGCAGGCCGGGCAGGATGCATAAGGCCGTAGCAGCCGCACATATCTTCCATCTGTTTCTCTTCCCTGGTCTCATCTGTCACCCTCCTTGTCTATTCGGGCATCTCCAGATACCCCAGCATAGCCGCCTGCAGCAGGGAATTGCTCCCATCGAATACCCATTTCCCTTCCTCCAGACGGTAATTCACGAGGACGGTCTCCTCTTTCTTCTCCGCCTTTTTCAACGTCTCCAAATACATTTGTTCCGTATATGCATCATCCCCGCCAGCCTTTAAGGTCTCATATATAGCCTGGTCAAGCAGTTCCATATAGTCTGCATTGCAAACGGTCACCTCCACAGTGGCCTTGTTGTCCTGGATTTCTTCTGCCCCGATTTCATACTCCATCTGGGCATAGGTCTGCTTCATCAGGTTTTTCTGAAGTTCTGCACTGTTCTCATATGCCCCCTTGTCAAATTCCTGCCCGGCATACTGGTAGGCCTTCGCATAATCCCCCGCTTTCATCGCATCCAGGTAGGCTCCTGTGATCCCCGCAGGTGTACCCGTATCCCTTTTCCCGCCGGATGTCAGTACTACTGCAGCTATTATAAGGGCCACTGCCGCCGCTCCGATTCCCGGTATTATCCACTTTTTCATCCAACCCCTCCTGTCCGGCTGTTTTGCATTTTAAAAAAAACTCTCTTCCATCTCCAAATTTTTTCTTTTATTCCAGGAACTCTTTTTTGTCCTTGGAGTTCTTTTTTCATTCCTAAAACCCTTTTTCTCACTCTTGGAATCTTTTTTTCTTGGATTCCTTTTCTTCTTTCCTGGATTCCTTTTTTTATTCTTGAAACTTTTTTTCGTTCCCAGGGCCTTTCCTGCCCTCAAAATTCCTTTTTATGCCGAGTCCCTTCCTTCCCCCCGGCAGCACATTCGTTGCTATGCAGCCTATATCTGTCTTCGCTTCCGCCCCCGGGCCCTGACACATCCGGCTGCCCCGGCTGCCGCTGCAAAGACGGCAATTATTCCTGCTCCCCATACTATATACTTCTCTGTCCGTACCACTTTCTTCCGTATCTGTGCCTTTACCTCCGGTACATAATGTACCCGGCTTCCTCTCACCAAAAGCCTGTGGCTGTTGATCCCATAGGGCGTGCACGTCAGGAGGGTCACATAGTCCTCCCCCTCTTCGGGTGCCAGCAGCGACACATCCCCGGGATCCACCACCTCTACCTGGTCCACCTCATAGGCCAGGTTATCGCCCAGGATTCGGATATAAAAGGTATCCCCCGGCTCCACTTCATCCAAATCCGAAAAAAGTTTTGCATCCGGCAGCCCCCTGTGGGTGCTGAGTACCGTATGGTTTCCGGCCCCGCCCACTGGGAAGGCGGTCTGGCTAATATGGCCCACGCCCTTCTGCAGCACTTCCTCCCCTACCCCATGGTAAATCGGGAGTTCCACATCTATGCAGGGGATTTCCAGGATGCCCATCATCCCCTTTTCTACATTCAATATCTCCTCATACTCCCCTGCTGTCTCCAAAGTTCCCCCTGTACCGAAGGGGTCCGGGAATACGGCTTCCGAAAGGCTGCTGTTATAGGCCCTTGCCTTCTCCAGTTCTCCTTCCTTCCACTTCGCATCATATCCAGAGACGCCTTCCTCATAGCGCCCGATGGCTATCGTCTGGCTTCGGTCCGCCAGCACCATCTGCAGCCTGGGGTATACAAACAGCCCAGCACCCGCTGCAATAAGCAGCAGTGCCAGCCCTCTTTTCCATTTTCCCATGATCCGTCAGTTCCCCCTGGCCCCTGCCTGTTTTTTCCCGGCCTTCCCCCTGCGTCTGCGGCATTCTCCATACGCGGCCATTGTCACTACTATTAAAATAAGAACCATAATCCCGGCCAGCATATACCACTCCGTGTGCACCGTCCTCGCCTGTATCTTCTCCTTTACTTCGGGCACGTAGTCCCTCCGCTCACCCCTCACCAGCAGGCGGTGACTGTTGATTCCATAGGGGGTACAGGTCAGGAGGGTTACATAGTCCTTGCCGGCCTCCGGCTTCAGCTGCGATAGGTCGGAGGGCGATATCACCTGGATCTCATCCGTCTCATAGGCAAGCACCTCATCAAAAATCCGGATATAGAACATGTCGCCGGTCTCCACTTTGTCCAAATCCGTAAACAGCCGCGCCTCTGGAAGCCCCCTGTGGGTACTGAGTACCGCATGGGTTCCTTCGCCCCCTATGGGGAATGCCGTCTCCCGGATATGGCCTACCCCTTTCCTTAAAGCCTCCTCCGATACCCCATGGTAGATCGGGAGTTTCACATCGATGCAGGGGATTTCCAGCGTCCCCATCACCCCCATGCCCACATCCAGTATTTCTGCGTAGTTGTCCGGCAGGACAGCGCCGCTCCCCGGCAGGAAGGGGTCCTGCACGTCCTGGCCGCTGATGCTCTTGTTGTACTCCTCCGCCTTCCGAAGTTCCTCTGCCTTCTCCCCGGCATCGTATCGGAGTGTCCCCTCCTCATACCGGGAAACGACCACCGTCTCATTGAAACGCGAGAGTACCATCTGGAGGTTGGGGTAGAGCATCAGCCCGAACCCGGATATGCAGAGGGTGACGGCCAATATTCCTCTTTTATTTTTCATCTGCTTTTCTTTCTATAGATTTTTCCTGTAGATATATTCCCGCAGCAGCCCAGACATCTGCACTGCCGCCTGTTTTCCCTTATATCCAGAGACCTGCGGACCCGCAGGCCTCACATGTTGCTGCCAGTTTTTCCTTTGCTTTTTACTGCTGCTTTTTCCCTGGTCTTGCGTATCCTTTTATGGCTGTTCTTTCCTGCGGCCTTTCATGAAAAGCATACCGCCTACGGCTACGAGTGCGATGCCCCCAATGGTAAACAGCATGGTGCCCACACCGCCCGTGAAAGGCAGCTGGAAGGTTTTATTGTTCTCAATGACCAGTACATCGTCTGCCTCCATATGGCTTGTGGCTGTTACAATCACTTTGTACGGTTTCCGCAATAAGTTATACTCTGTCTCCACACCGTCCTTCACAATCACCGGCGCTTTCGTCTCCGCAATCCAGTATTCCTTGGAAGCCTGCGCCGCCAGATCCCCCAGTTCGCCATATTCCAGCCCTACAAATTTC
>BLLT01000397.1 GCA_011958945.1 Lachnospiraceae bacterium | reverse complement strand
CTTTAGTAACTTGTAAACTTACGCTAGATGGCATGATGGGAAGGGCGTAAAGATTATAACGGAAAGAACTACAGAAAGACGGGGGAATACAGATGAACCATTCAACACAGGGGGGAACTAACAATAACCAGTCCACCGACAAGGTACTGGCCATTCTTGAATTACTTTCTTACAGCGAGGAGCCTTTGCGCCTTATTGACATTGCCCATAAACTGCAATTCAATACGAGCACAGCTCTGCGGTTTTTAAATTCATTGGAGCAAAATGGATATATATATAAAGACAAGGAGACATTGAAATACCGGATGACCTATAAAATTTGCGGTTTATCCAATCATATTTTAAATAATTCCGACTTGGTCACTATTGCCTCCCAATCTGTCAAGGAACTTTCCGCCAAACTCAGAGAATGCGCCTGCCTGGCCATCGAGCAGAATTATTCCATCGTATATATTTATGTATCCGACGGCCCGGGCCAAATCCTGCGCACCACACAAAGAATCGGCAAAGAAGCGCCCATGCATTGCACCGGCGTTGGCAAATTGATTCTTTCAGATTTTCCTGATGAAAAAATAGATGAAATGATTTCCCGAAAGGGATTGGCGAAATATACGGAATATACTATTGTTACAAAAGAACACTTAATGCAGGAACTGGATACTATACGGAAACAGGGGTACGCTTATGACAACCAGGAATGCGAACTGGGCGCCCGGTGCATTGCCCTGCCTATTAATGATTACTCCGGACATGTAATTGCATCCATCAGCGTCACCGGCCCTGTTGGGAGAATGACGGATGAATTTATCCAGAAAAACTTACCTGTTATTTCAGGCGTAGCCAAGGAAATATCCTATCAGTTTGGGTTTCAGCCGTAGAAGAAGAGCCTCCCCTACCCTAAAATCCCTGGCTGCAGAAGGCATCTGACAATTGGCACATATTTTAAATGCAATATGTCAGACCCCTTCCGCTGCCAGGGATTTTAATATCCTTATCTTTAATCTTTAGTTCCATTTCCGCCCCATTCAGACCACCGCTTCCACCAGAACCTTATCCCCCAAAACAATCTTCCTCGCACCCAGTTCCTTCTTCTTATTAAAGTTAAAGCTGAGCATATACCCCTTTTTCAGATGATAATAATCCAGATAATCCCACAGCAAATCCAGGCTGATAACAATATATTCTTTTATCAAATAGCGTTTTAACGCTTTTAATGTCGTCGTTTTTCCATACTGGTGGGCACGGTTTATGGTAAAATAATCCCCCCTGTCCACCATCCTTTTTATTTCCCTCAAGCGCCCCCCTATATCGACCATATAATGCAATTCTGGCTTACAATCGGCACTTACATTAAAGATTTTACTCATACTCATTTCCCCTCTCCCGTGGCAAAATCCCCAATCCTCTTCATACAGACCCAGTAATTCCTGTCGCTGATACGCTTCGCCCCTTTTATCCTCTTCGCTATTTCTTCCCGCCCCAATCGCCAGTCCGGGCGGACGCATCCCAGCCGGATACAGCGCTGCGCTTCCTTTATTTTCTCCCCAGCCGCCCCTTCCCGGAGCATTTCCCTTAAAAACTTATCCGCCGCCTTATCGTAAGGCGGATTCACGAATTTTCTCCCCTCCGGAAAATATTCCATCTCGAAAATGTGGTTTTCCCCTCCCTCCGGCAGAAAACAGCTGTCCTCCGACGTCTCCGTTATATGGAGATAATACAAAAGCGCCCTTTCCTTCCCTTCCTTTTTCCTCACAATACGCCCCAGCCGCTGGATACGCTGCCTTTGGGCCGAAGTGCCCGACAGTACGATGCCTGCCGACACGTCGGGTATATCCACTCCTTCATCCATAGCTTTGCAGGCAATCAAAATCCGTATATCCCCATCCCTGAAACGCTCCAGCACATTTTTATTGGCCATCTGCCCCATCTTTGAATGATAACGCCCGGCCTTTCCCGGAAACCGTTCCTCCAAAAGGCCGTACAGTTCCTCCGCCTGGCTAATCCGCTCCCCGAAAATAAGAATCTTTTCCTCATCCGCCAGCCTTTCCGCCAAATCATAAGCGCAAACCGTCCTTGCCGATGCCGTGCAAACCAGGCTTTTCCTTTTGTAAGAAAGTTTGATGTACATCGCCGCCGCTTCCGCTATCTTCTTATTTTTGCTGCCACAAAGGCCCTTTAAGATTTCGTAGCGCTCCTTTTGCTCCACCTTTCCTAAAATAGAATGTGCCCGCAGCAGCCCGCTATACAAATGTTTCATCCGGTCGGACAGTTCCTCGTATTCCTGCCGTTCTTCTTCCTGAAAGGCCAGGCCGATATGGTAAATGTCATATGGGCACACCGTATCCTGCGTGGATGCCCTGTCCATTCCATAGCTATAAATCTTCCCGCCCAATGCCGATGCCAGATAATGCCTTGCCTGCCCCGAGGGCAGCGTGGCGGACAGGCCCAGCGAAAAGAAATTCTTCTCATATTCCTTAATATATGGCAGGAATTCAAAAATCAACCGGTTCTGCCCGCTCCCGTAATGGTGGCATTCATCCGCAATCAGGAGAACCTCCCCCCCATCTTTCAGCTCCGCCAGAATCTGCCGCGCCAGTTCATACCGGGCGGAATTAATTACGTAAATCATATATTTGCAATCCGCCGAATCCTTACTGCCATTGCCCCGAAGCCCGATTTTTTCCCGCACCCCCTGGAAATTACCGGCATCCCCGCGGCTTTCCGAATCATTGTCCAGATATCCTCTCAGCGCTTTATACCATTGCCGCATCAAGGCCCCGGTAGGTACTACAATTTTTATATGAAGCTGTCTTTCCTGCCCCTTTAAGGGCGCTTCCTTCGATTCTTCTTCCAGCTTTTTCTCCAGCCTCTTTACCGCTGTCAATGCCAGAACAGTTTTCCCCGAGCCGGTCGCCGCCTGCACCATTCCTCGGCCGTTATTGGCAAACCACCGCTCCAAACACTCTTCCTGCCATTGGTATAACTTTTTTTCCATTTTATTACCTTAAGTTCTCTGATAATCTATTAACCTTTTGAACTACCTGCTCTTGCAATGTCAGCATAAAAGAACCACCTTTCATAACACCTTGTAACGATTCAGCCTTAAATATATTATATACCTCAAAATTGCTTTTCTCAATCCGTTTTTTCGTATAACCACGAAATTGAAATGTAACAGGTTACTGTTCAGAGGTCAGCTTGTGAT
>BLLT01000396.1 GCA_011958945.1 Lachnospiraceae bacterium | reverse complement strand
ATGCCGGGTCACAAAAGCAGCGCAGAAATGGGGTAAAAAATGAAAAAAGTTTTGAAGGAAATATTGAGCACAAGCCTTTACCTGCTGATTGTACTTTGTTTAACTTATCTGGTAATTCATTTTGTAGGGCAGAGGACACAGGTGATAGGCGGTTCTATGGAAACGACTTTGAGCGAAAATGATAACTTGATTGTGGATAAACTGACATACCGTTTCAATGAGCCGAAGCGCTTTGATATTGTGGTATTCCCATACCGTTATGAAAAGGATACCTACTACATCAAACGGATTATCGGCCTGCCTGGGGAAACGGTATTTATTGACGAAGAGGGGAATATTTTTATTGATGAAGAACTGCTGCAGGAGGATTACGGCAAGGAGACGATACTGGATGCCGGGCGCGCCTATGAGCCGATTACCCTGGGGGAAGATGAATATTTCGTAATGGGGGATAACAGGAATAACAGCCAGGACAGCAGGGACCCGGCGGTAGGGAATATTTCAGGAGAAGATATTATAGGCAGGGCATGGGTACGGATTTGGCCGTTAAATAAATTCGGCATATTAAAACATCAGTAAATGAGGGCGGTTATGGAACAGAAGATAAGTGAAATAAAGGAAATTTTTCAGGCAGCGGTCACGGAAAAGCTGCCTGAACTTATAGAATCCTATTCCTCGGACAAGAGGAGCGGGGTACAGTCATTAATCAAAAGCGCAGAGAAGAAAATAGCACTGTTGGAAAAGGAAAAAGAGAGAACCGGACAGATGATGAAATATGAACATGAATACGGGGAATATGTTCATATTTGCGGGATAGATGAAGTAGGAAGAGGGCCTTTGGCCGGGCCGGTAGTAGCCGGGGCCGTCATTCTTCCAAAGAATTGTGACATTTTATACCTTAATGATTCGAAACAATTATCCGAAAAAAAAAGAGAAGAGCTGTATGATATCATTATGGAAAAAGCGGTGGCAACAGGCTTGGGATACGTTTCGCCGGAAAGAATAGATGAAATCAACATTCTTCAGGCAACATATGAAGCCATGCGCCAGGCCATTGGAAAATTGGCCGTGACGCCGGATTTGCTTCTCAACGATGCGGTAACAATACCCAAAATATCTATCCGGCAGATTCCTATTATTAAAGGGGATGCAAAAAGCGCCTCCATCGCGGCCGCAAGCATTATTGCGAAAGTGACAAGGGATCGCCTGATGGTAAAATATGACGAGGTGTATCCCGCATATGGATTTGCCGGCAACAAAGGGTATGGGGCGAAGGCACATTTGGACGCGCTGAAACAATATGGCCCTACGCCCATTCACAGGAAATCGTTTATTGGGAACATTGTCCAAATATAGTTCCTAATAGTATTCCGAATAGTAGCTAAGGAGATGGAACATTGAGTCTGATAGGTTTGTTTCAATATGGAAATAAGAGTTTAAAGAGCCATAATACAAGCACCGGGAGGGCGCCCAGCGTTCCCTCAAGCAGTCAGCCGCCCCAGGCAGTGAGGAATTTATCCGCAGGACAGACCATACAAGGGGAAGTGGTGGCAAGAAATGGGAATGAAGTGCAAATCCGGATGGACAAAGATGTGGTGATTACGGCACGGATGGACGCGGATATGAACGTTTCCGTGGGGCAGAGCCTGACTTTCGAAGTGAAAGGGAATTCGGGGGCACAGATTGCCCTCCGCCCGCTTTATGAGAATCTGACACAGGATGCCAATGTTCTAAAGGCTTTGGAGGCGGCAAAACTTCCGGTTACAAATGAATTGGTACGGATGGTATCTTCCATGATGGAGAGGGGTATGCCCATTGATAGGAATTCCCTGACGGAGATGGGGAAGCTGGTGATGACCAACGCGGGTACTGCCCCGGAAACGATCGTCTCCATGAAGAATTTCCAGATTCCAATTACGCCGGAGAACATCGGGCAGTTCGAAAATTATCAAAGCTACCGGCATCAGATTTTAAGTACAGTGACAGACATTTTAATGGAAATCCCGAATACCTTCCAGGCCATGATGAGCACAGGGGAAGGGAGCGGGGCAATAGACTTTTATATGAATATTTTGCAGCTGTTTTCCGGTTCGAAGGTTTCGGAAGGGGAAAATGGCAGCGGCTTGGCAGGGAATGTATTTGCGGATATTGCAGGGGATTCGGCCCAAGGAAACGCTGCGCCTTTGTTAAACGGGGAGGGCGGCAAAGGGGCGGAACAATTACAGACAGTTTATACCAAGGCGGAAGCGGAAATGGCAAAGGAACAGCTTAACCTGACAGGGCAGGAAGGGCTGGAAGGGCTGGAAACGGAGGACGGGGCGGACGTACAGAAGCCGCAGGCCAATCCGGCATTATTGAGGGAGGTTTTAGATGAAAGCGGACGGGGGCAGTTAGCTTTGTCTTTGTCCAGGCTCGGCTTTTCAAAGGGAGAAATGGGAGAATTGTTTGGGCAGATACAGAATGGCAAAATCCCGGTAGAACAGTTGTTAAAAGAAATACAGTCAATGATTGCCGGAAAAGGAAATGGGTCAGCCCAGGCGGATATATTAAAACTGTTTGGCAGCAAAGAGTTTAACCAGCTGCTTGGCAAACAAATAGAGCGGCAATGGATGATACGCCCGGAGGAAGTGGCGGATAAAAAAAATGTGGAAGAACTATACAATAGGCTCAGGCAGCAGACAGCCCGGCTGACAGAAGCCCTGGGACAGGCGGCAAAGGATACACCCTTGTCAAAAAGCCTGACAACCATGCAGAATAACATAGACTTTATGAATCAGGTGAACCAAATGTTCAACTATATCCAGCTTCCCCTAAAAATGAGCGGGGGAAATGCCCATGGCGACCTGTATGTATACACAAACAGGAAAAGCGCGGTGCGGGAAGATGGAAGCGTGAGCGCATTGCTGCATTTGGATATGGAATATTTAGGGCCTCTGGATGTCTATGTGGTGATGAAAGAAAAAAATGTAAATACACAGTTTTATCTTCAGGATGAAAGAATGATTGACTTCATTGCGGAGAATATTCATATTTTGAATGAGAGACTGGAAAAACGGGGATATTCCTTGCATGCGGAAATGAAGGTAATGGAAGATGAGCAGGATGGGGCAGACGTAATAAAGAATATAACGGCCAGGGAGCAAAAAAGTACAGCGATTGCCCGGTATGCGTTCGATGTCAGGGCTTAGTGTGAAAGAAATGAAGTTTCACT
>BLLT01000395.1 GCA_011958945.1 Lachnospiraceae bacterium | reverse complement strand
CGGCAAAGCACAGAAAATCTGAAATCCTATATGCAGCGCCAGTGGAGCCTTGTGGGCGGAATGGCTGGCATGTTCAGGGTGATGGAATGAAAAAAGGATAGCAAAGAAACCCTATACGATTTGGCAAAGGTCGGTTGTCTCGCCAAATCGTATAGGGTTGTCATGTATTTCTGATCTGTTAAACGCAACTATAGAATAAATGCACACTTGAGCTTTTCATAGCTTTCATTACTTATAACATGTTCGATAGAGCAGGCATCTTTTCTGGCAATTTCGATAGGAACACCCATTTGAGAGAACAGACTGGTGAAAAAGCTGTATCTTTCATAGACTTGTGCTGCTAAGGTTTTCCCTTTGGGGCTGAGATGCAGCCTGCCGCTATTATCCATCGTTATATAATCTTTGTTCCGTAATTGCTTCATAGCAACGGAAACACTCGCTTTTGAAACCCCCATGTATTCTGCGACATTTACTGAATGGACATCACTTGATTTTATCTGCAAGATGAAAATTGCTTTCAGATAATCCTCTTTGGATTTCCCCAATTCCAAGTCAATCTACCTCCTTTGATATTTCTGCTGATAATGCATGGTTTATCTTTACTGCAAAAAATGCAGTAAGGATTGTGGTGAAAAGGTCTGCCGCTGGCTGTACCCATATCACGCCAGCCAGACTAAACAGATGCGGCAGTGCGATAACCAGAGGGAAAAAGAAAATGCCCTGTCTGCTCAGACTGAGTACGCTTCCCACAAGGCTCTTGCCAATGGCAAGATAAAGGGATGCATATACCATTTGGAAACCGAACGTGGTAAATAACACGGCATTGAGCCTGAGCGCTGTTTCTGCTAAAGCAAGCATTTCTGTATCTGTACCAAAGAGGGATACGATTGGAGCTGCAAATACAACAAGAACAATGCCTGCAATCACGCAGAATGCCGTTGACCAGGCCATGCAGAGTTTGATAGACTTTTTCAGTCTGTCAAACCGTCCTGACCCATAGTTGTACCCTGCAAATGGCTGGAAACCTTTCAAAAACCCAAAAACGACATAGGTCACAACTGTCATAATACGGGTGACTGCTCCCATAGCCGCAACCGCATAATCGCCATAAGGTTTTGATGCGGTATTGATGCTCCCCATAGCCGCGCTTGCCAGGAGCTGGAATAGAAGTACAGGAATGCCTATTTTCAGGACTTCCATATAAATTGTTTTTGAAGGCACTATGTTCTTAACGGAAATTTTTAATACGCCTTTCTTTTTTGCTATGTATCCAATGTAAAGCGCCATGTTGATGCATAGTGAAATAACTGTTGCGACAGCCGCCCCCTCGATGCCTAAATCCATACCATAGATCATAACAGGGTCTAAAATCACATTAGCAATGCTTCCTGTCAGCATAGCGATCATAGTGAATTTTGTAGCTCCCTGGGCTGTAAGCAGATTATTCATCATAACAGTAAATACATTGATGATCGAGCCTGTCACATAGATTCTGGCATAGGCTCTTGCATAGGGCAGGATCGTTTCCGTTGAGCCCAAAGCCGTAAGCACAGGGTCAAGGAATACCAGAATGCCTATGATGATGACTGCGCCTACGAGAAGCCCTGAAAAAAGCGCAGTGGAAGCTGTCCTGTCTGCCTGTTCATTGTCACCCTTTCCAAGCAGCCGTGATATGTATGAGGAAGCCCCTGCCCCGAACATCATGCCCAGACCTATAATGATCTGCACGATTGGAAATACGACGGATACAGCCCCCATCTGGCTCATGCCAAGGCCGCCGACAAAATACGCATCAATAGCATTATATAGGGCGGAGATCAGCATACCAACCATTGTCGGTATCCCTAACTTAAGTAATGCAGAAGCAACGTCTGCTTCTTCCAGTAAATAGATACGGTTTGATTTTCCTGTCATTTGAATATCCTCCTAAATGTTAATTTTTATATTACCGGTGCAGGCTTAGACGCTCACGCCGTATAATACCTTTGATGGCGAGATGGCATTCCGGATTTTCAGACCTGACTTTTTCCGTTATGCTGTTACGGATTTCATCTTCTCTTTTTTGCAGTCCGGCAGGATATACCATGTCAAAGGCTGCGCTAAAGCCGGAACCGTTTTCGATGAGCCGGAAATTGTCCACCCGGATTTCATCACTGTATTTTTTCAGGACAGAGTATATTTGTTCTGTAATGGTATGGGTAAGCGCTTCATCATGCAGAAGGTAGTCAATCTGTATAAAGCAGTCACAATGGAACTTCTGGTACAGCTCAAAGGATATCTGGTGGGATGCGGTGTAGAGTTTCCCGCTGTCTTTTTTGTATCCTTCAATGCGCATGGAGACTACAAAGTACCCAAAGCCATAATCATGCAGCATCAAGTCATGGACTGAAATGATTTCAGGATACGCTCCGGCTGTCTGCAGGATGGTATTTTTTGTGTCTGTGTCCGCAGATTTCCCCATGATACGCCCCAATACTTCCCACAAACTTTTCACGCCCGCAAAAATATTGAATACTGACACGAGTACACCACAATAACCGTCAACCGCAAAATGTGTGGCATAAGTAATGGCAGTTGAAACCAAAACTGTGACAGTGGCAATCACGTCGCCAATACAGTCTGCGGCGGTTGCTTTCAGGGTTTCTGAATCTGTGATCGCTGCAAACCGTTTATTGTAGCAATACATATAGGCCTTAACCAGAATGGAAAGTATCAGTACGATTACCGAAACGGCGCTGATCATCGGCTCATGTGGGTCTGTTATCGCATCCACCGAAGTCCCTGCCAGTTTTATTCCCATAAGCAGGACAGCGATGGAAGCAAAGATTCCCATGATCCACTCAATCCGCCCGTGTCCGAATGGATGTGTACTGCCTCCGCCATATTCCGCAACCTTAAAGCCCAGAAGTGAAACCAGACTGGTCCCTGCATCTGACAGGTTATTAAACCCATCTGCCGAGATAGCAACGGAGTGGCTTAATAGCCCGACCGCTATTTTTGCCATGCATAAAAACATATTTAACAGGATACCGACAACGCTGGATAAAGTGGCGTAGGCTTTCTTTACGCTTGGATTTGAAACATCTTCCTTATTGCTGACAAACAGTTTTACAAATAGTGACATCATTTTAAATCTCTCCTTTCAAAAGTGAACATAAATTCAATATTGTTCAATAAAAAAAGGAACTGGCCTAAAGACCAATTCCCGACAAATACATTTTTGAT
>BLLT01000394.1 GCA_011958945.1 Lachnospiraceae bacterium | reverse complement strand
AACAGGGAAGCCGAAGGCTGAACTGTTACAAAAGAGGTAACAGTTCAGCCTGCAACCGGGCAAAGCTTTATTTCACCAAGTGATACCCCAGTTTAATTTCCTTCAAATCCGTTTTGCCCTGATGTAAAATCTCCATGAGCATTTCTGCCGCAATCTCCCCGCTTTTTTCATAAGAATAATGTACTGTTAATAATGGCGGAGCCATCACCCCCGCCATATCCGAATCCCCCTGCCCGGCCACCAGTGTCCGTTTGGGAACTTCGATTCCCCGTTCCCGCAGACATTTCACCGCGCCGGCCCCCATTGTATCCGTAGCACAAATAATTCCATCCAGTTCCCCACATTTTTCCAGCAGTTCCCCGCATTTTTCATATCCGGAAGCGATCGTAAAAGCAGAAATTACATAATTTTGGGCATACTCCTCCAGCCCGGCATCCTCCAGCGCATCATGGAATCCCTTGTAACGCTCCTCCCCTACCGCCTTATCCTGCCAGATAGCACCTAAGTAACCCAACTTTTTCCGCCCCGTTTCCAGTATATATTTCGTCAAGTCGTAAGAAGCATGATAATCGTCATGGTAAACACAGCAGCAGCCCGAAAGCTGCTGCCCTATAAGCACGACAGGTACCGGCATATTTTTAAGAACCTTTTTATGCCTCGCCGAAAACACCGTAGCCACCAGAATGACCCCATCCACCTGTTTTTCGCTGAAAGCATCCAGGTATTCCAGTTCCTTTTCAGGGTCATTCTGGGTCACCGCCAAAAGCATCTGGTATTTCCTCCCGTTTAATACGGAAAGAATACCTTCCACTACCCTTCCGATGGATGCCGATGCCACCTTCGGCACAATTACCCCTATCATTTTTGTTTTTTTCGTCCTGAGCGTCTGCGCCTGCACCGAAGGGCGGTATCCGGTTTCTTCCACCACCCTGCGGATTTTTTCCCTTTTTTCCTCCGAGATATACCCGTCATTAAAGTAACGGGAAACAGCTGCACTGGATACCCCGGCCCGCTTCGCAATTTCCGCTATATTCATCCGGCTGCTCCTTGCTTCTCCCTTATCCGCTATTTCCTTTTCAAGTAATAAAAACCATATGCTGGTATATTTACCCCTATAGGCTTCATTTCTTCCCCTGAAATCAATTCCACATAATCGCCGTCTGTCTCGTTAATCCAGGCCGTCTTATCGAATTCGCTGAAGTTAAACAGGCCGATGATTTTCTCCCCTTCCAAACATCTGGCTATGCACAGAACGGAAGCATCCCATGTATCAATAGTCCATGTATCCGCATTGGATACGAATACTTTTTCTTTTTTACGAATCTGCTCTAACCGCTCCAGGCGATGGAAAATTTTCTCTTCCACCGTACCCTTTTTGGAAATATTCCCCGCCAGTTCCCAGTTCATCGCCCCCCTGTGGATATAACGGGAATCCGGCGCTTTGTCCGGGTCTTCCTTATAGGTATAATCATTAACCTGGCCGATTTCATCCCCGCTGTAGAGGACAGGTATCCCGGACTGCATGAACATATAGGCATGAAGCATCACATCCATTTGGATTGCCTTCCCCATGGCCGCTTCATCCTGCTCAAAGCCGGCTTTTTCCACACCGCACATGGAAGCTGTAGTTCCGCAGAACCTGGCATCCCCTGTCACCGGGTCCGCATTGTAAAGTTCTCCCCGGCTGTTGCTGTCTCCGGTATATCCCTGGAAATAATCGTTCAAGTATTTTTTATGGGAACGCTCCCCAATACCTTCCGACTTAAGCGCCCCGTAATCCAGCCCCCAGCCAATATCGTCATGGCAGCGCAGATAATTCAGAAAAACATAATCCTTTGGCAGGGCATTCACAATATCCAGCTGTTTTTTCAGCAGCCGCACATCCCTGGTAGCCACTGTATGCCATGTAGTAGCCATCGTTGTAACGTTATAAAGCATATGGCATTCCGGTTTTTCCACCGTGCCGAAGTAAGGAACTACCTTTTCCGGCTCCATCACCACTTCACCAAGAAGAAGGACACCCGGACATACGATTTCGCTAATCATACGCATCATACGAACAATCGTATGCACCTGGGGAAGGTTTCTGCACGGCGTATTCAGTTCCTTCCATATATAAGGCACCGCATCTATGCGTATGATATCTATCCCTTTATTAGCCAGGAAAAGGAAATTGTACATCATTTCGTTGAATACCCTGGGATTTTTATAATTCAAATCCCACTGGTATGGGTAAAACGTAGTCATCACAAAATGCTTTTGATCCGGCAGATATGTAAAATTCCCCGGTGCGGTGGTAGGGAATACCTGCGGCACGGTCTGCTCATACAAGGACGGTATGTAGGAATTTTCAAAGAAAAAGTAACGGCTCATATACTCCCCGTCGCCCTCTCTGGCCTTTTTCGCCCATTCATGATCCTCCGAGGTATGGTTCATCACAAAATCCATGCATACGTTTATCCCTTTTTTATGGCATGCCCCCGTCAAATCCTCCAAGTCCTCCATAGATCCCAGGTTCTCCTGCACCTTCCGGAAGTCCGAAACCGCATATCCTCCGTCGGAACGCCCCTTCGGCGTTTCAAGGAAAGGCATCAGATGGACATAATTCACATTGCATTGCTCTATATAATCCAGCCTGGACTGCACGCCTTTCATATTCCCTGCAAAATTGTCGATATAAAACATCATCCCAAGCATATCGTTCTGTTTATACCAGTCCTGATGTTCTTCCCGCTTTTTATCCAGCGCCTTTAAATCCTTTTTTCTATCCTGGTAAAAAATCTCCATCTTGTCGCACAGTTCTGCGAACATCGAACTGTTGTCATACAATTCCATATAAAGCCAACGCAACTCATCAAAATGCCTTTCAAATCTCTTCTGATATGTCTTCTTTGCAGCATTTTCTTTCATGCACTTTCCTTCCTCCTCTTTATTTAAATGTTATCGATTTCATATTGTATTCTAATTATAAATTGGCGATAATATTTTGTAAATTGACATTTTATACAGTTTTTAACATATATTTTTATTCAAAATAATAAAATCAATTTCATGTTCGGTATTTTTTCTTCTCTTTCCAAAACGCTTCATTTGCATGCCCCGTGCGCCACATAGCGGCATGTTTCTTCAGCACGGGGCTGCGGAACCGAGCAGGGAAGAACCATCTTCCCCTGCTCGCGCGCCGGGCGTCCGTCAGCTTACTGACACATTTCATTTGGACGCCCGTGTACATAAAAA
>BLLT01000393.1 GCA_011958945.1 Lachnospiraceae bacterium | reverse complement strand
GGCCGCTGGGCCAATTCTTTTTTATTTTGCGTTGATATAATTTACCAAACCTTCTGCCGCAATAATCTTTTGCATAAATTCTGGGAACGCCTGGCCCTGGAAGCTGATGCCTTTCGTCAGGTTCGTGATGACCCCGCTGTCAAAGTCCACTTCCACTTCATCCCCGGCTTCGATTCCTTTGGATGCTTCCGGGCATTCTATGATGGGAAGCCCGATGTTAATGGCATTGCGGTAGAAAATCCTGGCGAAAGTCTCCGCAATCACGCAGCTCACCCCGGCCGCCTTGATGGCGATTGGCGCATGTTCCCTGGAAGAACCGCAGCCAAAATTCTTATCCGCCACAATAATATCGCCTTTTTTTACCTTATTGACAAATTCTTTATCAATATCTTCCATGCAATGGGTTGCCAGTTCCGCTGGGTCAGAGGAATTCAGATATCTGGCAGGAATAATCACATCGGTGTCCACATTGTCTCCATATTTAAATACAATTCCTTTTGCTGATTTCATATTTTACTCCATTTCTGTACGGCTTTATTGTGCATCTCAAGTTCTTGGATACTGTACAGACACAAACCGGGGATTGAAAAATAAAAATTTTTATCTTGACCCCGTTTCTGTGCTGCATCTATAGCCCGGCATTTCGGGCTTTGCACATACCAAGTTAATTCCTACAATTTACACGGACAGGTAATCTTCCCGGCCACAGCGCTGGCAGCAGCCACGGCAGGGCTCGCCAGATAGATTTCCGATTCCACATGGCCCATGCGTCCTACAAAGTTACGGTTAGTGGTGGAAACGCACCGTTCCCCTTCGGCTAAAATCCCCATATATCCGCCAAGGCAGGGGCCGCAGGTCGGAGTGCTGACCACGGCACCGGCTTCGATAAAGGTTTTCAGCAAGCCTTCTTCCATCGCCTGCAGATAAATGGCCTGTGTGGCAGGAATTATGATGCAGCGTAAGCCTTTTGCCACATGCCTTCCGGACAGTACTTTTGCCGCAATGCGCAAATCATCCAGCCGGCCGTTGGTACAGGAGCCGATGACCACCTGCTGGATTTCGATATCCTCTTTTATTTCATCTATTGTTTTTGTGTTTTCAGGCAGATGGGGAAAAGCTACCGTAGGGCGCAAAGCGCTTAAGTCTATGGTATATTCTTCGTCATAAACCGCATCTTCGTCCGCTTCATAGATGGTATAGTTCTTCTTGGAATGTTCCTCCATATAAGCGACAGCCAGTTCATCCACCGGGAAAATCCCGTTCTTGCCGCCGGCCTCAATGGCCATATTCGCTATGGTAAAACGGTCATCCATAGTAAGGTTTCCAATTCCTTCCCCTGCAAATTCCATAGATTTATATAAAGCTCCGTCTACGCCAATCATTCCTATAATATGTAAAATTATATCTTTTCCGCTCACCCATGCTGCTGGCTTGCCGATCAGGTTAAATTTAATCGCCCCCGGCACTTTGAACCAGGCCTTGCCTGTTGCCATGCCAGCAGCCATATCCGTGCTGCCTACCCCTGTGGAAAATGCACCCAATGCACCATAAGTACAGGTGTGGGAGTCAGCCCCGATAATTACATCGCCAGCTACGGTAAGGCCTTTTTCCGGCAGCAAGGCGTGTTCGATTCCCATTTCCCCTACTTCAAAATAGTTAGTAATTTCATTGCGGTATGCAAATTCCCTGACGCATTTGCAATGTTCCGCCGATTTAATATCTTTATTAGGTACAAAATGGTCGGGCACCAGAGCAATTTTATCCTTATCAAAAACGCCCTTCACATTCATTTTTTCCATTTCCTTAATGGCTACAGGGCTGGTAATGTCATTTCCCAATACCAAATCCAAATCCGCTTCTATCAGCTGCCCCGCCTCCACTTTTTCCAGCCCGGCATGCGCTGCCAGAATTTTCTGGGTCATTGTCATTCCCATTTTTGTCATTCTCCTTTCCAAGCCGTTCCATCTATCAATTATGCATTCTCACTGTCCTGCGCTATATTCCCTGCCAATTCTTCGAATTCCTGCTTTGCCTCCTTTAGGCATTCCAGAAGTTTTGGAGAAAAAACTCCACATTCCCCGTCCATAATCATTCGAAATGCTTCATCCTTTGCAAAAGCACTTTTGTATACTCTAACATTTACCAATGCATCATAAACATCCGCTATAGAAACAATCTGGGCGGAAATAGGGATATCCTCCCCTTCCAAGGCATCCGGGTATCCCCTTCCATTATACCTTTCATGATGATGCCGGCATATCTCATATCCGATCTTTGCATATTCATCATTCCATACCCCCTGGATGCTGGTCAATATTTCGCAGCCCCTGATAGTATGGGTCTTCATATATTCAAATTCATCCTGGGTCAATTTCGCAGGTTTTAATAATATGCTGTCCGGTATGGCAATTTTCCCTAAGTCATGAAGTGCGCTGGCAGAAACGATTACTTCTATCTTCTCCTTCGTCAGTTCATATTCCGGATATTTCCTGCTAAGTGCCTTTGCCATAATCTCGGTATAGCCTTTGACCCTCTTTACATGCTCGCCGCTTTCCAGATTCCTGGATTCTACTACTGTACCCAAAATATCTATAATATTTTCATTGCTTTGTTTCAACTTTTTAGCCTGGTGCTCCAATGTCTTATTCTGCTCCCGCAGAGTCTTTGTCTGCATAGCCACCTTATCTTCCAGTTCATGTTGATACTGGAAGAGGCTGACAATATTTTCTACCCGCTTTTTCACCAGCGCATTGTCAAATGGTTTATGGATAAAATCGGACACACCATATTCAAAGCATTCCTTTTCCACAGTAATCGCAGTTTCTCCACTGATAACAAGGACGGGTATCTTTTCCATCCACATCCTTTGGTTCATCACCTTCAAAACCCCAAAGCCGTCCATTTCAGGCATAATCAAATCCAAGAGAACAACTGCAATTTCATTATTCTGATTATCCAGGCACTCCAAAGCCAATTTTCCATTCTCCGCCGTGATAATATCATACTCATCCTGCAATATTTCTGCCAATAGTTCACGGTTCAGCTCCATATCATCCACAACAAGTACTTTATTGCGCATATTTCTCCCTTCTTATATCCCAGAATATCCCTTGTTTCCCTTTCTTGAATAGAACCGATCCCTCTTGCAAAGGACCGGCTCCTTATACATAACTAAAATGACTATTATTTATATATTATCCTGCATCCTGCAAAAAGTCAATGGGGAAAAATTATGCAAATGGTATATAAAGGTAACAGTTCAGCCCAGGACTTTGC
>BLLT01000392.1 GCA_011958945.1 Lachnospiraceae bacterium | reverse complement strand
ATGCCTGGGATAGGGGGATACCGCTGCGCACCATGGATATGACCTTATCGAATTGCTCTTCCACATAGACATTGCCAACCGTCCCCCCCGCCGTCTGCAAAGCCGATGCGATGGGCATGCCGCTGGAATAAAGGCTGCTTAAGGTCCTGGAAAAGCGGGCTGTGTAAATCACCTTATTCAGTTTGCCCGCCACCGGCATATGTACTTTGATATAGTCGATAGTGCGGCGCACTTTGTAAATTTTTCCTACCGTCCGCAGGATGATAAACAGCAAAAATATAACCAGCAGCGCCACATACCATTGCGTCACGAGGAAATCGGATATGCCCATTAATATTTCCGTCACAACAGGAAGGCTTTCCATTTCCGCAAAAAGTTCTTCGAACTGAGGTAAAATGAAGGTAACGATAAGAATCACTACCAGAATGCTCATCACAAGCAGCACCATAGGATAGGTCATGGCCGACTGCACCTGTTGTTTTAAGCGGTTTTCCCTCTCATAGTGCAGGGCGAGACGGTTCATAACGGCATCAATGTTGCCGCTCCCTTCCCCGGAACGAATCATCCCCAGCATAAGTTCGGGGAAGCATTGCTTCATCTCCATGGCTTCCGACAGGCTAAGACCCCGTTTCAATTCTGCCAGGATATCCAGATAAAGCGCCTTGGTGACCGGGGAAATCCCATCTTCCTCCGCGATGATTTCCAGTGCGCGGACAATGCTGACGCCAGAGGCAAGGAGGGTGGACAGTTCCTTGGAAAATTCGGAAAGCTGTCTGGCATTCAATTTTTTATGTTTTTTAACGGCGGCGGCATCTTTGGCTTCGATAAGGTAGAGGCCCTGTTCTTTCAGCATCTGCTGGAGGGCGCCCTCCCCTGCCGCTTCCATCGTTCCCCGCTGTATTTTTCCTTCCATGCTTTTGGCTGTATAGCGGAAATTTGGCATTGGTTTGCTCCTTTCATTGTTTTTCAAAAAATCTAGACACTGTTACTTTTTATCCTCTGACTCCAAGACTTTATTTACCAGTTTCTTTAGTTCTCGCTATTATACCAATTCACTCTTATTATAACAGCGATAAATACCAGTTAGCTATCGTATCGCCGTAAAAGAGGGCGATAGCCAGGCCAAGAGCCAGGAAAGGGCCGAAGGCGAAATGGTCTTTTCGGGTTAGTTTTTTCGCGGCCATCATTCCTATGGCGTAGGCGCTGCCGGTAAGCAGGCCAAGGAACATGGCGATAAGGATGCTGCGCCAGCCAAGGAGGAAGCCGCTTACGGCCATGAGTTTGATATCCCCCCCGCCGAAGGCCCCTTCTATCGCTATGGCAATCAGGAGCATGGGCAGCGATACCGCAGCCGCGCCGATGAGGCGGTCGGTCACGGGATGCTCCGGGAAAAGCCACAGGGCGGCAATGCCCAGGAGCAAAATAATTATATGAAAACGATTATAAATAATCTTTGTATCCCAATCTATAAGTGCTACGATGATGAGGATTCCCAAATAGGCGAAGGCTATGAGCCCGCGTAAGGATAACAGCCCCGACTCCCCATATCCAAAAAAGGCGCCGCAGCAGACAAAGGCCAGGCCGCCCGCCAGTTCTACTTTAAAATATCTTCCTGAAATTTTCCCGCCGCATCCGCGGCATTTTTTCCCCTGTATCAAATAACTGACACAGGGAATCAATTCCCCTGCCGTAAGTGTCTTCCCGCAGCCCATACAATGGCTGCGCCCGTGGACTACGCTCTCCCCCTGGGGGAGGCGGTAGATAACCACATTGAAGAAGCTGAATACGCAGGCCCCTATGGCAAACCGGAGCAGCCACAGGATTCCATTTAGCACTGCAATCATTTTCTTCCTTTCTTATTTTTGTGAGCCGTCCGCCAGGATGGCTTGCCTGCGCAGACGCCCGCGAACGGAGTTCGTATTGAAATGAGTCTGCTCCACTCAACACGCCGTTTTATTTACAGGGGCACACTCCCTGCTTTCCTCCGCTGTATCCGAAATTCTTATGTAGATTCCTGATTCGGAGTACTCATCAAATACCCCTTTGCAAGCAACGGGGCATTTGATCCTCGCGGCATTCGTCAAATATCCATGTAAACATGGCTATTTTCCTCATTGCTCGCGGGAATAAACGGCGCTTTGTTCCGTCTCTATAAAGGTCTGCCTGTAACATACCTCATAAACCAACGGTTCTTTTGTGTAGCTTACTGTAAAGTCCCCTTCCTGATAGAGAAAACGGAGTACTTCATAGCCGCTTTCATCCGTCTGCAGCACCCAGAAATCCCCGGGTATCTTGCTGTCCGTAATGACCTTTCTCCAGGATTCTTCGGTGACGCCTCCAATCTGGGAGGCGTCGCCGAAAGGATGTCCTGCAGCATAGGCTTCCGTAGAGGCCATCTGCAGCGCCAGGCGGAGGGATTTTGCATTCCCCAGTGCCACCTGTGCATCGGCGCGCCGCATAATGGCCAGGATGCCCGGAACGGATGCCGTCACGATTGCCAAGATGAGGACTATGACAGACAGAGCCCGGATGAGGTGTCTGTTTTTTGATTTTTCTTTGTAGTTTTGGTCATTTGACAATGTGTTTGGCATGTTATACTCTCTTATCTATTTTACGGAGTTACAGTAGCTACTGTATATTTTTCCTCTCCTGATGCTGGTGCTGCTTTATAAGTACACTTTTTGCCGTTTTTAGAATACTCCAATTTACTTATCACAACTTGATAAATACCACTGCCAGCTGGTGTCTCAGTTGCTGTTACAGTTACATCACCTAATGTGCCATCTACCTCTGCTAAAGCCTTTATATCACTAAACGTAACGTCTCCAGTAGCACCTACTATTGGAGCTGTTCCTAAATCCTTACTAGCATACGCTTCGTCTACCAAGGTCTGTGCCGCCATTACCGTCTGCCTAGTCTCTGCGATAATCTGCTGATTTCTCGCCTTATCAATATACCCCGTCAAAGCCGGAATCAACAAAGCTGCCAAAATTGCAAGAATAACCAATACAACGATTAACTCTACCAAAGTAAAACCTTTTTTGTTGTTCTTTCTAAGTTTGTTTAACATTTCTACTCTCCTTTTCATAAGACATTTTATAAAATATAGTTACATTCGGTGCAGCATTCCTTAATTCCTTTTGCTGGTGGCCTGTGTGCGAAAACCTCCGGCTACCAAACAGCCGGGCCGGTTTACGGCCATCCACAGGAACCTGGGAAACCGCCCCATTTATCTATAAATGCATCGTATGGACTGCACCTATATTCTCATTTTTTTACTCCATTTCTGCGC
>BLLT01000391.1 GCA_011958945.1 Lachnospiraceae bacterium | reverse complement strand
ATAAAAAAGAATGCTTTGCATTCTCTGCAAGTTCGCTTAGCGAACTTGTGAATTTATGCGTCTTGCAACGCAGTTTCCTATAAGTAAAAAAGAGCGCCTATCATTACGCTCTTTGTAATATGGCTATTTTATTACTTTACTACGATAAAGTCAAGAAAAATGACAAAATTTCAAAATTTTTTTGGGGTGAGGGCGTGGATAATTTATCCCCGAAAAGGGAGGATGCCAAGTAAAGCTGTCTTTACTTGGCATTTATTATGAAAAAGTTATTTAAAAATCAATTAACTCTGGCTAACTTGTTGTTTGTGTATCTTATGAATTCAGTATATGCAAAAGAAATGTATAAAGAATGAGAATGAATTGAAGTTTTTTTAAAATGATTATGAACAAAATATGAACAGGAAGCCTTTCGGTTGCGCACCTTTTGAAATATATGTATACTGTATTTAGAATTTGGAAGGAAGCTGCCGCAACTATTTGGCCGGAGGCTGAATAGTCATGAGTCGTTTGTTATTTGGGGAGGTGCGGATATGGACAGCAATATAATTGTAAATATAGGTGAACAGCATTTTGACAGGTTAAGGGAAGAAAACCGGTTTTATATAGATAAGAGCGAATTTATTAAAGAATGGTGGGAAGGCAGTTCGGCGGTAACGCTTATTACACGTCCGCGCAGATTTGGAAAAACGTTGAATATGAGCATGCTGGAGTGCTTTTTTTCAAACAAATATGCAGGCAGAGGAGATTTGTTTGATGGCCTTAAAGTCTGGAATGATGAAAAATACAGGCAGCTGCAAGGAACATATCCTGTAATATTTTTGAGTTTTGCGGGCGTAAAGGCTGGTAATATTAAGGATTTGAAGGCGGCAGTAAAAATTGTCATTGCAAATCTTTATGCAATGTTCAAGGATATTATGAAGTCGGACATATTTGATGAGAATGACAGAGAATCTTTTTTTGCGGTAAATGAAAGGATGGAGGATGTAAAGGCACAGATGGCCATTACCTCCCTGTGTATCTATCTCGAAAGGTATTATGGAAAAGAAGTGATTGTGCTGCTTGATGAGTACGATACCCCGATGCAGGAGGCGTGGCTTGGCGGCTGCTGGGATGAGGCAGTTGGCTTCTTTCGGAGTTTTTTTGACAATACATTTAAGGCGAACCCGCATCTGTACCGTGGAGTCATAACCGGGATTACCCGTATTTCGAAAGAGAGTATTTTTTCTGATTTAAACAACCTGGACGTAGTCACTACAACTTCGGATGAGTATGCAGATTCCTTTGGCTTTACAGAGGATGAGGTGTTTAGG
Source organism: Lachnospiraceae bacterium (assembly GCA_011958945.1). Taxonomy (GTDB): domain Bacteria; phylum Bacillota; class Clostridia; order Lachnospirales; family Lachnospiraceae; genus Kineothrix. The sequence goes on along the minus strand of BLLT01000391.1, from coordinate 1,982 downwards.
GTGCTTGATGATGTGGGGCTGGGAAGTGAGAAGGGAAATGTGAAATACTGGTATGACGGATTTACATTTGGAAAATATACTGATATTTATAATCCATGGTCTATCACATCGTTTATTAAAAAAGGCGGAAAGTACAGCGCATACTGGGCGAATACGAGTTCAAACGGTCTTGTGAATTCTTTGATACAGACTGGGAAGGCAGAACTCAAAGAAATAATAAGGGTACTAATAGAGGGCGGAAGTTTTAAGGCCATGATTGATGAGCAGATTGTCTTCGATCAGCTTGGATACAGTGCAAACGCAGTTTGGAGCCTGCTGCTTGCAACAGGCTATTTAAAGGTTCTTGAAGTAGAGGCTGTGGGGGAATACAAAGAGGAATGTTATACGCTGGCGCTTACAAATAAGGAAGTTTCCATGATGTTTAGAAACATGGTGAACAGCTGGTTTAAGAATAATTCCTATATCCCGTACAATGACTTTATCAAGGCTCTTCTGATGGATGATGTGGATTCCATGAATGAATTTATGAATGATATTGCGCTTTCAAGCTTCTCAAATTTCGATGTATCGAAGAGCGCATCGTCAAAAGATGCCCCAGAACGGTTTTACCATGGTTTTGTGCTTGGCCTGATTGTGGATTTGGCAGGACGATTTACAATTATATCCAACAGGGAAAGCGGATTTGGGCGTTATGATATAGTAATGAAGCCCCGGGATAAAGAGAATGACTATGCTTACATCATAGAATTTAAGGTACACAAACCGAGGAAGGAAAAAGATTTGGAGCAGACACTTGCAAACGCCCATATACAAATTGAGGAGAAACAATATACGGCTGGGCTTATTGCAGAGGGATTTGCGCCGGAACGCATCAGAAAGTATGGCATTGTATTCATGGGGAAAGAATGCTTAATAGGATGAGGCTGGCATCCGCAAAAAAAGAACCCATTATCATCCCGGATTAATTCCCGGGAGCAAATATTTAAGTGCCGGGGTTATGGGCTAAAGCAAGCCGGGAGATAATGGGTCGTTCAAACATCTCTATAGCAATGGGTATCGGGCAAAAGCCGTGCAAAGCTATATCGGGTAACGCTGTCTCAAAAGTATCTTACATTTTCTCCGGTTCAGGATATTCCACCCCAAAGCATTCCACGGTAACACTTTTCATTACCTGGTCCTCCCTGGGCCTGTCAGAATAATCGGTGGCTGTCTCGGCAATGCGGTTCACCGCATCCATCCCTTCGATTACTTTTCCAAATGCGGCATAAGCGCCGTCTAAGTGAGGGCTTGTCTGATGCATGATGAAAAATTGCGAACCGGCGGAATCGGGGTGCATGCTCCTTGCCATGGAAAGGACGCCTTCCGTATGTTTCAAGTCATTGGATACGCCGTTCTGAGCGAATTCACCTTTGATGCCATAGCCGGGTCCGCCCATACCGGAACCTTCCGGGTCGCCGCCCTGAATCATAAAGCCGCGGATAACGCGGTGAAAAATCAAGCCGTCATAAAAATTCCTATTGATTAAAGAAATAAAATTATTTACCGTATTGGGTGCTGTTTCAGGATATAATTCCGCTTTGATAACATCCCCATTTTCCATTGTAAATGTGACAATCGGATTCTGTGCCATTGTTTTGCTTCCCTTCTGTGATTGTTTGTTTTATGATACTGTTATATTGTAGACGAAATTGGAGAATTAGTAAATAGGGCCATGGAAAAATTGATGGAGGGGTAGTATATGCTGAAGGAAGTTATTTTCCTCACGTCGGGTAAGGAACAGCAAAAGGCAGTGGATAGAATGAAGGCGAATATGGGGGATAGGTCTAAAGAGTGTGTAAAAATATATTCCAGCCTGATTGACATGCGCAAAAAGCTGCGCAGGAATAAGGCTAAGATTGAAAATTGAAAATTTTCAATCCCAAGTTTGTGTCTGCGCAGCATCCGCAAACTTGACAGGCGCAAAAAGCTGCGCAGAAATAGGG
>BLLT01000390.1 GCA_011958945.1 Lachnospiraceae bacterium | reverse complement strand
TCAATCAGCTTAACTTAATGACATTGCCCGTGAACGGTAAATGTATTTTCAGAACCTTCACTGCCTGCAACCGGGATACAGGTTGTAGAACCAACCTGCATCTCCGATATCCGGTTGAGCCAGTTTACATTGGGTTCCTCTTCAATTGCCTGCATATCTGTTTCTTCAAAAGGGTGATCCGCCTCCATGCTCTCCAATATTATTTTGCTCTCTGCATTCTTCCGAAGTTCTTCTGCCAGCCCTAAAGATACTTTCCGTATTCCCAATGTGCCTAAAACCATGCTGTTAATGACCAGAAACAGCAACAGCAATAATACAGACTTCATCTTTTTTCTCCGGATATAGCAGAGCGCTCTTTCCAAACAACCCATCCTGACCTCCTACTGCCACCTTATGATAACAACCTTGTCAGCAATCCATTGTTTATCATCCTGACTGGTGCCGAATATATTCACATCCGTTTCTTTCTTGATACTGTTTTTGTCAGTGTCCTCTCTCGAAATTTCTGTCTGCGATCCCATGCTGAAATATATAACCTGAAAAATAACATCATCCGCATAAGTTATATGAAGGTTCGTTTCTTCCGATTCATATCCCGGAGCTGCAATACCTCCCTCCATTGATCCATCCTCATTTATGATCAGTGTCCGAGGTGTTATGGTGCATCCCACATCTGAAAAATCAACAACGCGCCCACTCAGATTCGCCCCTTCATAAAACGCCCCTTCTTCTTTGCTGCTCTCCGTAATCACACTACTGCTTTCTGCAACGTTACCAGCCATGTCATCCTGACTGCCCTCTGCCTCGTTTCTGCCGTTTTCTCCATCTGTTACAATATCTCCGCTATAATCACTCTCATTTGCCATATGTACATCCGACAGATCCGGCTGCTCATTTTCCTTTCCTGCACATCCCGTCATGCCCATACACAAAACTGTGAATAAACAAAGAACTCCTGCTGCTTTCAACATCTTTCTTTTCATCTTCTATACCTCTTTTCATTTATTTGGCTTTTTGCCTGTTCAAAGAATAGCATCCGTCTATCCTAAAAATCTCCTATTTCACCAACCAATATTAAGGATTTTTTAGAAGATTTTTAGGAATTGTTTTGCTATACTTAATGCATAAATAAATGAATTGGGGATCGTTAATATGAAAATCTTATTATTAGAGGATGACAAATACCTTTGTGATAATATGAAACAACAGCTTACAAAAGAGGGATACATTGTTGATGCCTGCAATGACGGGGAAGAAGGTTTCTTACTTGCCTTAGACCAGAGAGGCGGTTATGATCTGGCTGTTATTGACCGTATGCTCCCCGTTGTAGACGGTCTTTCCATTATAAAAGCAATGCGGAATAAAAAAATGCAGATTCCCATCATCATAATAACCGGGATGTCTGAATTGCAGGACAAAATTGAAGGATTAGACAATGGTGCCGATGATTACCTTACAAAGCCCTTCCATATCAGTGAATTATCCGCACGGATCAGGGCCTTAACACGCAGGCCGGCTGTTCTTGCGGAAAAAAGCTGCCTTTCTTTCCATGACCTTTCCCTTGACATTTCAAAAAGACAGCTTGCATGTAAAAGTAATCATCTGGCTCTGACACCGACAGAGTATCACTTAATGGGTATTTTTCTTGAAAAGCCGGAGATTGTGCTTACCAGAGAACAGCTTATACAAAAGGTTTGGGAAACGGATACCGCCGTTGAATCAAAAAATTTAGATAACTATATCTATTTTTTACGCAAACGGCTCCGCACCGTTGGGAGCGAATGTGTCCTTTCCTCTGTCTATGGCTCCGGATTTATATTGGAGGTAAAGCATGATACAAAGCCTTAAAAGGAATCTTTATGTTTTGCTGATCAGTTCTCTCATGTTCATCTTTTCTATCGTATTTTTTCTGATGATCCATGAAAACATAAAGACAAAGAAGAATTCGGAACTGGCTTACTTTAACAGAATGGCGACCACCCTTATCCTCCAATTAGAACATGAATCTGACTACCGGACATGCCTGGAGCTTTATGAAGGAAAACGGGATATGTACTTTCAGCTTTTATCTGATAACGGGCATTCTCTTTACCAGAGTGAATATATAAAAAACAATACGGATATCATTGATACTTTTTTGACCATATTGCTGGATACAGAAGGAGATTTTACCTATAACCCTTCCCGTCTGGAAGACAATTATTACAGCAGGCAAAGCGGCACTTATACAATCCAAGCCATAAATGGGAAAAAACATTATTGTGCAAGTTCCCTAATCGTAACAGACCATAATGCCATATATACAGTTGTAGCCGTGAAAGAATGTTCCAGCTTTGCCGCATTGTTAAAACCGGAATTGGGTTATTATTTTTGCATATGGTGTGGTGTTCTTGCTTCCATTGTCTTCCTTTCCAAAATACTGGTCAAAAAAGCCGTAAGTCCCACCGAAAAAGCCATGCAGAGCCAGAAAGACTTTATTGCCGCTGTTTCGCACGAATGCAAAGCTCCATTGGCATCAATCCTTTCCTCTGCTGAAATGATTGAATCTGTACCAGGTGTCCCGGATACCATTAAAAATCATGTACAGATGATTGATTCAGAGGTATCACGGATGTCAAGACTTATTCAGGATCTACTCCTGCTATCATCCCTTGATGCTGGAAACTGGTCTCTTCACATGGATGAGATCAATATTGATACGTTACTGATAAACCTATATACAAAATTTGAACAGATTTGCAGGAAAAAAAATATACTGCTGGAGCTTAATATACCAGATGAATGCTGTCCGCCGCTTTATTCTGATGCAGACCGCTTAAACCAGATTATCAGTATTTTTCTTGATAATGCCATTTCATACTCTCCACCTGATTCCGAAATTTCATTAAACACATCAGCAGGAAAAAATGAATTGATAATTACAATTATTGATCATGGAATTGGCATCAACGACAAAGACAAGCCTTTTATATTTAACCGTTTCTACCAATGTGACAAATCCCGTACCCAAAGAGAACATTTTGGACTCGGACTCAGTATTGCAAATGAGTTAGTTAATAAACTGGATGGAAAAATACAGCTATTTGATACTGCTGGAGGGGGATGCACTTTCAAAATATTTCTTCCCTTAAAATAACCAGTGGTATCAAACGATACATCAAAAGGGAGCCAGTATAGCTCCCTTTTCCCATACATCACTCCATCTCCCTGAACGTGCCAGCCATTCCTCCCACAAGGCTCCACTGGCGCTGCATATAGGATTTCAGATTTTCCGTGCTTTGCCGATAAGCCTCACGGGC